>NZ_JBBLZC010000013.1:0-145172 GCF_037908215.1 Benzoatithermus flavus | reverse complement strand
TTGGGGTCCGCTACGGCGAGAGCGGGATGCTCGAGGGTCTCGACCTCTCCTGACCCCAGGCCCGGCCAGTCCACCCGCGGCGGACCCGAAGGCGCAGGCGCGGTTCGAAAAACCTGGCCCGACATGCTCCGGGAAACGGCGGGCCGGCGCCCGGAAGGAGCGCGGGTCGAGCCGTGGTTCATGGATGAGGCCCGCATCGGGCAGAAGGCCGCCGCGGCCACGTCTGGTACCGGAAGGGGTACGCCCGCGCGGGGTGCGCCAGCAGGGCTTCGGCGCCGCCCACCTGTTCGGCGCCGTCTGTCCCGAGCGCGGCGAGGGTGTCGCCCTGGCCCGGCCCGCGGTCGCGACCGCGGCCATGGCCGCTTCCTGGCCGGGCTCGGCCGGGCGGTTCCGGCCGGGATCCATGCCGCGCTCGTGCCCGACGGGGCCGGCTGGCCCGTCAGCGAGGGCCTGACCGTGCCGGCGAGCCTGATCCTGGTCCCGTTGCCGCCCTACCGCCCCGAGTCGAACCCGGGGGAGCGGGTCTGGGAGCCTCTTCGCGACCGCCGGCTCAGCCACCGCCCACCGATTTCCCCTGGCTGCCCGCGTCCGTCACCGCTTCGTAGGGCCGGTATCACCACTCTACTCGAAGCCGGCTTTATGCGATCCGACCGTGGCACTGTTTGTACTTCTTACCCGAGCCGCAGGGACAGGGTGCATTGCGCGGCGTCCGACTCCAGATGGCGGGATCGGACGGGTTGGCCTCGAGTATGTCGGCACCGGCCAGTGCCGTCGTTCCGGCTGCCGGCGATGCTGCCGCCATCTGGATCGGCCGCGGGCGGGGAGGCGGAGCCAGCGCCGCAGGCGCGGGCTCGGGCTCGGGCTGCTGCATCCGGACCTCGAGATGCGAAAGCACCTGGGTCACGGTCTGCCGCAGGTTGCTGAGCATCGCCGAGAACAGATCGAACGCCTCGCGCTTGTACTCGTTCAGGGGATCGCGCTGGGCGTAGCCGCGCAGATGAATGCCCTGGCGCAGATGGTCGAGATGGAGGAGATGCTCCTTCCAGAGATGATCGAGGATCTGGAGCAGCAGGCTCTTCTCGGCCATCCGCATCAAGGGCTCGCCGTACTCCTCCACCTTGCGCTGGGCGAGCTCGTCGCTGGCCTTGATCAGCCGCTCGCGGATCTCCTGATCGGCAATTCCTTCCTCCCTGGCCCATTCGGCGATCGGCAGGTCGAGATTGAGATAGCGCTTCACCTCGGCGTGAAGATGCTCCACGTCCCACTGCTCAGGATAGGCCTTCTCGGGAATGTACTTGGCGACGAGATCCTCGATCACCTGGCAGCGCATGTCGCGCACCGTGTCGGAGACGTCCTCGGCCTCCATCAGCTCGCGACGCTGCTCGTAGACGACCTTGCGCTGGTCGTTCATCACGTCGTCGAACTTGAGGAGCTGCTTGCGGATCTCGAAGTTGTAGGCCTCGACCTTCTGCTGCGCCTTCTCGAGCGCCTTGTTGATCCAGGGATGGATGATTGCCTCGCCCTCCTTCAGGCCCAGGCGCTGCAGCATCCCGTCCATGCGCTCGGAGCCGAACCGGCGCATGAGGTCGTCCTCGAGACTCAAGAAGAACTTGGACCGGCCCGGATCGCCCTGGCGGCCGGAGCGGCCACGGAGCTGGTTGTCGATCCGCCGGCTCTCGTGGCGCTCGGTGCCGATGATGTAGAGGCCGCCCAGCTCCCTCACCTTCTCGCGCAAGGCCTCGACCTCGGCCCGGATCGCCTCCGCTTTGGGCCCGCGCCGCTCCTCGGGCGGCAGCTCCTGGGCGATCCGCATCTCGGCATTGCCGCCGAGCTGGATGTCGGTGCCGCGACCGGCCATGTTGGTGGCGATCGTGACCGCCCCAATCTTGCCCGCCTGGGCGATGATGTAGGCTTCCTGCTCGTGGTAGCGGGCGTTCAGGACCTGGTGCGGGATGCCCTTGGCCTTCAGGATCTCGGAGAGCTGCTCCGACTTCTCGATCGACACCGTGCCGACCAGGACCGGCTGCCCCTTGGCATGGGCGGCCTCGATCTCGGCCACGATGGCCGCATTCTTCTCGCGCGCCGTGCGATAGACCTCGTCGTCCTCGTCCTTCCTGATCATCGGCCGGTGGGTCGGGATCTCGACCACGTTGAGCCTATAGATCTCGGCGAACTCGGCGGCCTCGGTCGCGGCCGTGCCGGTCATGCCGGCGAGCTTGTCGTAGAGGCGGAAATAGTTCTGGAAGGTGATCGAGGCGAGCGTCTGGTTCTCGGCCTGGATCGGCACCCCCTCCTTGGCCTCGAGCGCCTGGTGCAGTCCGTCCGAGTAGCGCCGGCCTTCCATCATGCGGCCGGTGAACTCGTCGATGATGACGACCTTCTGGTCCTTGACGATGTAGTCGACGTCGCGGCTGAACACCTTGTGCGCCCGCAGCGCCTGCTGGACGTGGTGCACGAGCGAGATGTTCTCGATGTCGTAGAGATCCGGCGACTTGAGGAGCCCGGCCTCGCCCAGCAGAGCCTGGATATGCTCCTGGCCCTTCTCGGTCAGGCTCACGCTGCGCTGCTTCTCGTCCTTCTCCCAATCGTCCGGCTCCAGTTGGCGGATCAGCTTGTCGACCGCGCGGTAGAGCTCGGAGCTGTCGTCGGTGGGGCCGCTGATGATGAGCGGCGTTCTCGCCTCGTCGATCAGGATGCTGTCGACCTCGTCCACGATCGCGAAATGATGACCGCGCTGGACCATGGCATCCAGCGAGTGGCGCATGTTGTCGCGCAGATAGTCGAAGCCGAACTCGTTGTTGGTGCCGTAGGTGATGTCGGCGGCATAGGCTGCCCGGCGCTGATCATCGTCGAGACCGGGCACGATCACGCCCACGCTCATGCCCAGGAACTGATAGATCTGGCCCATCCAGCCGGCATCGCGGCGGGCCAGATAGTCGTTGACCGTGACGACGTGAACGCCCTTGCCTTCGAGGGCATTCAGATAGGTGGCGAGCGTAGCGACCAGGGTCTTGCCCTCGCCGGTGCGCATCTCGGCGATCCCGCCCTGGTGCAGGACCATGCCGCCGATGAGCTGCACGTCGAAGTGCCGCTGACCGAGAGTGCGCTTCGCGGCCTCGCGGACCACGGCGAACGCCTCCACGAGGAGGTCGTCGAGCGTCTCGCCCTTGGCCAGACGCTCCTTGAACTCGTCCGTCTTCGCGCGCAGCGCCTCGTCGGTCAGGCCGGCCAGCGACGGTTCCAGTGCATTGATCTTGTCGACCGTCTTGCGCAGTGACTTCACCAGCCGATCGTTCGCGGAGCCGAACAACCGCCGAGCAAGAGCGCCGAACATGAGCGGAGAATCCTTCTACGGGCGCGAGCTGGCGCGAACGCGCGGACTTCTACGACGTGCGGTCAGATAGGCTCTGGGGACGAGGCTGTCAATTCACCCTCCGGCGAACGAGGAACCCGAGGCCGGATCATAACCGGCGATCCTTGTCTTCACGTTAACGCGGGATCGGCCGCCGTCAGCCACGCCGGCCGAGTCGTCGGGAATTGGCCCGGACCCGGCGGTGATAGGGACGAAGACAGCTTTCGGCCAGAGCGATACCCGATGCTGCCAGCATCATGGTGCTGGTGGAGCTTCGCGGCAGAATCTTGTCCGCATGGCGGGCGGCACGACGACCAGCCTCGCTCGCGGCTTCCACCTTCTCGGCCGCCATGCGCACGAACTCCGGATCGGCGAGCCTGGCGGGCTGGAGCATCGCGGCACCGAGCATCGCGCTGCGACGTGCGATCACACCCGCCGCATGCGCGCCGGTCGCGAGCAGATCGAAGCCGAGCTTGGCCATGGCGAGCTGCAGATCCACCATCTCGCGGATGCCGGTCCGCATCCGTCCGGGCGCGTTCCTCGCCATCGTCTTCCTCCTGCCGCTCGCGACGGTCGGACAGCATGGTCTGCTCCTCGACGGGGCTCAAGGGGGTATCCCAGGGCAATCGGACGAAGGCAAAGGGTCTGTCCCGAGCGAGGATTTCGCCCGGCCGCTGGGCCCGTTGTTCGGCAGCCGCCCGAACTGCCTCCTCGCGATCCCGACGATCGGGGGGAGTGTTTCGAGACGAACCGATCAGCCAAATGGGAGAGCGGCGATCCTTCCCGGCGCCTGATGGCCCGATCACCTGATGGCGTCGAGGAACGTCCGGCGCATCGCAGCGTCTTCCGGCTGCAGGGCATCAGCTCGCCCTTGCCCGTAGGGTGCGAGGATGCTAAGCGCCCGGATCGTCTCACGGGACGGCGACGCCGTTCCGGCATTCCCGCGTCGTCTGGCTCCGTGGGCGCGACCGGGCCCGTTCGGGCGACGCGGCCTTCATTGCGGAAAAGCGATGTCCGAGGACGTCATCAGGACCGACATGATCATCATCGGCGCAGGCCCGTGCGGCCTGTTCGCCGTGTTCGAGGCCGGGCTCCTCGGCATGAAGTGCCATCTCGTCGACAATCTCGACAAGATCGGCGGCCAGTGCGCCGAGCTCTATCCGGACAAGCCGATCTACGACATCCCCGCCGTGCCGCGCTGCACCGGCCAAGAGCTCGTCGACAGGCTGATGGAGCAGATCAGGCCGTTCGAGCCCGCTTTCCACCTGAAGGAGCAGGCATCCGACCTGCGCCGCCTCGAGGACGGGCGCTGGCGGCTCGAGACCGACGCCGGCACGGTGCTGGAGGCGCCCGTGGTCGTGATCGCGGCCGGAGCCGGCAGCTTCGTGCCACGACGCCTGCCGCTGCCCGAAGCCGAGCGGTTCGAGGGCACGTCCCTGTTCTACGCCGTCCGCAAGATGGACCAGTTCCGCGGCCGCAACATCCTGATCGCCGGCGGCGGCGATTCGGCCCTCGACTGGGTCCTCAACCTGCAGCCGATCGCGGCCGGCATGACGCTCGTCCACCGCCGGGACGAGTTCCGCGCCGCCCCCGATTCGGTCGAGAAGATGCGCCGGCTCGTGGCCGAGGGACGGATGCGCCTCGTCATCGGCCAGATCAGCGCTCTCGATGGCGAGGGCGACCGGATCCGGAGCGTCACGATCAAGGGCACCGACGGCACCTCCACGCTCGTTCCCTGCGACACGGTCCTCGCCTTCTACGGCCTCAAGATGGAGTTGGGTCCCATCGCCGGCTGGGGACTCAATCTCGACCGCAACCTGATCGCGGTCGATACGGCGGCATTCGAGACCAACCAGCCCGGCATCTTCGCGATCGGCGACATCTGCACCTACCCTGGAAAGCTCAAGCTGATCCTTTCGGGCTTCCACGAGGCGGCGCTGATGTGCCAGAAGGCGTTCAAGTACTGCTTCCCCGAGCAGAAGCTGATCTTCCGCTACACGACCTCCAGCACGGACCTCCAGAAGAAACTGGGTGTTGCCTGACATGCCGAAGCTGTTCGTGACCGATCGCGAAGGTGAGGAACACGAGCTCGAGGGCACGCTCGGCTGGTCGGTCATGGAGATCATCCGCGAGAACGATCTGCCGATCGAGGCCGCGTGCGGCGGCTGCTGTGCCTGCGCCACCTGCCACGTCTATGTCGACCCCGCGTGGCTCGACCGGCTCGAGCCCCCGAACGCCGACGAGAGCATGATGCTCGACGAGGCGTTCGAGGTACGCGACAACTCGCGCCTCTCCTGCCAGATCAAGTTCACCGACGCCCTCGATGGCCTCAAGGTGACGCTCGCGCCCGAGTTCTGATCACGCTGCGGCCTCTTCCCGCGGCTCGGTGAGGCAGGCTGCGCGGAGCAGGACTATTTCCTGGCACGCAGCTTCGGCCTGCCGCCGCAGGAGTTCGGTGGCTCGTGCCCGCATCCGTTCCGCGGCGAGATCGAGGCCCTTGAAGCGCTGCATGGCCTCGTGGAGCGAAGCTTCCGCCTTCTGCCACGAATGCCCGAGCGCTTCGATACCGATCATCAACCGATGCTGCCGCTCGCGGGCGCGGGCATTGTAAGCAGCGAACGGACGAGGCCCGCCCGGCAACGCCCAGGCGATGCTCAGCTCCGAAGCGAGAGCGCCCTCGAGCAGGCTCAGCTCCCGTCGGTTCCGCTCGATCTCGGCCTCGATGGCCCGCAGCGTCAGATACTGGCGGTCCAGGACCTGCTTCTCGATGCGAGCGAGCAGATCGAGCGCACGGCGCATCGACTGCTCCCTACCGTTCACCATCATCGTTCGTCGCTCCTGCATCGCTTCGGGACGGGGCTGCTCTTTCCTCTGTCGGTCTGGCCAGGGCTTCGGCCAAGGAGGCGAAGGCAGCGCTCCCAGCGACCGCCCGCTCGCTCGCGTCCTGCCGCAACACCGCCTCCAGAGCCGGCCGGACCGCAATGGCCCGATCGAGCTCGGCATTGCTACCGCTGCGGTAGGCCCCCAGCCGGATCAGTTCCTCCATGTCGGCATGGAGCCGCATCAGGCGGCGTGCTTCGCGCACGAGCCCCCATTCCTCGGCCGTGTAGCAGCCGGGAGCGCTGCGCGAGACGCTTCTCAAGGGGTCGACCGCCGGGAAACGTCCTCCCTCGGCGATCGCTCGATCCAGGACGATATGGCCGTCGAGAATGCCACGTACCGTATCGCTCACCGGCTCGTTGGTATCATCGCCCTCGACCAGCACGGTGAACAGGCCGGTGATGCTGCCTTCGCCTTCGCCGGGTCCCGCCCGCTCGAGCAATCTCGGCAGCTCGGCAAGCACGCTGGGCGGGTAGCCACGGCTCGCCGGTACCTCGCCGGCAGCGAGATAGATCTCCCGCAACGCCATGGCGAAACGGGTGACGCTGTCCATCAGGCACAGCACGCGCAGGCCCTGATCGCGCAACTGCTCGGCGACGGTGAGCGCGACATAGGCTGCGCGGCGGCGCAGCATGGCCGGCAGGTCGGAAGTCGCCACCACCACGACGCTGCGTGCCCGCCCCTCCGCGCCCAAGGTGTGCTCGAGGAAGTCGTTGAGCTCGCGGCCGCGCTCGCCGATGAGGCCCACGACCAGCGCGTCGGCGTCGCTGTCGCGCGCGATCATGGAGAGCAAGGTGGACTTGCCCACGCCGGAGCCGGCGAAGATCCCCAAGCGCTGACCGTCGCAGCAGGGCGTGAACAGATCGAGCGCCCGTACCCCGAGCGAAAGCCGGCGCCCCAGCCCGCGCCGTCGCTCGGCGGCGACGGCGCGGGCGGTGATCCTGTAAGCCCGATCACCTCGTGGCAAAGGCGGTCCGCCGTCGATCGGCCGGGCGAGCGCATCGAGGACACGTCCGCGCCAGGCAAGGCAGGGATAGAGGATGCCGAGTCCCGGCTCGAGCGCCACCTTGGCGCCACGCGTGATGCCGACCGGCTCCTCGTAGGCCACGAGCTTCACTCCGGCTTCGGTGAAGCCCACGACTTCGGCCATCACCGCATTCTGCCCGCGAAATAGCGGTGATGCAGCCGAAGGGGTGGCGGCCTCTCGCCGCTCGATCAGGCAGAGATCGCCGATCGCGGCGTGCCGGTCGAGGCCGCTCGCCGTGATCAGACCGCTGCTGCAGCCCGTGACGTAGCCGCCGTGCCGGAAGGAGGGAATGGCGGCGAAGGCTGCCGTGAGTACCTCGAACTCTGGCTCGCTCCACACGCCTCTCTCCTCAACCTCTCGGGACGAAACGCCTCGCAGCCATCACTCTCGTTGCGGGTAGTGAAGGAAGCGTTACACTTTTTGGTTGCGCACGTTTTGCAATCTGTGGTTGTATGCTCCGCAGCTCGATCGAGCTGCGGCCGTTCCGACCGAGCAGGAGGCGCAGCCGGGTTCAGAAGCCACCCCTCGGATTAACAGTGGCTTAAGAGTGGACCCGCTATGGTCGTGCTGCCGCCAAGGACGGCGACGATGGAGAGCGAGAGTGGGAGAAACCATGCGTGCTCTGGTGATTGAGGACGATCCCGTCTCGGCCAAGCTGATCGAGACGGCTCTGAAGAGCGAGAACATGGTGTTCGAGGCGGCGGGCTGCGGCGAGGACGGGATCGAGCTCGCGAAGCTCTATGATTTCGACATCATCATCCTTGATCTGCATCTGCCCGATATCGATGGCCACGAGGTCGTGCGCCGCTTGCGCAGCGCCCGCATCCAGACACCGGTGCTGATCCTTTCGGGCCGCTCCGATCCGGCCGACAAAGTGAAAGGGCTGGTCGGCGGTGCCGACGACTATCTGACCAAGCCCTTCAACAGGACAGAACTCGTCGCCCGGATACAGGCGATCGTGCGGCGAGCCAAGGGCCACTCCGAATCGGTCATCCGCACTGGCAAGCTCGTCGTGAACATGGACAAGCGTTCCGTGGAGGTCAACGGAAGACGAATCCATGTGACCGGCAAGGAATACAGCATTCTGGAACTGCTCTCCTTGCGCAAAGGCACCACCCTTACCAAGGAGATGTTCCTCGATCACCTCTATGGCGGCATGGACGAGCCCGAGCTCAAGATCATCGACGTCTTTATCTGCAAGCTCAGGAAGAAGCTCGCTCTGGCCACCGGTGGCGACCATTATATCGAGACGGTCTGGGGACGGGGCTACATGTTGAAGGATCCGGAACCCGTGGCGCTCCAGGCAGCGGTCGCTTGAGCACCTTCGGGAACTGCGCTCGTCCGCCGGCGCCTGGTGGACGACGTCGGCGTCGCCGCGGTGGCGCCGGAACCGCTCGGCAGACGAGTCCTCCAGCCCGTCCAGCGCTCTGGCCCGCCATGGCTGCTGGCAGCCTTGCCAGCAGCCATGAAGAAGATGGCGCTTCGCCGTCTTACGATCACACCTGAGCTCCTGCGCGATCCGCTTGAAGCCCCATCCAACTGTCTCGAAGACAGCATAGGAAATCAACCTTTCCGCCCTACGCCAGCCGAACCTCCCTACATGAGGCGATGCTCGGCCTGCTTGCTCGACCTCCGGCTGCACCTGCACAAGCGCGATCCGCGTAGCCGTGAGGGTCACAAGGAGGGTTGATTTCGTATGCTGTCCTCGAAATTCGGTCGTCGGACACGTCCTCGGCCTTCGCCATGGCGTGCACCATACTGGATACCGGCACACGGCGATGGTCGTCACCGGCCAGAAAACCCAGGAAAATCAGCAACTTGGAGACATGGCGGAGGGAGTGGGATTCGAACCCACGGTACCCCTCGCGGGGTACAACGGTTTTCGAGACCGCCCCGATCGACCGCTCCGGCATCCCTCCGCAGGGCGCGTGCTCGGGGGCGCGCGTGGCGCTTATCTAGTCGCAACCGGGCGACACCGCAAGGCACCTCGCTTGACAGGCAGTAGAAGCCTGGCCGAAGCTCCGATGCATTACAACCCGAAGGTTTGCTCATGCGCGTCCTTGCTACCGCTCTGCTCGCCACCGTCCTGGCTCTGCCGCAGGGCGTGTCAGCCGACGAGATCACGGATCAGATCGACCAGGCGCGCCATTATTATGATCAGGGTGACATTCCGGGCGCCGTCTCGGAGCTCGAGTTCGCGCTCCAGGCGCTGCGCGGCAAGATCGGCGAACAGCTTCTCGCGACCTTTCCCGAACCGCCAGCGGGCTGGCGGATCGAGGATCCGGGGGACCAGTCGCGGGGCGCCAACCCTCTCATGGGGGCAGGCACCATGCTGAGCCGCACCTACCGTTCCGGCGAGGGCGACGGAGAAGCCTCGATCGAGGCACAGCTCATGGCCGGCAGCGGGTTCCTCCAGGGTCTCGCCGGCATGCTCATGAATCCTCAGGTCCTGGCAGCCCAGCCCAATGCCAAGCGGGTCCGGATCGGTCGCGACAACGCGGTCGTGACCTATGATGCCGAAGACAAGTCGGCGCAGCTCGTCATCGATCTCGGCGGCAAGGGCACTATCATGCTGCAGGGGCACAACGTGAAGAGCGGCGATCCGCTCGTGGCGCTCGCGAACAAGTGGGATCTCAGGAAGGTCAAGGAGCTGCTCGGAAGCTGATCCCGGTCTGCCGATCTCGGGAGCGAATCTGGCATTACAGTTGCAGCTTTCGCTTCAGGTGAAGGCGTTGGGCGCCGACTTGGTGCGCGCGTCGCCGGCATGACCAGGCGATGCCCCGGGCGGGCCGGATGCATCGCTGCACGAGGCGGACGGCAACGCGCCGGATTCCCTGGACCGACCAGCGGATGAGGTCCGGCGCGTTCGGGTGAGCCGGATCAGGGTTTTCGGGGGTGGTGCGGCATTCGCCTTGTGGCGGATCACCGCCACAAGGGCGAAGGCCAGCATGACCCGCGAGACGTGACGGTGCCAGCCGTGCCAGGACCGGGTCTCGTCGTGGTCGAGGCCGAGCTCGTTTTTCGCCGTCTCGAATGCGTCCTCGATGGCCCGGCGCTGCCCTTCGACGGCGACCAAGGCCTCGCTCGTGGTCCCGGCCGGGCACCAGGGGGTGAAGCAGGCGCCATCGGCGATGTGGCGCCGGATCGGCAGGCCGCGGGTCCAGACCCCGGTGGCACCGTCCCGGTACTCGTCCGCGTCCAGGTCCGCCGGTTCGAGGTAGGCCCAAGCATGAAGCCGCGGTCCCTTCGTGCCCTCGCCGGCGGACCGACGACGCCAAGCCGTGGGGTCGAGATCCTGGGCGATCTCCTCGGCGGTCCCGGCGACCCCTGGCTCGTCGACCCAGGAGTTGAAGGGCCGGGTGGCGGTGACGCCGAGGACGTAGCCCTTGCCCTCCCGGCGTCGCGCCATTTCGATCTCGCCCACGCCATGGACGCCGTCCCCTGTCACCCGGACGAACGGTACGCGAGCGGCACTCGCGCGCTCGACCATGCGCCCGGCCAGCCGCGGCTTGGTGGCGCAGCCCATCTCGGGCGGCAGATGCGCCGCCACCAAGCGGGCCGGATCGTCGGCCCAGGCCTTGGGCCGGTAGAGCGCACGGTCGCTGAAAGCATGGCCGTGCCGCGACGCGTAGGCCGCGAAGACGCCGATCTGGCAATTGGTGATTTTGCCCGCCGAGCCAGTGTACCGTCGTCCGACGCCAGAGGAGGCCTTGCCCTGCTCGAAAAAGCCGGTCCCGTCGATCACCAGCACCGCACCCGGGTCGGCCAGCGGTTTCTAGCGCATGGACCCGCACGAGGTCGCGCAGCGCATCCGCCGCCCAGAGGCCACGGCCAAGAATGGCCTGCTGCCGCCAGGGCCCGGATCACCCGCCGCCTCGGCCCGCATCCATCCCGTCTTGCGCTGCCTCGGCCCGAGCAGACCGTCCAAGAACTGGTCAGCCGACGTGCCACCCGCGCCTGCGTGAACAAGGGGCGGATCCGCCCCGCGACCTCCCGCAGCGACGACGCCCGAAGCGCCAACGTCGTCTCGACCGATGCACCGCTCACCCGCGCTCTCCTCGCCGTTCGGGAAGAACGCACCGGGCCAGCCAAAGTGCAACTGTCATGCTCGCACTACCCTGCCAGTTTCATAGCCGGAGGTGGTGGGTGAAGCGCGGCCGACGATGCGGGCAGCGCAGGCGGATGCAGAGGAGCGCCGCCAGGATGTGGCGGCGGATGACGGGCAGGCTCGGGCGGCGGCCCGGCCCCGGATCCGCTGGCGAGGCTTTTCCCCCCGAGCCGCAGATGCTGCAGGAAGGCGGGCCGGCACGACGGCGCGTGGTGGTGCAGGCCACGCCAGGAGCGGCCCTCGCAGTGGTCGCGCCCCAGCCCGTCCTTCATCTGCCGGTGCATCTGCTCGCAGACCCGGCGGGCCGCGATCGCGGCTGCCCAAACCTCCAGCGGCGTGCCCGCCGGGTGGTTGGCGAGGTAGGGCTTCCGCTCACCCGTGGTGCGGTGCTCGCCTGCCAGCCAGACCTGGTCGCCCGGGAGATGCTGGCGCGGGCGGCCCGTCGGCGACGAGGCGGCGGTTCAGGACCGAGTAGCCGGACCAGATCAAAGCGCAGCCCAAGGCGGCGAGGTAGCCTAGGAGGCTGGGCGCCGGCAGGTCGGCGCCCGCGTGCTCGCTTTTGAGGAAGACCAGGATCGCAGCGCCCACGAGGCCGCAGGTGACGCCCACGAGATGGAGCGGCAGCAGCCGCTCGCCCGGCAGGAGACCCGTGAACAGCACGATCAGGAGCGGCCAGAGATTGATGATGAGCAGCGCCTCCACCGGCGGCAGGGTCTGGAGGGCGGTGAAGTAGAGGGCGTGATAGCCGAAGAAGGCGCCGATCCCGAGCACCCAGGCCACGGGCGGAACCCGGCCCAGCACGGCGAGCCCGCGGCCCGTGCCGAGCTGCCAGGCGAGGCCCAGAACGCCGCCGACGGCGAAAGCGAGGCCGGTCAGCAGGAAAGGCGGCACCGGCCCGGCAGCCACGCCCAAAGGTGCGAGCAGCGCCCAGAGCCCGATGGCGCCGAGCCCGGCCAGCGTTGAGCGCCCGCGGCTGTCCTGCATCCGTTCCCTCCTCTCGCCCTGCCGTGCTAGCCGGGGCTAGCCGAGAACATGCTGCGAGGGAAGAGTGGGATGGCCGCCCATTGGCTCCTGAAGACCGAGCCCGAGGACTATAGCTGGGACCGGCTCGTCGCCGACGGCGAGACCGAGTGGGCGGGCGTGCGCAACCACCAGGCCGCGGGCAACATGCGGGCGATGAGGCTGGGCGAGCAGGCCTTCTTCTACCGCTCGGTCGTGGACCCGGCGATCCTGGGCGTCATGACGGTCTCGGCCGAGTGGTACCCGGACCCGGACGACGCCACCGGCAGGTTCGTGCGGGTGAAGGTGAAGCCGCTCCTGCCCGCCCCCCGGCCGGTGCCGCTCAAGGCGATCAAGGCCGACCCGCGCCTCGCCGATCTCGCCCTCGTCCGCCAGCCCCGGCTCTCGGTGATGCCGGTGAAGGAGGAGCACTGGCGAATCCTGTGCGAGATGGCCGGGCTCGAGCCCTAGGCTCCTGCGAGCCTGCGGCGACAGTAGCGGCGGGAGCCCGATCCACTCGCGATCAGTCGCCCCGTGGCGATTCATGGCGCTTTCCCTCCAGGTTTAGGGTAGGCTGCCCCCAAGGGGTGGGAAAGGCTCGTGCCGGGTCAGGACTTGGACGTTGGAGCTTGGCTCCGCCGCCTAGGGCTGGAGCGCTATGCGCAGGCGTTCCGTGATGCGGAGATCACGCCCGAGGCCCTGCCGGAGCTGACGGATGCGGACCTGCGGGAGCTCGGGTTGCCACTCGGGCCGCGCAAGGTCGTGCTCAAGGCGATCCGCGCCTTGGCCGGCCCCTCGACGACGATGGCGAGCGTGGCGGGAGCGGCTCAAGCGGCTCGCCTATTTCGGCTGGCCACAGGCGCATGAGAACGAGGCCGAGCGTGGCGTCCGCGCCGGCCTCGCGATTACCCGAGCGGTGGCCAAGCTCGAAACGCCGGCCGCCTCGCCCCTGGCCGCCCGGGTCGGCATCGCCACCGGCTTGGTCGTGGTCGGCGATCTGATCGGCGAGGCGGAAGCCCGGGAGCAGGCCGTGATAGGCGAGACGCCCAACCTGGCGGCCCGCCTGCAAGCTCTCGCCCGACCCGGCGATGTGCTCATCGCCGAGCGCACGCGGAGGCTCGTGGGCGGCCTGTTCGAGGTCGAGGAATGGCCAGCGGTGGCGGTCAAGGGCATCCCGGGGCCGGTGTCCGCCTATCGCGTGCTCGGGGAAGGCAGGGCCGAGGGCCGCTTCGAGGCCTTGCGCGGCACCAATCCCGCCCCGTTGGTCGGGCGCACCCACGAGCTGGCCCTACTCCTCGACCGCTGGGAGAGGGCAAAGGATGGTGAGGGCCAGGTCGTGCTGCTCGCCGGCGAGCCCGGCATCGGCAAGTCCCGCCTGGTCAGCGCGCTGCGCGAGCGGCTGGCGCACGAGCCCCACACGCCGCTGAGCCAGTTCTGCTCCCCTTTCCACCAGACGAGCGCCCTGCACCCGGTGATCGCCCTGCTCGAGCGGGCCGCCGGCTTCGCTCGCGACGACGACCCGGCCCAGAAGCTCGCCAAGCTCGAGGCACTCCTCGCGCAAGCGGCCGAGGGCATGGCCGAGGCTGCCCCGCTCCTCGCCGGGCTTCTCTCTATCCCGACCGGCACCCGCTATCTCCCGCTGAGCCTCAGCCCGCCGATGCGCAAGGAGCGTACGCCGGAGGCGCTGCTGGGCCAACTGGAAGGCTTGGCCCGGCAGCGCCCGGTGCTGGCGATCTACGAGGACGTGCACTGGGCCGATCCCACCACGCTCGAGCTGTTGGACCGGGTGGTCGATCGCGCCCAGGCCGTGCCGGCCCTGGTGGTCGTCACCTTCCGGCCGGAGTTCGTGCCGCCCTGGCTCGGTCGCTCCCACGTGACGCTTCTGCCCTTGGCCCGCCTCGGCCGCCGGGAGGGTGTCGCCCTGGTCGGCCAGGTCACGGGCGGCAAGGCCCTGCCCGAGGCGGTGCTCGGGGAGATCGTGGCCAAGACGGATGGGGTGCCGCTGTTCGTCGAGGAGCTGACCAAGGCGGTGCTCGAGTCCGGTCTGCTCCGGGATGACGGTAGCGCCTATGTGCTTTCGGGCCCGCTGCCGCCACTCGCCATCCCGTCGACCTTGCACGACTCGCTGCTGACCCGCCTCGATCGCTTGGCGCCGGTGCGGGAGGTGGCGCAGATCGGCGCCTGCATCGGTCGGGTGTTCGGCTACGAGCTGCTCGCGGCAGTAGCCCCGTTAGGCGACAGCGCGCTGCGGGAGGCCTTGGCCCAGCTATGCGAGGCCGAGCTGATCTTCCGCCGCGGCACGCCGCCCGAGGCGACCTACACCTTCAAGCATGCTCTGGTGCAGGACGCCGCCTACCGCAGCCTCCTACGCGGCTGGCGCCAGCAGTTGCACGCGCGTATCGTCGAGGCCCTCGAGCAGCATTTTCCGGATAGGTGCGAGGCCGAGCCCGAGGTTCTCGCGCAGCACTGCGCCCGGGCGCGGCTGGTCGGGAAAGCGGTCCGCTACTGGCTCAGGGCGGGGGAGCTGGCGATCCGGCGCTCGGCCATGGCCGAGGCCATCGCCCAGTTGCGGACAGGGCTGGGGCTGCTCGAGGATCTGCCGGACGACCGCGAGCGCGCAAGCCTGGAGCTGGACCTGCAGATCGCCCTGGGGGTGGCCTCGATGGGCGCGCAGGGCTGGGCAGCGCCGGAAGCGGGGCGCGCCAACGCCCGGGCGCTTGAGCTTTGCGACCGGATCGGGGCCACCGCCCAGCTATGGCCCGTGCTCTACGGTCAATGGGTGTTCCACGCCGTGCGTGCGGAGCACGCAGCAGCGCGTGCCCTGGGGGAGGAGCTCCTGCGGCGGGCGCGGGAGCACCGGGACGTACCTGCGACGGTCGTCGCTCACCGAATCCTCGGGAGCGGCGCCTTCTGGCGCGGCGAGCCGGTCACCGCTCATGAGCATCTCGAGCGGGCGCTCGCCCTCTACGATCCTTCGCAGCACCGCTCGCTGGCCTTTCTCTACGTGCAAGACCCGCGGGTGGCGGCGCTGTCCGGGCTCGCATGGGCGCTGTTCGTTCTCGGCTACCCGGGCCAGGCGTGGTCGCACAGCGGCGAAGCGCTCGGCGCCGCGCGCGCGTTCGGCCATTACCATACGCTGGCCTATGCCTTGTTGTTCCGATGCCTGTTCGCTCAGTGCTGCCGCGTGAGGCGCGATGTTCAAGATCATGCGGGCGCGCTGGCCGCACTGGCGACAGAGCAGAACCTCCCGCATTTTCTCGGGGCGGCGACGGCGCTCCGGGGATGGGCGCTCAGCGAGGCTGGGCAGGTGGACGCAGGGCTTGCGCAGCTCCGGCAAGGTCTCGCCGCATGGTCCGCATCGGGCGCCAGGCTCTATGAACCGCATTTCCTGGCCCTTCAGGCCGAGGCGCACGGCCGAGCGGGCCGGGCACAAGAGGGTGTGGCGCTGATGGCCGACGCAGTCGATCGAGCCCGCTGCACGGGGGAGCGATATTTCGAGGCCGAGCTGCTCCGGCTGCGGGGCGAGCTGCTGCTCTCGGGCGACACGCCCGATCCGACGAGCGCCGAGCAGTGCCTGGTCGAGGCGCTCGAGACGGCGCGCGGGCAGCGGGCCAGGATGTGGGAGCTCCGGGCCGCCACATCGCTGGCCCGGCTCTGGCGAGACCGAGGCAGGAGGCAGGAGGCGCGCGATCTCCTCGCCCCGGCCTACGGCTGGTTCACCGAGGGCGCGGGTACGCCCGACCTCAAGAAGGCCAAGGCCCTGGTCGACGAGCTTGGCTGATTCTTCTCCTGTCGGCGTGGGCTTCGAAAGCAGAGCCTAATCGGCCACCCCCTCCCGGCCCTCAACCGTCATGACGGTGGCGGTGAGGAGCGCCACCAGCTTCTCCCGGCCGCCCTGCCGGGCCAGGACCTCGGCCTGGGCCAGGGTCAGCGTGCGGCCGGCCTTGACGACGCGGCCGCGCGCGAGGAGGAGCTCGCCCGCGGCCGGGGCCACGAGGTTGATCTTGAATTCGGCGGTGAGCACGCCCGCCCCGGGCGGCATCAGGCTGAGCGCGGCATAGCCGGCGGCGTTGTCGGCGATGGCGGCCACGGCACCGGCATGGGCGAAGCCGTGCTGCTGGGCGATGGCGGGCGAGAGGGGCAGCTCGATCTCGACCTCGCCCGGCGCCACCCGCGCGAGGCGGGCGCCCAGCGTGGCCATCAGGCCCTGCTTCGCGAAGCTGCCGTGGACGCGCGCCGCGAAGGCGGGGTCCTTGGGTTCGTTCGTGCTCATCCGATCCTTCGACGAGACGGCAAGGAAAAGGCCCGCCGCGGGCACGACGGGCCTGGTTGCAGAGAAGCGATCCGGCCGCTCAGGCGCCCGGCTGCGGGCTCGGCTCGATGCCGGCCGGGGGCGGCTCGCCGCCGCTCGGGCGCGTGGTCGGGACCGAGCCACGCTTGCCCATACCGGCACCGGCAGTGTTGAGCTCGTCGCGACGCACGTTGGCGAGCGGCTCGCCGCGCATGATGGCGTTGATCTCTTCGCCGGTCAGAGTCTCGTGCTCGAGCAGCGCCTGCGCCAAGCGATCGAGGTGGTGGCGGTTCTCGGACAGGATCTTCCGCGCCAGCGCATGGCCTTCCTCGACGATCCGCCGGATCTCGCGGTCGATGGTCTGCGCCGTGGCCTCGGAGATGTTCTTGGTCTGGGTCACGGAATGGCCCAGAAAGATCTCCTGCTGATTTTCGGCGTAGCCCACCGGGCCCAGCTCGTCGCTCATGCCCCACTGGGTCACCATGTGACGCGCGATCTTGGTCGCCTGCTCGATGTCGGAAGCGGCACCGGCCGTCACCTTGTTGCGGCCGAACACCAGCTCCTCGGCGACCCGACCGCCCATGGCGACGGCGATGTCGGCCTCGAGCTTCTCGCGGCTGACCGAGATCCGATCGCCCTCGGGCAGGCGCATCACCATGCCGAGCGCACGACCGCGCGGGATGATGGTGGCTTTGTGGATCGGGTCGGAAGCCGGCGAGAAGTAGGCCATCACGGCATGGCCGGCCTCGTGGTAGGCGGTGAGCCGCTTCTCCTCTTCGGACATGACCATGGAGCGGCGCTCCACGCCCATCATGACCTTGTCCTTCGCGGCCTCGAAGTCGCTCATCGTCACCATGCGCTTGCCGGCGCGGGCGGCGAGCAGCGCCGCCTCGTTGACGATGTTGGCGAGATCCGCGCCGGAGAAGCCGGGTGTCCCACGCGCGATCACCTTGGTGTCGACGTCGGGGCCGACCCGCACCTTCTTGATGTGGACGTTCAGGATCTTCTCACGACCGAGCACGTCGGGGTTCGGCACCACGACCTGCCGGTCGAAGCGGCCGGGGCGCAGGAGCGCCGGGTCGAGCACGTCCGGGCGGTTGGTGGCCGCGATCAGGATCACGCCCTCGTTGGCCTCGAAGCCGTCCATCTCGACCAGGAGCTGGTTCAGGGTCTGCTCGCGCTCGTCGTTGCCGCCGCCGAGCCCCGCACCGCGATGCCGGCCCACGGCGTCGATCTCGTCGATGAACACGATGCAGGGCGCGTGCTTCTTCGCCTGCTCGAACATGTCGCGCACACGCGAGGCGCCCACGCCCACGAACATCTCGACGAAATCCGAGCCCGAGATCGTGAAGAAAGGCACGTTGGCCTCGCCGGCGATGGCGCGGGCGAGGAGCGTCTTGCCGGTGCCGGGCGGGCCGACGAGCAGGACACCCTTCGGGATCCGGCCGCCGACCGCCTGGAACTTCTGCGGGTTCTTCAGGAACTCGACGATCTCCTGCAGCTCCTCCTTGGCCTCGTCGATGCCGGCCACGTCGTTGAAGGTGACGCGGCCGTGCTTCTCGGTCAGCAGGCGCGCCCTCGACTTGCCGAAGCCCATGGCCTTGCCGCCGCCCGACTGCATCTGGCGCATGAAGAACACCCAGACACCGATCAGGAGCAGCATCGGGAACCAGGAGACCAGCACGCCCAAGAGCGAGGGCATGCTCTCGTCGAGCGGAACGGCGCTGATGCGCACGTCGTGGTCGGTCAGGCGGTTGACCAGGTTCGGATCATAGGGCGCGTAGGTGCTGAAGGAGCGCCCGTCCTGGAAGTGGCCGGAGATCGAATCGCCCTGGATCGTGACGTCGCTGACCCGGCCGGCCTCGACCTCGGACAGGAAATCGGAGAATGCCAGGCTCGTCTGCGGCCCACGCGAGGAAGGTCCCTGGAACAGATTGAAGAGGGCGATCAGCAGCAGGCCGATGATCACCCATAAGGCTAGATTCTTGCCGAAGTTGTTCACCGCGTGCGCCTCGAAGTGAGCCTAGGCACCAAGACAACATGATCCGCTCGTCACCGTTCCCGCAGCGGGATCACGTCCGGCACCTGCAGGATAAATAAGGCGGGGCGGATTTGAAACAACATTCGCGCCCGCGAAAGCCGCGGATGCCAGCGGCTGGGCCGGCGCCGGCGCCGCCTCGACGAGGACGCCGGCAGGCGAGTCGAGACCATGGGCCGCGAGCGGCGGGCAGGCGACCAACCGGCCCTCCCGCCACAAACCCGGCAGCGAGGCGATGGCCGCTGCGGGTAGCCGCAGGTCGCGCAACCTGTCGCGAACGGGCCGTGGCAGTTCCCTCCTCCCGGCCTCCCCCAGGGCCGCGACCCGCAAGCCGGCCGGGCTCATATGGCAGGTCAGGGCGAAGCGCCGATCCCATACGATCCTCTCACCTGCCCGGATCGGCAGCGCGTGGACGATCCGGCCCGGCTCGCGGGCGACGACGAGCTCGCCAAGAGGCCGCACAGCCAGGACACAGCCTGCGGCCGTGGCTCGTGATCCCGGCGGGGCGGCTTCGAGGGTGCGCTCGAGCCGGCGCAGAACGGCGCCAGGCGGCGGATAAGGAGCAGCACCGACCGTGACGAGGAGGCGTGCCAGCACCGCCTCGCGCAGCTCGGAGGGAAGCCCACGCCAGGCTTCGAGCCCGAGGCGGACGAAGCCCAAGGGATGTGGTCCGGCATGGGTGGCGAGGAAGCGGGCGAGCGCCGCGTCGCGCTCCCGGCGGGCAGCAGCGGCACGCCGGCCTTCGCCGAGCCAGAAGGACGAATCGAAGTCCGGGCCCGAACGCAGCCGGCCGCGGCGGAACCGGGGCGAGCGGTTGCTCGGGTCCTCGAGCCAGGGCTGGCCTGCCGCCCGCAAGGTGGCGATCAGGCGAGCCTTGGGCACGGGCAGGAACGGACGGAGCAGGCGCAGGCCCGGCTCCTCGCGCACGGCCGGCATGCCGGCGAGGCCGTCGGGACCGCTCCCCCGCTCGGCGCGCATGGCGACCGTCTCGGCCTGATCGTCGGCATGATGGGCCAGGAGGAGGTGGAGGATGCCGGCTTCCCGGCAGGCGGCGGTCAGCAGGCGGTAGCGGGCGGCACGGGCCGCGGCCTGGATGCCCGAGGCGGGCTTCTTGGCCTCGGTCCAGACCAGGACCTGCGGCCGGATGCCGCGCGCGGCGAGCCACGCCGCCGTGCGGGCCGCCTCCGCGGCCGATTCCGGCCGCAGGCGATGATCGACGACGAGTGCGGTGAGCGTGCCGCCTCTGGCCTCGGCCCAAGCGCTCGCGAGAAGGGCCAGGGCCATGCTGTCGGGACCGCCCGAGACGGCGGCCGCGAGCGCCGGCGGCCGCTCGAAAGGCTGGAACGGTTCGAGCAGGGCCGCGAACTCGGCCGCGGTCAGCGGTCGGTCGTGGTCAGGTGCAGCCGGCGCTCGTGCGTTCACGGCTCAGCGCTTGACGGATCGGGGCCGGCGCGTTCGGATGACGCTTGGCGAGCTCGGCGAAGCTCTGGCAGGCTTTCTCGCGCTGGCCCATCCCGGCCAGCGCCACGCCGAGCTTCAGCAGATTGTCGGGTGCCCGCGGTGCATCCGGACCGTAGGTGCGGTAGTTGCGGGCGAACACCGCCGCCGCGTTCGCGTAGTCTTTGCGCAGGAGATAGGTCTCGCCGAGCCAGTACGAGGCCGTGGCGGCGCGCGGGTCGTTCGGGTTCTGCTGCACGAAGGCGGCGAAGGCCTGCTCCGCCTCGGCCCAGCGATTGGCCTGCAGGAGCTCGAGCCCGGCCTCGTAGCTCGCCGGCGGGGTCGTGGCTCCCTCGCTCTCCAGCCTCGCCTGCACTCCCCCGTCCTGGCCGGGTGCCGGCAGGTCGGGCTGCCTCGGCACGGACTGGCCGCGCAGCGCATCCTCGGGAATGGTGCCGAGAACGTAGCCCTTCTGCGCGGAGGCGTCGGGCGCGATCGAGGAGGCCACCGGGGCGGGCGCAGCCGGTCGGGCAACGGCCGGCGGGGGGGCCGGCTCCTGGCGGGCTGTCACGGACGGCGTCAGTGGCGTCGGCCGCGCCGCCGGTGCCGCGAGCGGCGGCTCGGGCGCCGTCGCCGGTGGAGCGGCCCGGCCGGTGTCGGCGAGCTCCTGCGGGGTGCTGCCGCGCTGCTGATCCGCCTGGGTGAGCAGGCGCTGCAGACGGGCCTGCATCTGCATCTGCGCGTGCTCGACCTCCTCGATCCGGCCGGTGAGGCGGCGGATGTCCTCCTCGAGCTGCTGCAGCCGCGCGGCGAGGACCGCGGACTGCTGCGCCGAGGGCTGGAGCTGCGCCATCTGCAGCTCGGCGCGGACGGCGGCGACCCCGGCGGCAGCACGCGCGAGCTCGCTGCCCCAAGGTGCCGGGCCGGGCGCTGCCTCGGCCGTGGCCGCAAGCGCGGCCGCTGTGAGCAAGGTTGCCGCTGCCGTGCGCCAGACCATGATCGCCGCTCCGTCCGCAAAGAAGATGCTGCTGGGGTGCCTTGCTCAGTGGGTCACGTTGACCACGGTGACCGCGCGCCGGTTGAGCGCGTAGGCCTGCTCGGTGGTGCCGGGATCGGCCGGGCGCTCCTTGCCGTAAGATACGGTGAGCACGCGGGCGGGATCGACGCCGAGCTGGGTGAGGTAGGTCTTGACCGCGTTGGCGCGCCGCTCGCCGAGGGCGAGGTTGTACTCGGTCGTGCCGCGCTGGTCGGTGTGGCCCTCGATGGTCACGGTGACCGACGGGAACTGCTGCAGCCAAGCGGCCTGACGCTCGACGGTCTGTCGTGCGGTCTGGTCGAGGGTCGAGCTGTCGAAGCCGAAGAACACGCGGTCGCCGACATTGACCTCGAGGTCGGCCTGGCTGCCCGGCGTGGCCGCGCCGTTCAGGCTGGTGCCACTGCCGATGCCCGTGCCGGCCCCGGAGCCGAGCCCCATGTCGGCGGCGCCCAGCGTGCCCTTCCCGGCACCCGCACCGGCGCCGCCGGCGGTATCCGAAAGCGACTCCTCCGAGGTCGAGCAGGCGGCCAGAAGGAAGAGAGCGGCAGCGACGGGGACGAAGCGAGCGAGCATGACTTTATCTTCCTGTGTTGAGCCCAGCCACGACGAGCACCGGCGCCTGGGGCAAGGCGGGCGGCGGCGGGGGAAGCGAGGGGACGGGCATGGAATCGGGGCGTGCGTTCAAGGCAACCGGGGCGACCAGTCCGGATCGGAGGCATCCGTAGGTGTGGGTACCTCGCGCTCGTTGTAGCCGCTAACGTCGATGGTGAACAGACGCCTCCTGCCCGACCCGTCCTGTCGCGCGAACATGATCGTGCGCCCGTTCGGCGCCCAGCTCGGGCTCTCGTCGAGGGCGCTGCGCGTGAGCAGCCGCTCGTCGCTGCCATCGGGCCGCATGATGCCGATGTTGAAGTAGCCGCCCTTGATGACCATGAAGGCGATGAAATCGCCCCTGGGCGACCAGACCGGGCTGCCGTAGCGCCCTTCGCCGTAGCTGATGCGCCTGGCACCGCCGCCGTTCCGGCTCATGACGTAGAGCAGCGGCCGACCGCCCCGGTCCGAGTTGAACACGATCTGGCTGCCGTCGGGCGAGAACGAGGGCGAGGTGTCGATCGCGGCATCATCCGTGAGGCGCGTGGCGCGCCGCGTGGCGATGTCCCAGAGATAGATGTCGGAGTTGCCGTTCTGCGCCAGCGTCAAGAGCAGGCTGCGCCCGTCGGGCGAGAAGCGCGGGGCGAAGGTCATGCCCTGGAAGTCGCCGAGCGTGCCCTCGCGGCCGGAAGCGACGTCCGCGACGAAGACCCTGGGCGGACCCTGGCGGAAGCCCATGTAGGCGACCTTCGAGCCGTCCGGCGAGAAGCGCGGGGTGAGGGCGAGGAAACTGCCGTCGGTGAGATAGCGGCTGTTGGCGCCGTCCCAGTCCATGACCGCGACGCGCTTGACCCGCCGCGCCGCAGGACCGGTCTCGGCGATGTAAGCGATACGGGTATCGAAATAGCCGGGCTCGCCCGTGAGCCGCTCGTAGATCACGTCCGCGATCTTGTGGCCGATCCGCCGCCAGCTCGCCTCGGGCGCATCGAAGCGCAGGCCCCGCATCTGCTCGCCCGCGAACACGTCCCACAGGCGGAACTCGACGGCGAGCTGCCCACCGCCTGCGGCCCCCTGCACGGTGCCGCTCACGAGCGCCTGGGCGTTGATCTGCCGCCAGTCCGCGAAGCGCGGCAGGCTCCTGAGCTCATCCGGCGACTGGATGTAGGCGCGGCGGTCGATCAGCTCGAACAGGCCCGAGCTCTGCAGATCGTTGCCGATCACCTCGGCGATGGCGAGGCCGCGCTCCCGGTCGGCCGGGCCGTCGCCCGCGAACGGGCTCACCGCGATCGGGATCGGCTGCACGACACCCTTGGTGATGTCGACCCGAAGCTGGGCCAGCGCCGCCGACACACCCGCCCCGCTCGCGACGAGCGCTGTCGCGGCCCCGCTCAGGAGCCGCCGCCGGCCGAGCCGGAAGCGTCCGCTCAGCCCGTCATCGCCGACGGGTCGAAGTTGAAGATGATGTTCCGCCATACCTGATAGGACTCCGGTGGAAGCTTCAGCGGCGAGCAGGCCCGGACCGCGCGCACGGCGCTCTCGGCGAAGGCGCGGAACACGGGATCGCTGCTCATCCGGGCCGCGTCCATCGGCACCACGGACTGCACGCTGCCGTCCGCTGCCATGACGATGTTGAGCTCGGCGCGCAAGCCCTCGACGCCCTGCGCGGCCACGGGAATGTTCCAGCAGGGCGTGATCTGCCGGCTGATCGAGGCCGCGAGCGCCGAGGGGTTGATCTGCGCCTGCTGCGCCTGGCCCGGCTGGTTCGTCCCGCCCGCCTCGGCGGCCGTGCCCTTGCCCTCGCGCTTCTCGGGCGCCTTCACGCGCTTCGCCTGCGCCTCGACGCTGCGCAACAGCGCATCGAAGTCGCTCTCCTCGGTCCTGGGGGCCGGCGGCTCGGGCGGCCTCTCCTTCTTGGGTTCCACCTTCGCCACCTGGGTCGGCTTCTCCGACTCGGGCTCGGGCTTCTTGGTCTCCGGCTTGCTCACGGGCTTCGGCTGCTCCGCCGGCGGCTCCGGCTTCTTCGGTTCGGGCTTGGGCGGCTCCGGCTTCTTGGGAGCCGGCTCGGGCGTCGGCGCTTCGGCCTTTTTCGGCTCCGGCACGGGCTCGGGCTTCGGTACCTCCGCCTTCTTGGGTTCGGGCGTCGGTTCCGGCTTCGGCGTCTCCGCCTTCTTGGGCTCGGGCGTCGGTTCCGGCTTCGGCGGCGGAGGCGGTGCGGACGGCTCGGGCTTCGCCTCGGCCACGGGAGCGGGTGCGGGCTTCTGCTCGACCTTGGGAGCGGGCGGCGGAGGCGGCGGCGGTGCGGGTGCGGCCGCCTGGCGCTGCGGCAGTGGTGCGGCCTGCGCCGGCGGAGCCTTGGGCGGGAGCGGCGAGGGCTTGGGTGCGGCGGCATCGCTCACGATCTCGACCGAGATCGGCGCCTCCTCCGGCGGCAGGTCATGGCCGAAGCGTGAGAGCAGGACGACGAGGCCCACCACGGCGAGGTGGAGCAGGAGCGAAGCGATGAAGGAGCGACCCATCCTGGTCCGTCCCACGAGCCCTGAGAGGCGGCCGTCGGCCGGAGCGCCGGGCTTGGCGGCGCTCAGCGCGCCGGCGAGGCGGTCGATGCCGTCCTCGCCGCGCGGCCCGACGGTGCTTCGGTCAGAAGCGCCACCTTGTTGAATCCGGCCTGGTTGATGGCGCCGACCACGCTCATCACCGTACCGTAGTCGATCCCCTTGTCTCCACGGACGAAGATCCGGGCGTCGGGCTTCCGGCCCGTGATCGCCTGGAGCCGCGGTGCGAGCTGGTCGAGTGCGATCTCGCTCTCCTGCAGATAGATCTTCCCCTTGGCGTCGACCGTGACGCTCAGGGGCTCGTCCTGGCCCGGCAGCGGCGAGCTCGCGGCCTCGGGCAGATCCACGGCGACGCCCGAGGTCAGCATGGGCGCGGTGATCATGAACACGATCAGCAGCACCAGCATGACGTCGACGAGCGGCGTCATGTTGATCTCGACCATCGCCCCCCGCGCGCGCCGCCGTCGGCGCCGACGGCCCTCGTCGACGTCGTCCGGAATCTTCGGCTGGACCTTCGCACCCATGGGCTCAGGCCACCTTGGCGGCGTCGAGCTCGCGCGAGAGCACGACGGCGAACTCGTCGGCGAAGCTGCCGAGGCGGTTGGCGTAGCTCTCGATCGAGCCCGAGAGCTTGTTGTAGGCGACGAGGGCCGGGATCGCGGCCATGAGGCCCAAGGCCGTCGTGAACAACGCCTCGGCGATCCCGGGCGCCACGACCGCGAGCGTGGTGTTCTTGGTGGCGGCGATCGCCTGGAAGCTGTTCATGATGCCCCAGACCGTGCCGAACAGACCCACGAACGGGGCGGTGGAGGCGATCGTGCCGAGCCAGGACAGGTTCTTCTCGAGGCTCTCCACCTCGCGGTCCATGGTAAGGTCCATCACCTGCCCGATCCGGCCGACGAGGCCGCGGTTGAAGCTCACCTCGGTGGTCTTCGGCGAATCCCGCCACTCCTCCATGGCGGTCGCGAACATGAGCGCCATCGGGTGGTCGGCGCGCTTGGCGAGCCGACGATAGAGCTCGTCGAGCGGCGCTCCCGACCAGAAGGCGCGCTCGAAGGCGTTGGCCTTGTGGGTGAGCCGGGCGAGCCGGAAGGTCTTGTCGAAGATGATCGTCCAGCACCAGAGCGAAGCCGCGATCAGGAGCAGGATCACGGCCTTGGTCACGAGATCGGTCTGCAGGAACAGCTCGAAGAAGCTCGGCCCGTGGGCCGCGCTGGCCAGGCCTGCGGCGTGGATCGCGGTGTCTTCCATCTCGTGAAACCCGATGGCGCGGAGTTGGGGCGACAGATTGCCCGAAAGGAAAGAGCTACGGGATCAGGAACTTGCGCCGAACTGTTCAAACGCTGCTCTACTTGCCGCCGATGCTCGTAATGATGGCGGCGGGCGAAAGTGTCAAGGGTAGAGAACGCCGCCCGTGAGATCGCCTGCCAATTGCTGCGCTAGCCCCGATCAGCTACCCGCGATAGCGGCGGCGAAGCGCTGCCGCAGCGTTTCGGGCAGACGCCGCGGACGCAGCGTGGCGAGATCCACGACGGCGAGCGTCAGCTCGAGCCGCACGAGGAGCTGCTCCTCCCGATGGATCCGCTGCTCGAGCGCGAGCCGGGCCCCGCTCAGGTCGATCACATCCGTGTGCACGGCGAGCAGGTCGTCGAGCCGGGCGGGCGCCAGGAAGCGCATGGCGCAGCGCGAGACGGCGAACGCGATGCCCGTCTCGCCCGCGAGCCCGCGATGGTCGAAGCCGAACTCGCGTAAGAGTTCGGTGCGCGCCCGCTCGGCGAACTTGAGATAGTTGGCGTGGTAGACGATTCCGGCCGCGTCCGTGTCCTCGTAATAGACGCGTACCGGAAGGACATGCGCCGGCGGGCGCCCCGTCACGTCTCCTCACCTCCGAACAGATCCACCTGCATCGCGAGTGCCGGAGGTGCGGTGAGCCCCAGATGCTGCCAGGCGGCACGGGTCAAAAGCCGGCCGCGCGGCGTGCGTTGGAGCAGGCCCTGCTGCAGAAGGAACGGCTCCACCGTTTCCTCGAGCGTGTCGCGCTGCTCGGAAAGGGCGGCCGCCATCGTGTCGATCCCGACCGGGCCGCCGCCGTAGTTGGTGGCGATCGCCCGCAGGTAACGGCGGTCCAGGCTGTCGAGGCCGAGATCGTCGACCTCGAGCTGGCGCAGCGCCAGATCGGCGAGCTCGCGGTCGACCGGCCTTCCCGCCTTGTCGATGGTCGCGAAGTCGCGCACCCGGCGCAAAAGACGGTTCGCGACGCGCGGCGTGCCGCGCGCCCGGCGTGCGATCTCGTGCGCCCCCTCGGGCAGAAGCTCGAGCCCGAGCAGCCGCGCCCCGCGCAGCACGATGTCCTGGAGCTCCGCAACCTCGTAGAACTCCATGCGCGCGATGATGCCGAACCGGTCGCGCAACGGCGTGGTGAGAAGACCGGTGCGGGTCGTGGCGCCGACGAGCGTGAACGGCGGCAGATCGAGGCGGATCGAGCGCGCCGCCGGCCCCTCGCCGATCATGAGGTCGAGCTTGAAGTCCTCCATCGCCGGATAGAGGATTTCCTCGACCGTCGGTTGCAGCCGGTGGATCTCGTCGATGAACAAGACGTCGCGCGGCTGCAGGTTGGTCAGGATCGCGGCGAGGTCGCCCGCCCGCTGGATGATCGGCCCCGACGTCAGACGAAAGCCCACGCCGAGCTCGCCCGCCACGATCTGGGCGAGCGTGGTCTTGCCCAAGCCCGGCGGCCCCGCGAACAGAACGTGATCGAGCGCGTCGCCGCGCGTCCGCGCCGCCTCGATGAACACGGCGAGATTGGCCCGAAGCTGGGCCTGGCCGATGAACTCGGCGAGGCGCTTCGGGCGCAGGCTGACATCCGCATCCTCGTTGGCCGGAGCGGGGCTCACCAGACGCTGCTCCATGCTCAAGCCACCAGCTCCTTCAAGCCCTCACGCACCATGACGTCGACCGGCAGATCGGTCCCGAGCCGGGCCTGGACCCGGGCGATCGCCGCATAGGCCTCGACGCGCGCATAGCCGAGATTGAGCAGGGCCGAGAGCGCGTCGTTGGCGGGCCCGCCCAGGCTCGCCACCGCCACCGGCGCGACTCCGGCGGGCGCCTGTGCTTGTGGCAGGCTGCCGACCCGGTCCTTCAGCTCGCTCACGATCCGCGCCGCGAGCCGGCTGCCGACACCGCTCGCCCGGCCCAAGGCCGCCTTGTCGCCGGCGGCGATCGCGTTCGCGAGCTCGTGCGGGCGCAGCGTGCCGAGAAGCGAGAGCGCCACCCGTGCCCCCACGCCCTGCACGGTCTGGAGCAGCCGGAACCAGACGCGGTCCGAGGCCTCGAGAAAGCCGTAGAGGCTGATCCCGTCCTCGCGCATATGAAGCTCGGTATGCAGCTCGACCGCCTCCCCGACCGACGGCAGGCGCCCGAGCGTGGCGGGTGCGACCGTCACGAGATAGCCGACCCCGCCGACATCGACGATGACATGGTCCTCGCCGACGCCGGCGAGCGTGCCGCGCAGCCGCGCGATCATGGAATCCGTTCCGCCTCTCGGGTGAGCCGGGCCGCGATCCGGGCCCGACCCGCCCGGAAATGGGCATGGCAGATCGCGACCGCAAGGGCGTCGGCGGCATCGGCCCCGACCTCGCCGCAGCCCGGCAGAAGATAGCGGACCATGGTGGCGACCTGCTCCTTGGCGGCACCACCCGTACCCGTCACCGCGCGCTTGACCTGCTTTGCGGCATACTCGGTGACCGGCAGGCCGTGATGCGTCGCCACGAGCAGGACGACACCGCGCGCGTGGCCGAGCTTCAAGGAGGAGAGCGGGTTGCGATTCACCACGGTCTCCTCGACCGCGGCCTCGACGGGCCGGTGCGCGGCGATCACGGCCGCGAGGCCATCGTAGAGCCCGCCCAGGCGCCGGGCGAGATCGGCTTCGCCATCGGTGTGGACGACGCCGCAGGCGACGAAGCGGAGCTGGTTGCCGCGCGCATCGAGCAGGCCCCACCCGGTGTGGCGCAAGCCCGGATCGAGGCCCAGGAGGAGCATGGCGCGGCCCCTCGTCCGCCGCTCAGCCGGCGATCCGGGCGAGCGCCGCCTCGGAGACCTCGAAGTTCGCGATCACGCGCTGCACGTCGTCGTTCTCGTCGAGGGCTTCGAGAAGCTTGAACAGACTCTCGGCCTTCTCGTCGTCGACCGGCACCGTGACCTGCGGCTTCCAGGTGAGGATCGCCTGCTCGGGTGCGCCGAAGCGCTTCTCCAGCGCCTCCTGCACGGCGGCGAGGTCGTCGGGAGCGCACAAGATCTCGTGTCCCTCCTCGCTGCTCTCGACGTCCTCGGCCCCGGCCTCGATCGCGGCCTCGAGCATGTCGTCGGCGCTGGCCACAGCAGCCGGATAGCGGATCGAACCCACGCGGTTGAACTGGAAGCTCACGCTGTTGGTCTCGCCGAGCGTACCGCCGTGCTTGCCGAAGGTCGAGCGGACAGCGCTCGCGGTCCGGTTCCGGTTGTCGGTCAGCGCCTCCACGATCACGGCGACACCGCCCGGCCCGTAGCCCTCGTAGCGCACCTCGTCGTAGTTCTCGGCTTCACCGCCCTGACCGCGCTTGATCGCGCGCTCGATGTTGTCTTTGGGCATGTTGGCCGCCTTCGCGGCCTGAATGGCGGCACGCAGGCGCGGATTGGCGGCCGGATCGGGCAGGCCCGATTTCGCCGCCACCTGGATCTCGCGCTGGAGGCGCGTGAACAGCTTCGCCCGGACCGCATCCTGGCGGCCCTTGCGATGCATGATGTTCTTGAACTGCGAATGACCTGCCATGACGCTTCAGGGATGGGTTGCGTATCGATCGATGTGAGCGGCTCTATAGCAGAGAGGGTGCCGGCACGACCAGATGGCGTCACCGGGCCGCATCATCCATGCAGCCGACGGAACCATCCTGCCGCAGACCGGAGCGTCATGCGGAGGCTCTACCCAGCGGAAGTCACAATACGACAAGGAATCATAGGTTTAAAGGAGCGAATGAAATCGTTGACATAAGATGGCCGTCATCTCATGATGTGAAATGGACGGTGGTGGTCGTACCGGGCCACCACTTTCCGGCATGTGCTGCGACGGCAGCGGCGCGAAGCGGCGGCGGGTCGTTCGGCTTTCGCGTCCGGCGAGACCCAAGCCTCCGGAGTGGCGCCTGCGAGGAGCAGCGGCAGAGAAGAATGCCGCCGCTCCTTTTATGGCATTTGAAGCAAATCCCTACGTTCAGCGAGACCGGGCTTCGGGTCGGGAGGCCGATGCGGCTGCGCGCACCTGCAAACCATGATCTGTCGAAAAAATCCGTAAAGTTTCGAGCGAATTCTGCTCGAATACGACCGCTCGTTTCGCGTTATAGGATAAAAAGTTATTTGTCCGCTACTTTTCGGGTTGCATTGGCAGCGAGACTGCGCTAGCTTGATCCCGTCAAGTCAGACGGTGCCTCCCTCCCTCACTTCGCCCCCGCCGCCTCCGCTGCGGGGGCGTGCTTTTTATGGAAGGGTCCTGTCGCTCCTCGGCTCTCGAACAGGAGGATGCCTGCATGAACAGCTCCCAAGCGCGGATCGACTTCGGCTGGCAACTCGCCCCGGCCAACGGCAACGAGAAGGGATCGAGCGAGCGGGATGCCGTGCTCGAAGCCGAGATCGCGGCTCTGGAGCCGGTCGTCAGCGCGGCGGTGCTGGTGGCGACCGCCTTCCGCCTGCGCGACGAAGCGAGCCTGATCGACACGCTCCGCCTGCTGACCGAGGCGGTGCGCGACCTGGAAACCCGACGCGCTGCCGAGGATTCCTGAGCTTGTGCCACGCCGCGGCGTCTTGATCGCAGCCGCCGCGGCGACCACATGCCTCGCCGTCGGGCGGCGCCGGCAGGACCGGTGTCGCCTTTGCAACGCGAGGCCCCATGGAGCAAAAGCCGCCGAGCTGGCACGGCACCACCATCCTCTCCGTCCGCAAAGGCCGGCAGGTGGCGATGGCCGGGGACGGCCAGGTCAGCTTCAATCAGACCGTCATCAAGAGCAACGCGCGCAAGGTGCGCCGCCTGGGCGGTGGATCGATCCTGGCCGGCTTCGCCGGCAGCACCGCCGACGCCTTCACCCTGCTCGAGCGGCTCGAGGCCAAGCTCGAGCGGCATCCGGGCCAGCTCACCCGTGCCTGCGTCGAGCTCGCCAAGGACTGGCGCACCGATCGCTATCTCCGCCGGCTCGAGGCGATGATGGCCGTGGCCGACGCCGACGTTTCCCTGGTGCTGACCGGCAACGGCGACGTGCTCGAGCCCGAGGACGGGCTCATCGGCATCGGCTCGGGTGGCGCTTACGCCCTTGCCGCCGCCAAGGCGCTCGTCGACATCGACGGGCTCTCGGCCGAGGACATCGCGAGGAAGGCGATGAAGATCGCGGCCGGAATCTGCGTCTACACCAACGACAGCATCATCATCGAGACCTTGGACCAGCGATGACCGCGCTCACCCCTAGAGAGATCGTCTCCGAGCTCGACCGGTTCATCGTGGGCCAAGGGGCGGCGAAGCGGGCGGTCGCGATAGCGCTGCGCAATCGCTGGCGGCGGATGCAGCTCGACGAGTCCTTGCGCGAGGAGGTTCTGCCGAAGAACATCCTGATGATCGGACCCACGGGCTGCGGCAAGACCGAGATCGCGCGCCGCCTCGCGCGCCTGGCGCAGGCTCCCTTCCTCAAGGTCGAGGCGACCAAGTTCACCGAGGTCGGCTATGTCGGCCGCGACGTCGAGAGCATCGTGCGCGACCTCGTCGAGATCGCGATGAAGCTCACCCGTGACCGGCTCCGCAAGGAAGTCGCGGCGCAGGCCGAGCTCAACGCCGAGGAGCGCGTGCTGGATGCGCTCGTCGGCAGCGGCGCCGCCAAGGAGACCCGCGACAAGTTCCGCCGCATGCTGCGCGACGGCCATCTCGCCGAGCGGATGATCGAGATCGACGTCCAGGACACGGGTGCGGCCAGCCTGCCGACCTTCGACATTCCCGGCATGCCCGGTGCGCAGATGGGCATGATCAATCTCGGCGACATCTTCGGCAAGGCGTTCGGCGGCCGGACCAAGCGCAAGAAGCTCACCGTGGCGCAGAGCTACGAGGTGCTGATGGCCGAGGAGAGCGACAAGCTCCTCGATCAGGAGCGCGTCACCCGCGAGGCCGTCGCCGCCACCGAGCAGAACGGCATCGTGTTCCTGGACGAGATCGACAAAATCAGCGCCCGCGAAGGCCGGATCGGGGCCGACGTCAGCCGCGAGGGGGTGCAGCGCGACCTTCTGCCCCTGATCGAGGGCACGACGGTCACGACCAAGTACGGTGCGGTCAGGACCGACCACATCCTGTTCATCGCGAGCGGCGCCTTCCATCTCAGCAAGCCCTCGGACCTTCTGCCCGAGCTGCAGGGCCGTCTACCGATCCGGGTCGAGCTCGATCCTCTGAGCCGCGACGACCTCGCCCGCATCCTGGTCGAGCCGGAAGCGAGCCTGATCAAGCAGTACACGGCGCTCATGGCTACGGAGGGCATTGAGCTCCGCTTCACCGAGGATGCCATCGCCGAGATCGCGACGCTCGCGCACGAGGTCAACAGCAAGGTCGAGAACATCGGTGCCCGCCGGCTGCAGACCGTGATGGAGCGGCTGGTCGAGGAGGTGAGCTTCACCGCCTCCGACCGCAGTGGCGAAGCGATCACGATCGATGCTTCTTATGTCCGCCGTCAGGTCGGCGACCTCGTGGCGAATACGGATTTGAGCAAGTTCATCCTCTAGCAGGGCCGAGCAGGCCCGCCGGCGCCCCGGCTACGTCGGGTTCGAGACGCCGCCGGCGGCCTCGCCGGTGCCGACCTGATGCCGTGGAACCGGACGAGATCCTCGGTGCGCGGTCGCGGTGGGCCGCCGGACTCCGAGCAGCGCCGGATAGCATCGCTAGGCCATGGTGCCGACGAGGCAGGCGCGCAGGCGGAAAACGCCGGCGCGGGCGAGGGCCGCGATCACCTCGCCCGCGAACGCGTCCGGCGCCGGGAGGCCGGCACGGTAAAAACTGGCACATGCCCGAAGGGCGATCCAGCTCACGCCCGCTGGCGCAGCTTCTGGGCGTACACGTTGATGACGAGTGCCAGCAGCAGGATCAGGCCGCGGATCAGGATCTTCAAGAAGCTGTCGATGTCGATGTGGTCGAGGCCGTTGTTGAGCACGCCCAGCACGAACAGGCCGAGGATCGTGTTGCCGATCCCGCCCCGGCCGCCGAACAGGCTCGTGCCGCCCACCACCACGGCAGCGATCGAATCCAAGAGGAACTCGTCGAACTCGTTCTGCTGCGCGCTGCCGAAATAGGCGACCCCCAGCATGCCGGCGATGCCCGAGCAGACGGCCGAGATGATCATCACGGCCGCGAGCACCCGCTTCACGTTGACGCCGGCATATTCCGCCGCCTCGCGGTTGCCGCCCACCATGTACACGTAGCGGCCGAAGCGGGTGTAGGTCAGGACGAGGTGGCCGACGAGCAGGAACAGGGCCGCGATGACGACGATCCAGGGGAACGGGCCGATCGTGCCTGAACCCAGGGTCTTGATCAGCGGCGGCACGGCATAGGCGATCTGGCCGCGGACCAGCATGGCGCAGATGCCGGCTCCGATCTGCAGCATGGCGAGCGTCATGATGAAGGACGGGATGCCGATCACCGTGACGCCGAAGGCGTTGGCCACACCCAGCGCGAAGCAGGCAGCGAGCCCGCACAGGATCGCGAGCCAGCCCGGCAGCGGCACGTTCGCGATGTTGACGTAGGACTCCTGCAGCGTGAAGAACGCGACCACGATGCCGGCGGCATTCGCCACAGCAGCGACGCTGAGGTCGATCTCGGCCGTGAGGATCACGAAGGTGAGCCCGGTGGCGATGATCGCCGTGATCGAGACCTGGCGCAGGATGTTGCCGAGATTGTCCACCGTCGCGAACGACGGGCTCAAGGCGCTGAACACCGCGATCAGGAAGAGCAGCGTGATCAGGGGTGCGATGTTGGTGAGCCGCGCCGCGAGCCAGCTCCCGATGCCGCCGGAAGGTGCCGCGAGCTGTCCCTGGGGTACCTGCGCCGCCATCTTCCCCTGCCTCATGCCGCAGCGAGCAAGCGGTCCTTGCTCACCGTTTCGTTCCTGAACTCGCGGGTGATCGTCCCTTTGCGCATGACCACGATCCGATCGGCCAACGCCATCACCGTCTCGGGCTCGGCGGAAGCCACGACGATGCCGACCCCTTCCGCCTTGAGGCTTCTGACGATGTGGACCACGTCGTCCTTCGCACCCACGTCCATGCCGCGCGTAGGCTCGGCCAGCACCAGGACCTTGGGCAGGTGGGTGAGCCAGCGCGCCAGCGCCACCTTCTGCTGGTTGCCGCCCGAGAGTGCACGCAGCGGCGGCTCGACCGAGTAGGGCCGGATGCGCAGGCGGTCCACATGGCCTTGCGCGATCTTCCGCTCCTCGGCCGGGTCGAGCAGGAGCTTGCCGATCCGCTCGAGGATGCTGATCGAGATGTTCTTGTAGACCGGCTCGTCGGCGAACAGCATCGAGCGCCGGCTCTCCGGGACGAGCGCGATCCCTGCCTGCTTCGCCTGCGCCGTGCTGCTGAGGCGCACGGGTCGGCCGTCGATGCGGATCGAGCCGGCCTCGGGTACCAGCTTGCCCATGAGCGTCTTCGCGACCTCGAGCTGGCCCGAGCCCATGAAGCCGTAAAGGCCCAGGACCTCGCCCGCCCGGACCTGCAAGGAGACGTCGGCGAACGCCCCCTTGCGGACGAGCCCTTCGGCCTCCAGCACGACCGGAGCAGCCTCGGGGGTTGCGAGCCTGACCTCGCCTTCCAGCGCCTCCTCGAGCTCCTGGTGGCCGCGGCCGATCATGCGCTCGATCAGCCAGTGCTTGTCGACCTCGGCGGCGTTCGCCGTGGCGATGCGCCGGCTGTTGCGGAACACCGTCACTCGGTCCGAGACCGCGAGCACGTCCTCGAGGAAGTGCGAGATGAAGATGAAGCTCGTACCCTCGGCCTTGAGCCGCCGCAGCACCGTGAACAGCCGCTCGATCTCGGGCGGCGAGAGGGCCGAGGTCGGCTCGTCCAGGATGATAATCCTAGCACCGCTGAACAGCACCCGGCCGAGTTCGACGAGCTGCTGCAGGCCCAAGGGCAGCCGGCCGGCCTCGGCACCGGGGTCGATGTCGATGCCGAGCCGGGCGAGGTGCACCTTCGCCTCCTTCGCCATGGCGCGCCAGCGGACGATGCCGGCGCCGTTGGTGAGCTGGTGGCCGAGGAACACGTTCTCGGCCACCGAGAGGCTCGGGACGATCGAGAGCTCCTGATGGACCATGCCGATCCCGGCCGCGAGCGCGTCGCGCGCCGAGCGGAAACGGACGGGCCGGCCGTCGATGCGCATCTCGCCGTCGTACGTGCCGTGCACGCCGGCGACGATCTTCATGAGCGTCGACTTGCCGGCGCCGTTCTCGCCGATCAGCCCGTGCACCTCGCCTTCGCGCAGCGTGAAGTCGACGCCCGAGAGCGCCGTCACGCCGCCGAAGCTCTTGCCGATCCCGCTCATCTCCAGGATCGGCCGGCCGTTCCCGCCTGCGGGCTTCTCGACCATGTCCTCTGCTCAGATCAGGAAGTGCTTCTGCATCCAGAGCATGCCGGGCGCGTTCGACTTCGTGACCACCGGTCCGTCGGTGACGACGTGCTTCGGGATCCCGCCCTCGCCGCTCTTCTCGCCCAGGACGGCCGCGACGCCGGCGATGATCGCCCCGCCATGGATGCGGCAGGAGGGGTTGCGCACCGTGGCGTGCATCCGCCCGTCGATCACGGCCTCGATCGCGGGCGGCATGGCGTCCACACCACCCAGGAGAATGTTGGTCCGGCCGCGCGCCTTCATCACGTTGTAGGCGGCGAGCGCCATGTCGTCGTTGTGGAAGAAGGCGGCGGTGATGTCCTTGTGCTTGGTGAGGATGCTGTCCCAGATCCTGGCCACCTTGGTCACGTCCCAGTCGGCCGGCTGCTCGTCGAGCACCTGGATCTTCGGGTACTTCGAGATCACCGAGTGGAAACCCTTGGCGCGGCCCTGCGCCCCGGTGTGGCCCAAGGCACCCTGGGTCATGACGATGGTGCCCTCGCCGTTCATGGCATCGACCAGGGCCTGGGTGACCGAAGCCCCCATGAACTCGTTGTCGGGGGCGAGAAAGCTGTGGACGTTGATCTGGTCCAAGGGGGCGATCAGCGTGTCCATGTCGATGACGGGCGTGCCGGCGTCGATCATGCGCTTGACGGGGTCGGTGAGCGTGCCGATGCCGAAGGCCTGGATCGCCACGAAGTCCCACTTCTGGGAGGCCATGTTGTCGATGGCGGCGCGCTGCTTCGGGGCCGCGAGCTCGCCGTCGAACCAGGTCACCTCGACGTTGAACAGCTTGCCCCAGAACTCGGCCGCCTGCTTGCCCTGCGCGCACCAGGTGGCCTGGAGCCCGGCATTCGAGAACGCGGCCTTCAGGGGCTTCTCCGAGCGGCCCATCTCCTGGGCCATGGCGGCCGCGATCATGGGATCGAAGCCGAAGCCGCCCAAGAGCGCTCCTGCCGCTGCGGCCGAGCCCGTCACCTTACGCACGAAGGATCGGCGGGTCTCGGGCGAGACCTGATCACCCACGCTCATTCCTTGCCTCCCTGTCAGGCATCTTGCTGCCGAAGAGCGATCGGATGCGCGGCAATGTGGCGGGCTTCGCGCGGCTTGGCAATGGCCGCGGGGCGGCGTGACCCTTCACCGGCGCGCATGGCTGAGCGTCCGGCGCACCACCCGCGCACGGCGGCGGCTCGCTCGCACCGGCCGTACACAGCATCAACATGAAAGCGGCCCGGACCACCATCCGCACGTCGAAGGCGGCGATGGCGCCGACCAAAAGGGCGAGGCCCACGATATGGAGGGTCTCGACGGTCGGATAGAACGAGAGCGAGCTTCGCAGGGTCTCGCCCAGCGAGGAATGCCCGACCGCCGCGGCCCAGGCCGGCACCGCGTCCGGCGTCGTCGGCGCCGCCATTGCTGCCGATCCGCCCCGCATCGTCGCTCCGCCCGCCGGCTGGACGGACCCAAGATTCACCAGCGCCGGGACCGGTCAGGCGAGACGACGGCAAGGTCACGGTGGGGTGAGGCGATCGAGGCCGGGCCGTTCGGCTCCTTGCAGGCCAACACCACAACCGCCCGATCTCGGCCCACAGCGCGTCGGGCGGAAACGGTCCGGCGTGCTCTGAATCCCGGCATGTACGGAACGCAAGGTGCGCCTCTCGGCCGCATGGATCAGGACCTCGTTGGAGGCGTCGCAATGACGGGACAGCAACTCTGGAACAGGGGGCAAGCTCAGGCGCGCGCCGGCACCGCCACCTTGGACGCCTGGGCAGCGAGCGCCACCCGGCGCGCCCGGCGGCGCTGCAGCTCCTGATCGGCGAGCACGCCGATCAGGATCACCGTCCCCATGACCGCGAAGTTGAGGGAGCTCGGGATGCCGAGGAGGTTGACGAGGTTCTGGAGGATCTGAAGGAGCACGGTGCCGAGGAGGATGCCCAGGATCGACCCCTCCCCGCCCCGCAAGCTGCAGCCGCCGAGCACCGCCGCGGCGATGGCGTAGAGCTCGTAGAAGTTGCCGTGCGCCGAGGGGCTGACCGAGCTCGTGTAGAAGGCGATGAACACGGCCGAGAGCCCGGCCAGGGCCCCGCTGATGATGTAGGCGGTGGCGGTGACGAGCTCGGTGTTGATGCCCGAGAAGCGTGCCGCCTCCTCGTTCTTGCCGACGGCGAAGAGATAGCGGCCGTAGACCGAGCGGTGCAGGACGATCCCCATGATCGCCGCCACGATGAGGAGTGCCAAGAAGGTGTGCGGGATGCCGAAGGTGCGCCCCGCCGCGAGCCAGGAGAGGGTCTCGAACTCGTCGCCGTAGCCGAAGCCGATCGTGGCGTCGTTCATGTACCAGCGTGCGATGCCGCGATAGATCAGGAGCCCGCACAGCGTGACGACGAAGGGCTGGATCTTGAGCTTGGTCACGAGGAAGCCGTGGATGGCGCCCAAGGTCACGCCGAGCCCGATCGCGATCGGCAGCACGAGCTGCCAGGGCACGCCCCGGTTGATGCCGAGATCGATGAAGATCACGCCGATCAGCGCGAACATCGAGCCCACCGAAAGCTCGATGCCCCCGGTGATGATGACGAGACCTTCGCCCAGGCTGAACAGGCCGAAGAGCCCGATCAGGTTCGCCATGTTGACGAGGTTCACGGGCGAGAGGAAGCGCGGATTCAAGATCGCCGTGATGGCGCCCACGACGAGGATGAGAACGAGAAGCCCGAGATCCTTCTTGTGCATGGCGAGGCGTTCTTCCCTGATGTCTCTTCAGGCCGCGAGCCGGTGGCCGACCGCGAGCTCGAGCACGTTGCGCTCGCTGAACTGGTGCCGCTCGAGAAAGCCGCTGATGGTGCCTTCGTGCATCACGGCGATGCGGTCGCTCACCCCGATCACCTCCTCCATGTCGCTGCTGATCATGAGGATGGCGACGCGATTGTCGGCGAGATCGCGTAAGAGCTCGTAGATCTCGCTTTTGGCGCCCACGTCGATGCCGCGTGTGGGCTCGTCGAAGACGATGAGCTTCGGCCGCATCGAGAGCCACTTCGCGAGCACCACCTTCTGCTGGTTGCCGCCCGAGAGTGTGATGACCGGCACGTCGATCGAGGGCGCCTTGATCCCGAGCCGCCGCCGCTCCCGCTCGGCCGCCTCGGCCTCGGCCCCGCGTCGCACGAGCCACCAGCGCGCGTAAGCACCGAGCCCCGCCAGCGTCACGTTCTCGCGGATCGGCATGTCGAGCACGAGGCCCGAGCGCTTGCGGTCCTCGGGTGCAAGATAGATCCCGCGCCGGATCGCATCGCGCGGCGAGCGGATGCGTACATTCTCGCCGTCGAGGCGGATCTCGCCGCCCAAGGCCGGGTCGATCCCGAAGAGGGTACGGGCGAGCGAGGTCCGGCCCGAGCCGATCAGGCCCGCGAGCCCCAGGATCTCGCCGCGCCGGATGTCGAGGCTCACGGTCCGGTCCGGGAAGGCCGCCGTCCGGAGGTCCCGGATCACGCAGCCCTCGCTCGGCCGCACCTTGGGCGGGATGTAGAGCGATTTGAGGTCGCGGCCGATCATGAGCCGGATCATCGCACCGTGCGTGATCTCGTCCTTCGCGAGCGTGCCCACCATCCGCCCGTCGCGCAAGCACACGACCCGGTCGGCGCAGGCCTTGATCTCGCCCAGGCGATGCGTGATGTAGATGACGCTGACATCTTGGGCCTTCAGCTCGGCCACGACCGAGAGCAGCCGCTCGGTCTCGGACAGGGTGAGGCTCGAGGTCGGCTCGTCCATGATGATGAGCCGCGCGTCGAGCGAGAGTGCCTTCGCGATCTCGACCATCTGCCGCTGGGCGATCGAGAGCTCGGCTACGGGCGTTTCCGGCCCGAAGTCGACGTTGAGCCGCCGCAGCAAGGGTTCCACCATCCCATGGAGCCGCGCCCGGTCGACGAGCCGCAAGGGTCCACCCTGAAGCGGCTCGCGGCCGATGAAGATGTTGGCCGCGACGTCGAGATTGTCGAAGAGGTTGAGCTCCTGGTGGACGAAGGCGATGCCGGCCGCCATCGACTGCGTCACGCTGAGCGCCTGGTGCTCGACCCCGTCGATGACGATGGTCCCGGTGTTCGGGGCCACGACCCCGCCCAGGACCTTCATGAGCGTGCTCTTGCCGGCTCCGTTCTCGCCGATGAGGCCCACGACCTCGCCGCGCGCGACCGCAAGGCCGACGCCGGCGAGCGCCGTCACACCCGGATAGGTCTTGCCGATGTTCCGCAGCTCGAGGAAAGGTGCCGCCTGCATCCGACGCGTCGCCCTGGACATGGATGGAAGAGCCCCCACCCGCTCGATCGCTGCGCGATCGACCCTCTCCCACCTGCGGCGGGGGAGGGTCGGAGTAGGGGCCTCAGCCGCTCACTTGCGGAGCAGCTCCTTCATCGTCTTCTGGAACTCGGCGACGTTCGAGCTGTCGATCACCTTGGTCGGGATGATCATCAGGTGGTTCTCGGGGATGAACGACCGGTCGCCCTCGATGTAGCGGGCGAGCAGCTTCATCGACTGATAGCCGAACTCGAACGGCTGCTGGACGACGGTGGCCTCGACGATGCCGTCGGCGATGCCGCGCAGCGTCACCGGGTCCTCGTCGAAGCCGATCACCTTGACCTGGCCCTGCTTGCCGGCGGCGCGCACGGCCTCGACGATCTGCGGCGTGTTGTAGGAGTAGAGGCCGACGAGCGCGCTGATGTCGGGGTACTTGGTCAGCGTGTCCTCGACGTTGCGCTTGGCGCGGGCGAAGTCGACCTCGTCGGTGCGGATGTCGATGATCTCGACTTTCGAGCCCTCGAGCGCCTTCTTGATCCCCTCCACGCGCTCGCGGGCGTTGGCGGCACCCATCGTGCCCACGAACAGCATGATCCTGCCGCCGTCGGGCAGCGCCTTCTTGATCAGCTCGCCCGCCTGCTCGCCCGCCTGGCGGTTGTCGGTGCCGATGTAGAGCACGCGCTTGCTCTGCGGCGCGTCGCTGTCGGTCGTGAACAGGACGGCCTGCTCGGCCACCTTGTTCAGGATCTCGGTCGAGTTGGCGGGGTCGATGGCGCTGATCGAGACACCGGCGACACCGCGGGTGAGGAGGTCGTCGAGGATGCGGCGCTGCTCGGCCGCGGTCGCCTCCGAGACCACGTACATCTCGGTCTTGTAGTTCGGAAGCTCGCTCTGCGCCTTCTCGACGCCGCGCCGGGCGATGGTCCAGAAATCGGCCGAGGCGTTGGTCACCAGCGCCAAGGTCTTCTTCTCCTGCGCCGACACGGCGCCGGCCGCGACCGTGCCGGCGAGGATGGCCGCGAACAGCGAGAGGATGTGCCGTCTTTGCATCTTGCGTCCCTGATCCTGCTTCGATCTTCTCGATCACGCGCTCGGCGCGCCGGTCCTGCCGCCAACTGGTATCACGACCGGCACGACCGGCTTGAACGTGCGTGCCAGTCCCCGTCCGGTCAACCGAAAATCTCCGTGGACGGGGCTCGATCGGGACCGGCTGTGCGGGCTGCTGCGGCCGCCGTGATGCGGCCGCAAGCCATGGCTTCAGCCACCCGAGCTCCTCTGCATCAGGGCCTGGGCTTCTTTCAGATGCTCCTGCAGGGTCGGCAGGGTCCGCTTCGCGAAGTCGCGCAGCTCCGGCGTCCTGGCGTGCTCGGCTGCGTGCTGGAACAGGGCCACGGTCGTCACGTGCGCGCCCACCTGCTCCGCCACGTAGACCTCGTCGAACTCCTTGCCGGCATAGGCGCGCATCGTCTTCTCGACCTCCTGTGCGATCTCGGAAGACCGCTGCGGCGGCTTGGTGCCGCGCTCCATCGCGAGCTTCACGAGCGCGTCGTTCGCCTTGGTGTGGTCCTCGACCATGCGCCGGGCGAACTTCTTCACCTCGTCGGAGCCCGTCTTCTCCTGCGCCAGATTGCCGAGCGCCACCTCCGCGAGGCCGCCGTCCGCAGCCTTCAGCACGAACTCGAGATCGGCCGGCGCGAACGCCGCCGGGCCGCCCGTGGTCGCGGCCTGCTGAGCGTGAGCGGAGGGCTGGATGGCGGCTGCCGCCAGGGCGAGAGCCAGCGCCGGAACGGCGAGCTCGATGCGCGACATGGGACGATGCTCCGGTTGGGCCTGTGTCCGACAGGCCAACGCGGAGCGGCCGAGCCGGTTCCGGAGCACCCCTCCCGATAGCCTCGCCCGGCTTTGTGCACGGCTCGTATCGGTATATATCATTGATATCTATCACGATGGAGCCATCATGGCCGACACCGGTATCGCACGCATCTTCAAGCATGGCCGCAGCCAAGCCGTGCGCCTGCCGTCAGCCTTCCGGCTGCCCGGCGACCGCGTGCGCGTGCGTCGGGTCGAGGGCGGCATCCTTCTCGAGCCCATCCAAACCGATCTCGACGCTTGGTTCGCAGCGCTCGACCGGTTCGCCGCGGTCCCGTTCATGGAGGATGGCCGCGATCAGCCGCCCATGCCCGAGACGGAGGATCTGTTCGGTTGAGCTACCTGCTCGACACCAATCTCGTCGTCGCCGTGCTCCGGAACCGGCCAGCCATGGTGCGTGAGCGGCTGCGGGACGTCATGGCCGAAGGGGCGTCGGTCGCGGTGCCTACGGTCGTGCTCTACGAGCTGTGGTACGGCGTGGCCCGCAGCCAATACCGGCGCGAGAACACGGAGCGGCTACGCATCTTTCTCTCCGGCGACATAGGCATCGTCCCCTTCGAGGCGGAGGATGCCGCGATCGCCGGCGAGCTGCGTGCCGAGCTGCAGGTGGCAGGAAGCCCGATCGAAGCCTACGATCTGCTCATCGCGGCCCAGGCGCTCAGGACCGGAGCCACGCTGGTCACGGCGAACGTCGCCGAGTTCGCGCACGTGCCCGGGCTCGCGTGGCAGGATTGGAGCCACGAGGCCTGACCGAACGACTGGCCCCGCTCTGCTCCCCATGACGGCGCAGCGTCAGACATCCAGCTCCTTCACGAGCTGCGCGTTCTCCTGGATGAAGGCGAGGCGCAGCTCGGGCCTCCGGCCCATCAGCTCCTCGACGAGCTGGGCCGTGGGCTTGCCCGCGACGTCCTCGATCCGCACCTGCAGGAGCTGGCGCCTCGAGGGGTCCATCGTGGTCTCCTTGAGCTGCTGCGGGTTCATCTCGCCGAGCCCCTTGAAGCGCCCGATCTCGACGTTCTTCCTGCCCTTGAACACGGTGGCAAGGAGCCGTTCCCGGTCCTTCTCGTCCCTGGCATAGGCCACCGTGCCGCCGTGGCTGAGGCGATAGAGCGGCGGCTGCGCCAGGTAGAGATGGCCGCGCTCGATCAGCTTCGGCAGCTCGCGGAAGAAGAACGTCATGAGCAGGGCCGCGATGTGGGCGCCGTCGACGTCCGCGTCGGTCATGACGATGACCTTCTCGTAGCGCAGCTCGTCGTAGCGGAAATGCTTGCCCGCCCCGCAGCCCAGGGCCGTCACCAGATCGGCCAGCTCCTTGTTGGCGGCGAGCTTGTCGGCCGTGGCCGAGGCCACGTTCAGGATCTTGCCGCGCAGAGGCAGAATCGCCTGCGTCTCGCGATTGCGGGCCTGCTTGGCCGAGCCGCCGGCCGAATCGCCCTCGACGATGAAGATCTCGGTCCCGTCCCGCGCCTCCCGCGCGCAGTCGGCGAGCTTGCCCGGCAGGCGCAATTTGCGCGTCGCCGATTTGCGCCCGACCTCCTCCTTGGCCTTCCTGCGAGCGAGCCGCTCCTCGGCCCGGCGTGCCACGTGCTCGAGCACGGCCGTGGCCGTCGCCGGATGGCTGCCGAGCCAGAGCTCGAACCGGTCGCGCACCGCACCCTCGACGAGGCGCGCGGCCTCGGGCGAGACCAGCCGCTCCTTGGTCTGGCCCTGGAACTGCGGCTGGCGTATGAACAGCGAGAGCAGGATGCACACCCCGCCCATCACGTCCTCGGCCGTGACCGCGCTCGCCCGCTTGAAGCCGATCCGCTCGGCGTGGGCCTTGAGGCCCTTGAGCAGCGCCGAGCGCAGGCCCGCCTCGTGCGTGCCGCCCAGAGGTGTCGGCACGGTGTTGCAGTACCAGCCGGCATAGGTCTCCTCGTCGATCGGCCAGGCCACCGCCCACTCGACCTTGGCCCCGCCATCCAGCGCCGCCTCGCCCGTGAACGGCTCGTCGGCCACGAGGTCGCGCCCGTTCAGGAGCGCTTTCAGGAAGTCGGCGAGACCTTGGGGAAAGTGGAAGGTCTCCTCGGCCGGCACCGGCCCGCCCGCCTCGAGCAGCGAGGGATCGCATTTCCAGCGGATCTCGACCCCACGGAAGAGATAGGCCTTGCTCCGCGCCATGCGGTGCAGGATCTCGGGCCGGAAGCGCGCGGCCTGCCCGAAGATCTCGGGGTCGGGAATGAAGCTCACCGTGGTGCCGCGCCGGTTGGGTGCCGCACCGATGGTGGTGAGCGGCCCGAGAGGCAGGCCGCGTGCGAAGCGCTGGGTGTAGAGCGTGCGATGGCGCGCCACCTCGACCACGAGCTCGGCCGAGAGCGCGTTCACGACCGAAACGCCGACACCGTGCAGGCCGCCCGAGGTCTCGTAGGCCTTGCTGCCGAACTTGCCGCCCGAGTGCAGCGTGGTGAGGATCACCTCGAGCGCACTCTTGTCCGGGAATTTCGGGTGCGGATCGACCGGGATGCCGCGGCCGTTGTCGCGGATCGTGATCCGGTTCGCGGCGGAAAGCTCGATCTCGATCCGGGTGGCGTGGCCCGCCACCGCCTCGTCCATGGCGTTGTCGAGCACCTCGGCGACGAGATGATGCAAGGCCCGCTCGTCGGTGCCGCCGATATACATGCCAGGGCGCCGCCGGACCGGCTCCAGGCCCTCCAGCACCTCGATGTCGTGGGCGGTGTAGGTCTCGCCGCCTCTCGTGTCGCCGGCGAGATCGAGCAGGTCCGTCATGCGCTCCGTTCCGTTCGTTGCGGGCAAGGATCGGCGCGCCGTTGCAAAGGCCGGAAGGAACGGCACCGGCGGTTGCGGCACGCGCCATCGAATTGATGGTCGGAGCCGTCGTGCCCCGTCAAGCCGGGAAGCGGCGCGACCGAGAACATATATAGAACGTTTATCGGCGCACCGCAAAAGCTATGGCGGAGTGTGACTCGCGCCGCATGGCGGCCGATGCGCCCACCCGCTGGATCGGGCCTCGTCGACGATCGTCAACGGGCTCGCCGGCAGGAAACCGGGTCGCACCGGCCCGGAGCCGGCGATCCTGCACTCAACCCTGCCCGGCACTCCGTCGTTGGACGGTATCGAGCATCAGGGTCGCATGGGCGAAGGCACCACCGGCGCGCATCTCGGCTGCGACCCAGACCGCCTCCATCAGCTCCTCGGGCGTGGCACCCGCCTTCAGGGCCGCCTTGGTATGGCCCTGGATGCAGTAGGGACACTGGGTCACGTGGGCCACGGCCACGGCGACGATCTGCTTGATCTTGGCCGGCAGCGCTCCGTCCTTGAACACGACCTCGCCGAAGGTGCGGAACGCATCGGCCGCTTCGGGCGCCAGCCGGTGTCGCAGCTCGGCGAGCTCGCGCGTCGCCTTGGGGTAGAGGTCCTCGCTCATCCGACTCCTCCGTTGCGGGCATATGGCCGGAAGGCGTGCGCTTCCGCCGCACCCTGTCATCCTGGCACGCCGTCCCACGGCGGGACATGTTAGGCTTCGCTTGCACGAGCGAGCGGCACGAGCACTCTTCCTCACCCGAGCCGATGCGCTTATCCATCCGTGAGCGAGCCCGAAACCGGATCCGACCGGACCAGTCATGAAAGCAAACCCTGGCTCGGCGGCCGGTTCCCCGACACCGGTCGTCGAAGCGAAGCCCTGCGGGAACACCGGCGAGACGGTCACCGAGCGCGCGCTGCGCTTGCGTGTCCGGCAGCAGGAGATCCTGGCCGAGCTCGGCGTGCGGGCGCTCCGAGGGACACCCTACCCCGAGCTTTTGGAATATGCGGTGCAGTGCACGGCCGAGGGCCTCGAAGCCGAGTTCTGCAAGGTCATGGAGTATGTCCCGGCCGAGAACCGCCTCCTGCTGCGCGCCGGCGTCGGCTGGGAGCCGCATCTCGTCGGCACGGCCAGCGTCGGCGCCGACCTGGCCTCGCCAGCGGGCTTCGCGCTCCGGACCGGCAAGCCCGTCATCTCGAACCATCTCGAGAACGAGGAGCGGTTCCGCACGCCCGAGCTCCTGGTCGAGCACGGCATCCGCCGCGCCATGAACGTCATCCTGCAAGGAGAAGGCCGCCCTTACGGCGTGCTCGAGGTGGACAGCCGCTCCCCCGGCGAGTTCGGCGAGCAGGACATCGCCTTCCTGCAAGGGGTCGCGAACCTGCTCGGCATGGCGATCGAGCGCCAGCGCATCGAGCGCGACCTGCGCGCCATGGTGGAGGAGCGCGAGGTGCTGCTGCGCGAGGTCAACCACCGGGTCAAGAACAGCCTGCAGCTCGTGGCGAGCATGCTGAGCCTGCAGGCCAATGCCACCGACAAGCCCGACGTGCGCCACGAGCTGCGCGAGGCTGCGACCCGCATCAACGCCATCGGCCGGGCGCACCAGCGTCTCTACCGCAGCAACGACGTCCGGGTGATCGATCTCGCGGCCTATCTGGTCGACCTGTGTGCCGACCTGAACGCAGCCTGGCCCGAAGGCGAGGTCGTGGCGAGAACGCCGGACGAGCCCGTGCCGATCGCCACCGACCGGGCGATCCCGCTAGCACTCGTCGTCAACGAGCTCGTCACGAACGCCACCAAATACGCCTATCCCGGCCGGCAGGACGGCCTGGTCGAGGTCTGCCTCGACCAGGCGCCCGAGGAAAGCCGGGTCGTGCTCGCGGTGCGGGATGCTGGCGTGGGCCTGCCGCCGGGCTTCGCGCCCCACGCCAGCACGGGCCTCGGCATGCGCATCGTCACCGCCTTCGCGCAGCAGCTCAAGGCGGAGCTGCGGATACGGCCGCTTGACGTGGGAACCGAATTCTCGCTGGTCATTTCCTTGCAGGCTCCCGACCGGGCGGGTTGAACGGGTGCGCCGCCCCATCGGAACGAAGGAAGGTGCGATGACCGATCTTCGCGGCTCCGAGCCGGCGGTGCGCACGCTCGCCATGCCGGCCGACACCAATCCCTCGGGCGACATCTTCGGCGGCTGGATCCTGGCGCAGATGGACATCGCCGCCGGCACGGTAGCGTTCGCGCGCGCGAAGGGCCGGGTCGCGACCGTTGCGGTCGAGGCGATGACCTTCCATCAGCCCGTCTTCGTGGGCGACGTGGTGAGCTGCTACGCGCAGGTGATCCGGGTCGGGCGCACCTCGATGACGCTCCTCGTCCAGACCTGGGCCCGGCGCGGCCGCACCAGCGAGGAGATCAAGGTCACCGAGGGCCGGTTCACCTGCGTCGCCATCGACGACAACCGCAAGCCACGGCCCGTCCCGGCCGAGGATTGAGCATCCCCGCTAGCGCCGCTCGCCGGCCGGGAGCGCCCGCGGCGCATCGGCGATCCGCACGGTTCCAGCGCAGGCGCCGACGAGGCCGCAGGCGAGGACGACGAGCCCCAGCGCCACGCCGAGCGAGCTTCCTTGCGCGGCCAGCCCGATCAAGGGCGGCCCGGCGAGGAAGCCCAGATAGCCCACGCTCGCGGTGGCCGCGATCGCCGCACCCGGCTCCTGTCCCGGCAGCCTGCCCGCCGTGCCGAAGAGCACCGGCACGAGGTTGGAAAGGCCGAGGCCCATGCAGGTGAAGCCGAGGACCGCCGCGACTGGCACGCCCACGAGCAGCGCCAGCCCCAGCCCGGCCGCGGCCAGGAACGCGCTCCCGCGCACGAGCGCCACCGCACCCACGTGCTGGCGCAGCCGGTCGCCGCCGAAGCGGCCCACGGCCATCGCGGCCGAGAACGCCGCGAAGCCGGCGGCGGCGAAGCTGGTGCCCGTTCCGAGATCGTGACGCAGATAAGCGGCGCTCCAGTCGAGGGCCGATCCCTCGCTCATCATCACGAGGAAGCAGAGCGCCCCCAGGCCCAGCGTGGTCCGGCTCGGCAGCACGAAATGCGGTCCGGCCTCGCCACCCACGTCCACCCGACCCGGCAGGAGCCGCGGCAGGGCGACGAGCGCCACCGCAAGCAGCCCGCCCGCCGTTGCGAGCACGTGCGCTGCGGGCGGCAGCATCTCCAGAAGAAGAGCGCCGACACCGGCGCCGATCAGGCCGCCCAGGCTGTACATGCCGTGCAAGGACGACATGATCGGCCGCATCAGCCGCGTCTCGACCGCGACACCATGGGCATTCATGGCGACGTCCATGAGGCCGTTCGCCGCCCCCAGGCACGCCAGCGCCGCGACCAGCAGCGGCAGATTCGGGGCCAGCACCGGCAAGGGCAGGGCGAGGCACAGGGCGAGCGTGCTCGCCGCGGTGACGGGAGCGCTGCCGAAGCGGGCGATGACGGCTCCGCTCGCCAGCATGGCGACGAGCGCCCCGCCCGCGATCGCGAGCAGCGCCGTGCCGAGCACAGCCGGACTCAAGGCCAGCCGCTCCTGCACGAGCGGGATGTGCGGCGCCCAGCTCCCGAACACGATGCCGTTGACGAGAAAGACGGCAGCCACGGCGCGGCGCGCACGGCGGAGAGTCGAGAGCGGCAGCATGTTCGGCCTTTCGCGAGCGGATCGGGAAAGGCTTCTTGCCCGAATGCCCGGCCGCGGTCATCCCCGCTCAGCGCCAGCCGCCCCGGATCAGCGCCCGCTCGGTGGCCGCATCGACCGGTTCGCCCGCCCGCAGGGTCGCGAGCAGCGCATCGCCCGGCGACGGCTCCTCGCCGGCCGGAGCGTAGCCGTCACCGGACATGGCTACTCCCTCGGGCACGAGGAGTACGAGCCGCCAGGCGCCGTCCGCCTCCCGGCATGCCGCCCCTAGCGCCTTGCCCCTGGCCCTGACCTCCTCGAACGCCCGGCACCAGCGGCCGGCAGTGTCACGGAAGGTCGCCGTCGGCGTGATCGCCCGTCCGTCGGCGATCTCCCGGCTCTCGCCCGAGGGCGTGCGCCCGAGGGCCGCGGTCAGCGGATCGACGCCGTGTCGTGCCACGCTCCACCCCGCCACCAGCCCCAGCGTCAGTGCCACGCCCGCCGCCAGCGGCAGCGTCCAGCGCTGCCGGCGTCCGATGTGCGGCCGCACCATGGCCCGCACCCGGCGTTCGAGCAGCTCCGGCACGGGCTCCTCGGGATAGGCCAGAGCCAGAAGGGCTCCCGTCGCGCGGAAGCGCTCGACCGTGGCCCGCGCCGCCGCATCGCCGGCAAGCGCCTCTTCGACTGCGTGCAGCCGTTCCGGCTCGAGCGTGCCGTCCGCGTAGGCCATCAGGGTCTCGTCGTCGAGCTTCATGGGCATCCCGATCACCACCGCGCTTGGCATGAGGGCGCGCTCTCCCCTCTTGCCGACCCACCCTCGCCCACGAGGTCGAACAGGCTCCTGCGGGCGCGGGCGAGCCGGCTCATCACCGTGCCGATCGGCACGCCCAGGCGTTCCGCGGCCTCGCGGTAGCCGAGCCCTTCGGCCACGACGAGAGCCAGCACCAACCGCTGCTGCTCCGGCAGAGCCGCGATCCGGGCGCGCACCCGGGCGAGCATCACCCGCGCCTCGCCGTCGCGACTCCCGTCGGCGCCCACGAGATCCCGCGCCGCATCGAGATCGACGTGGCGGTGTCTTGTGGCCGCGCTGCGCGCCCGGTCGAGCCAGAGATTCTGCATCATCTTGAACAGCCAGCGATCGAGTCTGGTGCCGGGGGCGAAGCCGTCGGCCCGACGCAGCGCCCGCTCGCAGGTGCTCTGCACGAGATCGTCCGCCTCCGCGTCGTCGCGGCAGAGCACGCGCGCGAACCGGCGCAGATTGGGCAAGAGCGCCACGAGCTCTTCTTCGTCCATCCCCGCTCCCCGAGCGGCAGCCTCGCACCGCGGACCGTCGCGACAACGAATTCGTAACGCCTTCTATTCCATGCTGCCCACGCATGGCCGCCCCGCCGCGCCCGAGCCCGGACGCGCGGGACTAGCGGCGCTCACGGCCTCGTTGTCGTCGTGTGCCGCCGACGATGCGGCACACCGACGAGCCCAACAGAAGAGACCCGAACATGCGTTCCTGCCGTGCCCTTCTCCTCGCCACCGTCGCCGCCGGTGCCGTGTGCCTCCCGCTCGAGCGTACCGTGCATCTGGCCTTGTCCGGCATCTCGGCACCGCTCTACGCTACGGCCTTCGCCCGCTCCTCCGATCGCGGCGGCGATCATGGCCGGGGCGGCGACGACCACGGCAGGGACCGCGACCATGATCGAGGCGACGACCACGGGGGTGGCCACGATGACGGCCGGAGCAGCGACGATCACGGCAGGAGCCACGACGAGCGGGGCAGCGACGACCGCAGCCACGATGATGGTGCCGGGCACGATGCCGGCGACGATCATGGCCGCCGCCACGACGGCCGGGACGACGCCCTGAAGCGTCCCGTGTCCTACTGACCGCCCGAGAAAGGCCCGAGGAGAGAATGGCCGTCATCCTCCCGTCCCGGGCCTTCCTGCTCGCCGCGCTCGGCCTGCTCGCCGCCGTCCCGGTCGAGCGCGCGCTCCCGGCGCTCGTCGCGCCGGGCGGCCTTGCCATCGTCTCCTGCGCCCTCGCCAAGGACGACGGCAGAGGCGGCAGAAGTGGAAGCGACGACGGCAATAGCGGCAGCGACGATCGTGGTGGCAGCGACAGCAGCAGCGACGACGGCGGCAGCAGCGGCAGGGGCGGGGGTGACGGCGGCCGTGGCAGCAGCGGCCGTGATGCCGACAACCGCAGCGACGACGACGGCGGCCGTGGCAGCGACGACGGCAGCGGCCACGGAGGCGGTGGCAGCGCTGACGACAGCGCGAGTGGAACCCCGGCAGCGAGCGACGAGCGGCGCGGCGCCACGGCCGGGCGCTCCGGCGCATGGCCACGGAACGGCGGCAACGACCGCGACGGCTCCGACGACCTGCTCGCGGTCGATCTCGGCCCGACCGAGCTGCGCCGGGCGGAAGCGCAGGGCTTTCGCGTGCGCGAGCGGCGCACGCTCGGCAATCTTGGGCTCACCGTCATCCGGCTGGCCCCGCCGCCGGGCTTGGGCAGCGGTCCTGCGCTCGACCGGCTGCGAGCGCTGCTCCCGAACCGCACGCTCGCCCCCGACGACTCGTACCGGCCGCAGGCGGACGACGGCTGCAGCGGGCGGTGCTGGGCTGCGAGCCTGATCGGCTGGCCGCGGGAGCCTTCGGCCTGCGGCAAAGGTGTGGTGATCGGGCTCGTCGATACCAGGGTCGAGCTGCCGGCCGCGATCGTGGCCGGCGCATTCCAGGATCGCAGCTTCGTACCCCTGGGCGCTCCCCTGGCGCCGCCCGGACACGGCACCGCCGTGGCCTCGATCCTCGTAGGCGGCACCGACGGCACCGTACCTGCCCTGGTGCCCGCGGCCCGGCTCGTCGTGGCCGATGTGTTCGCGGCCGAGGCTTCGGGTGGGATGCGTGCCGGCGCGCTCGAGATCGCGGCCGCTCTCGACTGGCTCGCCGGGCGCGGCACCTCGGTTGTCAACGCCTCGTTCGCCGGCCCCGACAACCCGGTCCTCGCTGCCGCCGTGGCACGCATCCTCCGGCGCGGCATTCCGATCGTGGCCGCCGCTGGCAATGGTGGCGCCGAGGCGCCGCCGGCCTATCCTGCAGCCTACCCCGGCGTCATCGCCGTCACCGCCGTCGACCGGGGGCTCCGGCCCTACCGGCGCGCCAACCGGGGCAGCTACATCGCCTTCGCCGCCCCCGGCGTGGACGTGCCGACCCGGGACGAGACCGGCTCGGCGCTTCGCTCGGGCACCTCCTATGCCGCGGCGTTCGTCACCGCCGCTCTTGCGGCGCTCGCTGCCCGTGCCCCCCTGCCTCCGGCCGAGGCCGAGCGCCGTCTCGCCGCGGTGGCGCAGGATCTCGGCCCGCCGGGGCGCGATCCGGTCTTCGGCTGGGGCCTGATCCGGGCATCCGGCACCTGTGTGGGGGCCAGCTAGGGCTCGCTTCGGACGGGGCGGAAGTGCCCTTCATGCGTCACGACCGGGCCCTGACCCGGTCATCCGGCTTCTGCTCCGCTGCCTGGACGGCCGGCTCGAAGACCGGCCATGACACCCTCTCCCGAGGTGCTGGAGACCTGCCTTTGCGCTGCTCATCGGGGTGGACGCAGGCGCCTTCTACAGTCCGAGATAGAGCTGGAACTCGACCGGGTGCGGCGTGCCGGCGACGACGTCGCACTCGCGGCGCTTCACCTCGAGATAGGCCTGGATCAGGTCGGGCGGCATCACGTCGCCGCGGGTCAGGAAATCGTGGTCGGCCTCGAGCGCATCCAACGCCTCGCGCAAGGAACGGCTGACCGACGTCAGGTCCTCGGCCTCCTCGGGACGCAGATCGTAGAGATTCCGGTCCATGGCGTCGCCGGGCTCGAGCTTGCGCTCGATGCCGTCCAGACCCGCCATCAGGATGGCGGTGAAGGCAAGGTAGGGGTTGGCGCTCGGATCGGGGAAGCGGACCTCGATCCGCTTGAGCTCGGGCCGCGAGGCGTAAGGAATGCGCACCGCCGCCGAGCGGTTGTAGGCGGCGTAGGCCAGGAGCGCGGGCGCATCCTCGCCCGTGCGCAGGCGCTTGTAGCTGTTCGTGGTCGGGTTGGTGAAGGCGTTGATGGCGCGCGCGTGCTGCATCACGCCGGCCACGAACTGCAGGCACAGCGTGCTGAGGTCGGCATAGCCCTGACCGGCGAAGGCCGGCTTGCCCGCGCACCACAGCGACGCATGCACGTCCATGCCCGAGCCCGGCTCGTCGGCGACGGGCCTCGGCATGAAGGTGGCGGTCTTGCCGTAGGATGCCGCTACCTGGTGGATCACGTACTTCGCGAGCTGGACCCGGTCGGCGCCGCGCACGAGGCCCGTGGTGCCGAACGAGAGCTCGTTCTGGCCGGTGGCGCGGCCGTGCGCGTGCTTGAGCCCGTCGACGCCGAGCCCGGCCAGCACCGTCGCGATCTCGGCCCGGATGTCGGCCATGTGGTCCGAGGGCGAGAGCGCCAGATAGGCGGCGTCCGGGTTCGGCCGATGGCCGTCGTTCCGACCTCCTGCGGCGGCGCTGGTGCGGCGCTCGCTCGCCACGAGCTGGTAGGAGCCGTGCAGCGGCCCGACCTCGACCTTGACCTCGTCGAACAGGAAGAAGGCCAGCGCCGCGGCGACGCGGACCTCGTCGGCGTAGCGGCAGCCCTTGAGATGGGCCTCGGCCCGCTGCGCCGTCGCACGCGGGCAGCGCTCGTAGCCGAGGCCGGTGCCGGGCTCGGCGACGTCGCAGATCACGACCAGGCTCGGCTGGGCGCTGAACGGATCGACGAACGCGCTCTCGAGGTCGGGCTTGAGGAGAAGGTCCGCTTCGGTCACGTCGCGCCAGCCCGGCACCGCCGAGCCGTCGATGAACACGCCGTCGCGCAGGATATCGGCCGTGACCCCGCCGGCCTCGCGCGCCACGTGCCGCCAGCGGCCGGTCAGGTCGGTGAAGCGGAAATCCACGGTCCGAATGGCTTCGGCGCGGATGCGCTCGATGGTGCTGCTGGGGTCGCTCATCTCGTCCCTGACCGGTTGCTCCATAGAGGTCGCCTGTTTAGCGGCGCCGCCGCGAGCCGCAATGGTAATCGCTCGCCACGCGCCGACCAACCGGGACGCATCGCCACGCTCCTTGCAGCCGCGGCTGCTGCTGCGTATGGTGCCGCCTCCATGCGGGCGTAGCTCAGGGGTAGAGCGCGGCGCTTACACCGCCGGTGTCGGAGGTTCGAATCCTTCCGCCCGCACCAGCATCCGCAGCCGGCTCAGCGGCGAAAGAACAGGCGCCGCCACCACGACCGGCGGGCACCCTCCCCGCTTCCTTCCGACGCCTCTTCGCCGAAAGGGTCGTCCAAAGCGTCGGATGCCAAATCGAGCCGCAGCCGCCGCGCCTTGCCGCCGAGCCACAGCGGGGCCGGCTCCACCTTCTCCAGCCGGTCGAGCACGAACCGGGCCAGCTCCTGCACCCGCTCGTGCGCCGGCGATTCCGGAGCGAGGCTGCCCACCCACTCGCCCCAGGCATAAGATTCCTGGAACGCGAGGTGATGTGGCAGAGGCGGGGCGATCAGCTCCTTCGACAGGCCCAGATGGCGCGAGACCGTGCCCACCGGGTCCGGCACCTCGTCGGTCACGCGCGTGGGCACCAGCACGATCTGCGGCGGGTGCTTGCGGCGCTCGCGGTGCGCGAGCTCCACGTATTGCAGCACACGCTGCGTGCCGTCGAGGTCGGGCAGCGAGGTCCCGACCGGCACCACGATCACGTCGGCGATCATGAACGCCGCCCCCATGGCGGGCACCACCACCGAGGGGAGGTCGATCACTAGGATGTCGGTCTTGAAGCGCAGCTCCTCGGAATCGGCGATCCAGCTCCCGACCGCATCGAGCGAGGCGAGTGGGGCCGGGTAGCACGCGACCGGCAGCTTCTCGAGCTCGGCCCAGCGCGTCGCCGTCGACTGCGGGTCGGTGTCGAGGATGGCCGTCGTCTTGCCTGCCGCCGCCAGCGCACAGGCGAGATTGACCGAGACCGTGCTCTTGCCGGTCCCGCCCTTGAGATTGCCGACGGCGACGACCCGACCATGCCTCAGCCGAGGCCGCTCGCCGAACTTGATGAGCTGGTTCACCGCTCGCACTCCGGTCACCCGCGCTTCAGCAGACCCATGGATCGGGATGCTCATCTGGAGGTTGCAACCTGTCCGGCACCTGTGTGCCTACCGGTTCGCGGCCCGCGATGCAACGTCCGAGAGGCTGGGATCGGGGCGGCAACGGACGGAGGTGGCGGCGCTGCGACCCCGAAAGCTCAGCCGGCGCAGCCCGTCCTATCCGAACCAGTCGGCCGAAGGCTTCGGTATTGCACCGCACACAATCCCGCCCCTAAAGAGGGGAACCGACGGGACGGTGAGGGAGAAGAGCCATGCCCGCTGTGACCATCGACGATGCGCTCGGCCGGATCGGCATCGGCCCGTTCCATTATCGTCTCCTCGCCATCTTCGGCCTGGTCTGGGCGGCGGATGCGATGCAGGTGCTCGCGATCGGCTTCGCCGCGCCATCGCTCGCGGCGAGCTTCGGCCTCACGATCCCGGAGGCGATCCAGGCCGGCACCACCTTCTTCCTCGGCATGCTGCTGGGTGCGTGGGGGTTCGGCCGGCTCGCGGACCGGATCGGCCGGCGCCGGGTTCTGATCGCCACGGTGCTGATCGACGCCATCTTGGGCCTCGCCTCCGCCTTCTCGACCAGCTTTCCGCTGCTCCTCGCGCTCAGGTTCCTGACCGGGGTCGGTGTCGGCGGCACGCTGCCGGTCGATTACGCCATGATGGCCGAGTTCCTCCCGCCCGCGCGCCGCGGCCGCTGGCTCGTGGCGCTCGAAGGCTTCTGGGCGGTCGGCACGATCGTGGTGGCGCTCGCGGCCTGGGCGGCGAGCCAGTGGGCGGGACAGGACGCCTGGCGCTGGCTGTTCGTGCTGACCGCCCTGCCGGCCATGGCGGGCTTCTGGCTCCGGCTCTGGCTGCCGGAATCGCCCCACTATCTCGTGCGTCGGGGTCGGGTGGAGGAGGTGCGGGACGTCCTGGACCGGATCGCCCGTGGCAACGGCAAACCGCCGGTGCACGAGCCCCTCGCCGCCCCTGTGGCCCGGCGCGGCCGGATGCAGGAGCTGCTCGCGGGCGGGCTGCGCCGGCGCAGCCTTCTCATCCTCGCGGCGTGGCTCCTGGTCTCGACCGCTTATTACGGCGTCTTCATCTGGCTGCCGGGCCGGCTCGTCACCGAGGGCTACGGCTTCGTGCGCGGCTACGGCTTCCTCGTGCTCCTCGCGGTGGCGCAGGTGCCGGGTTACCTGCTCGCGGCCATCGGTGTGGAGACGATCGGCCGGCGCCGCACGCTGATCGCGTTCCTTTGCGCTAGCGCCGCCGGCTGCTTCCTCTTCGTCGTCGCGAGAGAGCCGCTCCTGATCGGCGCGGCGCTGCTTGCCATGAGCTTCGCGCTCCTGGGCACGTGGGGTGCGCTCTACGCCTACACGCCCGAGCTCTACCCGACCGAGCTCCGGGCGACCGGCATGGGTGTCGCCGGGGCGATGGCGCGCCTGGGCGGTCTCCTCGCGCCTTCGGCCGTAGCACTCATCATCGGCCTGGGCTTCGGCACCGTGATAGCGTTGCTTGCCGTCCTTCTCGTCCTCGCCGCCTTCGCGGTCGGCGGGATCGAGATGGAGACCAAGGGGCAACCGCTCGACCAGATCGCCCGGGCCTGAGGCGGCGCTCAGTCCGGCAGCACGAGCGGGGCGAGCTCGGCGAAGCGGTCGCCCGGCCCGGGGTTCTCGGGGTGGGTGGCACCGCCCAGATGCCGCACGATCCCCCAGACCGCATTGAGGCCCGTGGTCACGGCGCCTTCCACCCAGCCCGGCGTCCAGGAGATGTCGTCGCCGGCGAGGAACAGGCCGCGCTCGACGGGCGGCAGCCCGTCCTGCATGAAATGGCAGTACATGCGCCGGTTGTAGCGGTAATGGCCGGGCAAGGCGCCTTTGAAGGCGCCCAGGAAATTGGGATCGCTCTCCCAGGAGACCGTGATCGGATCGCCCACGATGTGCCGCTTGATGTCGAGGTCCAGGTAGATCTGCTGCAATGCTCCCAGCATCAGCTTCACCCGCTGGTCGACCGGCAGCGGCAGCAGCTTGAGCGCGTCGCCCATCCAGCTATAGGACAGGCAGATCACGCCCGGTCGGTCGTCGCCGTTGTCGAAGAGATAGGTGCCGCGCGTGAGCCGGTCGGAGAGCGTCATGCTCATCCGGTAACGGCCCGTGGCAGGGTCGCGCTCTTTCCAGAACGGCCGGTCCACCATCACGAAGGTCTTGGCCGATTGCATGTAACGCGTACGATCGAGTGCCATCCACATCCGGTGCGACAGGAGCGGCTCGGCGCAGGCGATGTGGGTCGTGAGCAGCCAGGACTGGCAGGTCACGAGCACGGCCGGGTACTCGCGCGTCTCGCCCCAGCGGTCGGTCACGGCGAGCCGCCCTTCTCCCGCCGGCGCTATCCGCGCCACCCCGGCCCGTGGCGCCCCGCCGTGCAGCCGCTCGAGCGAGGTACCGCGCGGCCAGTGCGCGAGCTTCTCGGGCGCCATCCGCCACAAGCGCCGCGGCAACTGCTCGACCCCGCCCACGACCAGGCGCTGGTTCTCGTCCTGATCGGTGACGATGACGCGTAAGATCTCCAGCATCGAGTTCGGGAAATCGGAATCCCATCCCCCCGTCCCGAACCCTACCTGCCCGAACACCTCGCGGTGCCGGAACGAGCGGCTCGCGAACGCCCGGCTGGTGGCGACGAAGTCGTAGAAGCTGCGATCGTCCCAGATCGGCACCAGCTCGTTCCAGATCGCCTTGATCCGGCCCACGTCGCGCGCCCGGATCGCGTCCTGCATTGCCGAGAGATGCGCCCCCTCCTCCACCGCCTCGCGCCAGGCATCCGCCACCTCCTGGAGCAAAGGCGGCAGGTCCTCGGGCCGCTCGGCATAGACCGGCACCCCGTCGAGATCGATCACGGTGCTCGGCGTGTCCGGGGCCAAGGGGTTCGGGAACGGCCGGGTCTCGAGCCCGGCGAGGTCGAGATAGTGCCAGAACGCGGTCGAGGAGACGGGAAAGCGCATCCCGCCCAGCTCGGCGATCACCCCCTCCGCCGCCTCGAACGGCTGCGAGCGCAGGCGCCCACCGAGCCGCCCCGCCTCGTAGACGACGGGCTTCAGGCCGAGCTTCATGAGCTCGAACGCCGCCACGAGCCCGGCGATCCCGGCCCCCACGATCGCGACCTCCTGCCCGTGCCGCTCGGCCGGCAGCCCGCCGAGCCCGGCCGGATGGCGCAGCCAGTCGTCGTAAGGAAACGGGAAGTCCGGGCCGAAATAGGTCACCGGCCGCCGGTCGGCCGAGACGCCGGTCGCGGGCGCGTGCGGCGCCGTCATGCCGGTCGCTCCGCGGCAAGAGCGCGGTAGAGCGCCGGCCGCCGGTCGGCGAGATAGGGATTGAGCCGCCGCGAGGCCTGGAGCAGCCCGCGGTCGAGCTCGGCCACGATCAGCGCCTCGCCCGTTGCGGGCGCGCGCGCGAGGTCGCGTCCGTCCGGCCCGACGATGCAGCTCAGGCCGTGATAGACGAGGCCGCCCTCCCGCCCGCAGCGGTTGGCATAAGCCAGGAAGATCTGGTTCTCGTAGGCGCGGGTCGGCACCATCGACCGCGCCACGAATTGATAAGGCTCCATGAGCGCCGTCGGCACGGCGACGAGCTCCACCCCTTCGAGTGCCAGCAGCCGCACGTTCTCCGGGAACTCGACGTCGTAGCAGATCAGGATGCCGAGCCGCATCCCCCCGAGCCCGGCCACCGTGGGTGGCCCCTCGCCCGGCGCGAAGGCGTCGCGCTCGTCCGGACCGAAGAGATGGGTCTTCCGGTGATTGGCGAGCCGCGCGCCGTCGGGCCCGAGCAGCAGCGCCGCGTTGTAGACCCGCCCGTCCGGTCCCGCCTCGGGATAGCCGTAAAGCAGGGCGATGCCGCACTTGCGCGCGATCCCGGCCGCGGCCGCGGCCGAGGGTCCGTCCACGGGCTCGGCCAGCCGCTTCACCGCCTCGGCGCCGATATTGTAGCCGGTGAGGAACATCTCCGGGCAGACCAGGAGCCGCGCTCCCCGTCCCGCCGCCGCGTCGGCCACGGCCGCGAGCCGCTCGAGGTTGCGGCCGACGTCGCCGCCCTCCAGCGGCCCCTGGAACACCGCGATCCGCATCACCGCCTCCCAACCGCCGACGCGGCACCGTTCTTCCCGGCCTCCAGCTTGTCCCCGATCCGGCGCATCGAGACAAGCCCCGCCCGCCCCGAGCCGAGGACGTAAGGCTCACCGGAGAAGGCCGATGCTCGCCCTATACCGAGCCGGTCGCTCTTTCGAGTCGCTGGAACCGACGCGTCAAAGCACCTCTATTGTTACATTTGATTCACAGATGCATCAGAGAATATCATCTGTCACGTATCTTGGCAAAAGCTCTTTCCATGACCAACCTTCCCATGTTTCCTCCGTACATGTTAAATGCTCTTTGTATAGCTTTATCGCCGAGCCTGTCTGGCGGTACTTTGCAGTCAACCGTTGCCAATCTAGCAAATGATACGATGATCTTCCCCAGTTCATTTTTGAGTCTTTCTGTATCGTCCTGCAGAGCATAGATGAGCATATTCCGGAATATAGACTCATCTTCTGGCGTCGTATTGTTTTGCATGCAGGCAGCCAGAACCAAAGGATCCACCTCATTCGCCTCTGCATTGCAGCTGCTGAGCGTGATGGCAAACGTTGCAGCAAACGCAACTGCGCCTCCAAAGGACGCTCTCATCGCATGATCCTCAAGCGGCACGTTCGCAACAACCTCTGTTTATCACCTATAAGTCGATAAGACCATGGTGCATACCACGGCGGTTCAGCCGAAAGACCGGTGGCTGCAGCTACCGAATCCCTCGCCTGATCACCTGCAGGCGTGGGTCGCGCTCCGAGCCGTTCGCGTGCAACGGCACCTCCGACCGATCCGAGACGAGCGGAAGCCCGCCTTGTCGGCGCCGTTCCGGCACGCGCGATGCACCTCGCGCCGAGCGAGGCTGCGGGCGACAGCCGTCAGAGCAGCGTGTCCTCGGGGTGCGCCGCTAGGAGCTCCTCGGGCCGCTCGTCCAGGCTCACGATCACGTCGGCGCTAAAGCCGGTCCTCTGGCCTTCGAGGATCACCTTCTGGTCCTGGCCGCTCAGGAACGGCCCACCGACCTCCCGCTGCCACAGGCTGCCGAGGTCGATCACCATGCCGCCGGCATCGAGCGTCACGTCCCGGTCGCTGCCGTCGATCCGACCGTCGTGGTTGCTGTCGAGCGCTGCCCGCACGTCCACGACCCGATCCTCGTCCGGCCCGCCGACGGGGCTATCGTTGACCGCGACGTAGAACGCGAGCTTGTCGCGACTCGCATCGAAGCGCGCCACCCGGTCGACCCCGATATAGTCCTGCACGCGGCCGACGAAGTCGTGCAGCTCGAACGTCACCGTGTCGGCGGCCCGATCCCGGCCGAGGTCGATGCGGTCGTGGTCGACATGCGGCTCCGGCTCGAAATAATCGTGCTCGACCGTCCCGCCGCTGAGACGGTCCGCTCCTGCGCCGCCCCGGACGGTATCGTCCCCGGCGCCGCCCGTGACGACGTCGCCGCCGGCGCCACCGTCGAGCAGCGCCCTCGCCGCTCCGCCCGTCAGCACATCGTCGCCGCCGCGGCCGAAGACGCGGTCGGCGCCGCCGAGCCCCGTGGCGAGGCTGTTGGCCCCCGCATCGCCCAGGATGAGATCGCCCGGGCCGGAGCTGCCGATCACGCCCTCGATGCCGACCAGCCGGTCGACCTCGCTCCCCTGCACTGCCCGCTGCGTGGCGAGGTCGACCCGAAGGCCGTGCGTGTCGCCGTCGTAGCTGACGATGTCGAAGCCGGCACCGCCGTCCACGAGGTCGTTCGCACGGTCGCTGCCGTAGCCGTCGCGCAGCTCGTCATCGCCGGCGCCACCGTAGAGGCGGTCGCGGCCGGCCTCGCCCGCGAGCACGTCGTCGCCCGCCCCGCCCAGAACCAGATCGTCGCCGTTGCCGGCATAGACGACATCGTCGCCGCCCTCACCCTCGATCCGATCGCGGCCGTCGTCGCCGTTGATCAGATCGTGCGCCGCCCCGCCGTGGATCGTGTCGTCGCCGCCCTTGCCGCTGATCTCGTCCTCGCCTCCGCCGCCCCAGAGCAGGTTGGCGAGCCCCGAACCGTCGATCCGGTCGGCAAAGGCCGAGCCGATCGCGTTCTCGATGCCGCGGAGCGTGTCCCTTTCGATGCCGGGGTTCACATCGAACAGGCCGAAATCCACGCGCGCGACCGCCGTGCCGGCCACAAGGTCGATGCTCATCCCGTAAGGGCCGCCCAACGTGCCGCGATGGCCCGGGTTGTGGGCCCAGCTCGCCGTGTCGGTCCCGCTGCCGCCATCGAGCAGATCGTCGCCGGTGCGGCCGTCGAGAAGGTCGTCGCCGCCGAGGCCGTAGAGCCGGTCGGCGCCCACCGTCCCGACGAGTCCGTCGTCGCCGCTCGTGCCCGACCTGACCGCCATGGCCTGTCTCCCCTCCCGCTCGTCCGAGCTTCCGTTCTACCATTCCGGCAGGTACCGACCAACGGCCGGGCGCCGATGCTCCCCTCGAACGTCCACTTCCGATGCACACCGAAGCCAGCCTGATCACGCGCGGCACGCCGGCGTTCCGGCGCACGAACCTCGCCCTGTTCGCGGCCGGGTTCTCGACTTTCGCGCTCCTCTACTGCGTGCAGCCGCTCATGCCGCTGTTCTCGGCCGAGTTCGGGCTGGGTGCCGCCGCGAGCAGCCTCTCGCTCTCGGTCACGACCGGGCTCCTTGCCGTCGCCATGCTGGTCGCGAGCTCGCTCTCCGAGGCGCTGGGCAGGAAGCCCGTCATGGTGGCCTCGCTCCTGGCCTCGGCGGCGCTCACGATCGCTGCCGCCTTCGTTCCGGGCTGGCACGGGCTCCTGCTCGTCCGGACGCTGGAGGGTGTGGCGCTCAGCGGCCTCCCCGCCGTGGCGATGGCCTATGTCGGCGAGGAGATGGAGAAGGGTTCCATCGGCCTCGCCATGGGCCTCTATATCGGCGGCAGCGCCGTCGGCGGCATGGGCGGCCGGCTGATCTCGGGCATCCTCGCCGATTTCTTCTCCTGGCGGGTCGCGATCGGTGCGCTCGGCCTCGTGTGCCTTCTGGCCGCTCTCGCCTTCTGGAAGAGCCTGCCCCCATCCAGGAACTTCCGCCCGCGGCCCCTGGCCTTGGGCAACCTCCTCGCCCGCTTCGTCGAGCATTGCCGCGACGAGGGCCTGCCCTGGCTGTTCCTCGAAGGGTTCCTCCTCATGGGCAGCTTCGTGACGCTCTACAATTATGTCGGCTACCGCCTGCTCGCCCCACCCTACGAACTCGGCCAGACCGCCGTCGGGTCCATCTTCGCGGTCTACCTCATCGGCATCTTCAGCTCGGCCTGGGTCGGCAACCTCGCGAGCCGGCTGGGCCGCCGCCGGGTCTTGTGGGCCGTCATCCTCCTGCAGCTCGCCGGCCTCGGACTCACGCTCGCGACCCCGCTGCCGCTCGTGATCGCCGGGATCGCCGTCTTCACCTTCGGCTTCTTCGGTGCGCACTCGATCGTGAGCAGCTGGGTGGGCCTCAGGGCGCTCGAAGGCAAGGCGCAAGCCTCCTCGCTCTATCTCTTCTTCTACTATCTGGGCTCGAGCCTCGTCGGCTCCGCGGGCGGCCTGTTCTGGACCGCCTTCGGCTGGCCCGGCCTCGCCGCCCTGTTGGCCGCGCTCCTCGCCACGGCCCTCCTCGTCGCCTTCCGCCTCGCGGCGCTCGCACCATTGCCCCAGAACCGGCCGAAGACGACATGACACGAGTGACGGCATCTCGTGGAGACGGCCCATGATCTTCCGCCTGCTCGTGAGCGCTGCTCTCGTGCTCCTCCCGCTCGCCGGCGCTGCCGCCGCAGAAACCGCCTGGTATCCCGTGCCCGAGGATTCGCATCCCCACGACGTCGCCCCGGCCCCGGACGGCACGGTCTGGTACACCGCGCAAGCCCAGGGTGCCCTCGGCCGGCTCGATCCCCGCACCGGCCGTACCGAGCAGATCCCGCTCGGCGAGGATTCCGCCCCCCACGGCGTCATCGTCGGACCGGACGGTGCGCCCTGGATCACCGACGGCGGCCGGAACGCGATCCTGCGCGTCGATCCTGCGAGCCGTGCCGTCCAGGCCTGGCCGCTCCCCGACCGCTACGGCCCCGCCAACCTCAACACCGCCGCCTTCGACCAGAATGGATATTTGTGGTTCACCGGTCAGAACGGCGTCTACGGCCGCCTCGATCCGAGATCGGGCGCCGTGCAGGTGTTCCAGGACCCGGACGGCCCGGGTCCCTACGGCATCACGGCGACACCTTCGGGCGAGATCTACTACGCTTCGCTCGCGGGCTCGCACATCGCGAGGATCGACCTCGCGACCGGCAGGAAGACCCGGATCGACCCGCCGACGCCGAGCCAGGGAGCACGCCGCGTCTGGTCGGACAGCAGGGGCCGGATCTGGGTCAGCGAGTGGAACGCGGGCCAGGTCGCCGTCTACGATCCCGCCGACGAGAGCTGGCGGAGCTGGCGACTGCCGGGGAGCCACCCCCGTGCCTATGCCGTCTACGTCGACGATCGCGACGTGATCTGGCTCAGCGACTTCGGCGCCAACGCGATCTTGTCGTTCGATCCCGTGAGCGAAACCTTCACGAGCTTCCCGAGCGATCGCCCGAACGCCGCGGTGCGCCAGCTCCTCGGCCGGCCGGGCGAGGTTTGGGGCGCCGAATCGGGCACGGATCGCCTGGTCGTCATCCGCACGCACTGAGCGTCCGGCCGCGATGCCTCCGGCAGGGTGCGCAGGCGCTATTGCCGGATCTCGAGCTCGCGCTTCTTCGTGTAGAGGAACCGCACCAGATCGTACTCGAAGGGCGAGCCCGAGCCGTAATAGCGGAAGCTGATGTTGCGCCGCAGATCGACGGCGTAGAGGACGTACATCATCGGGTTGAAGTAGACCCAGTCCGTGATGAACGACTGGGGCGGCAGGTAGGTGGCGATCAGGGAGTCGGTGACGAAGCCGCCGAAATCGCGTGTGTTCGACGGCCCCAGCACCGGCACGATCAGATAGGGTCCGTTGCCGACGCCCCAGCGGCCCAGCGTCTGACCGAAGTCCTCGGGCTGCTGGGCCACGCCCAGCCGCGTCGCCACGTCGAACAGGCCGAGCACACCCGCGGTGGAATTGAGCAGAAAGCGCGTCGCGGCGCGACCGGCGATCTCCGGCCGGCCCTGGAGCAGACCGTTGGTGGCGTTCCTGAACTCGGTGAGGTTCGAGAAGAAGGCGGTCACCCGGCGCTCGATGAAATCGGGTGTGACGAACTCGTAGGCGTGCACGAGCGGCAGGAACACGTAACGGTCGAACTGGGCGTTGAACTTGTAGAGCGCCCGGTTGGCCCCCTCGAGGGGATCGTAGATCTCGATCGGGTACTGCGCCCGCTGCTGGACCGGCGAGAGCCGATGACGCGGCGGTGCGGTACCGAGCTCGTAGGCCGGCGTGGCGGCGCAGGCACCCAGACTGGCGGCGAACAGGAGCGCGGCGAGCGCTCTGGCCATGCGCATGCAGTGCTTCACCGGGCCAGGAGCTCGTACATCGCGGCGACGAAGTCGCGCTGGTCCATGGCACCGCAATGGCCGCCGGTCGGAAAGATCCGCGCCCGCTCGCCGAACACGCTCTCGAGCCATGCGGCCTCGCCCGGTGCGAGAATGATGTCGTCCTGCGTTCCCAGCATCACGACCCGCGGGCTCGTGCGCAGATAGCCCTCGATCGCGTGAAGTCCCGCCGCCTGGATCAAGTCGTCACGGGTGAGCTCGGGGTGGCGCTCGCGCATGAACGGTAGATAGACGTCGTCGAAATAGTCGACGAAGTTGAGCCCCATGCCCTGCAGGAAGATGTCGGTCAGCGACGTCGTCGCGGTGAGATGCGCGTTCTTGGGCACGATGTAGCCGGCATTGGTCATCACGTCGCTCGCGAACGCCATGTCGTTCGACGTGAAGCGGAAGGCGAGGCCGATCAGAAGCTCCAGATCCCGCTCCGGCGGCTCGAGCACGGTGTAGGAGCGGTAAAGGAAGGTGTCGTCGGTGAAGTCGATCCGGGCGCGCACGTCGTAGAGGGCGATCACCTGCTCGAAGATCCGATCGACGAACGCGTTGACCGAAGCCGGGTCCCGCCTGAGATGGCGGTCGAACATGGCATCGAGGCGCCGCACCGAGTTGTAGAGGCTCACGGGCGGGTTGATGACCAGCGCCTTCCGGAAGCCGAACGCCTTTTCCTTCTCGTCGAGCAGGCTCACGTAAGCCGCATGCGCTCCACCCAGGCTGTAGCCGGCGACCGAGTAGCCGGTGATGTCGAGCTCGCGGCGCAGGTCCCGGTCGATCAGCCTCATGACCCGGTAGAGATCGGCTGCATCCGCCCCGAGCCGCCCCGGCACGCCCTCGGCCGCGGCCGTGACGATGAAGCTCGGGTGGGTCGGGTTGGCGATGCTCACCACATGGTAACCGGCCTGATAGAGGGCGCGGATCAGGATGCGCGACTTGCTGGCGTCGTAGCCGGCACCCGTGCCGCCGATGACGAAGAACAGCGGCGCTCGCCGGTTGGGCTGCTTGTAGACGCCGTAAGGCAGCCCGCGATCGTAGTACCAGAACACGTCCGGGATCTTGCGATCCGGGAAGACCCGGAGATAGCGGGTCTCGCCGACGGCATCGATCTGGGCATTGGTGGGCAGCGACGCCTGGTTCGCGGGCGGGGTGGCCGCGACCGTGGCGACGAGGGCGCTCACGAACGGGTAGTCGTAGGCACCCATGAGGCGTGCCCGTGCCGTGGCCGGCATCGCCAGTGCCAGGATCAGCCCGGCCCGCAGCGCCCATGACCGCATGTCGAAGCCACCAACCGCCGTCGGTCGTCGCCTCTCGGTAGTCGAGAGGAGCCGGCCTGACTAGTGCGCCCGGGCCACGCCCGCCGCCCCGCGCGGTGCCGTGCTCACCCGCGTCTCCCCCCGGCCGGGCGGCATCGGTCTGCGCTTCGCAGCGCAACCTGTCCTCGGCCTGCGCTGTTCTTGAAGGCACGGGTGATGCGGGTGCCGCCCCCGACCGGCCCTGCCACTGGGAGGCGTTCGTGGCATGCGAGCGCGACGCGATCTCGACCTACTGTCCTTCCTCGCCCGGAACTGCCTGATCGGCGTCGCCACCGGCTGGATGTTCCTGGCCATCCTGCTCTATCTCGACGTGGCGCATCTCGGCCGTCTTCTGTTCGCCTCGGAGCAATGGCTCGTGGCGCTGATCCTGATGGGCACCGGTTTCGGCACCACCTTCGGCAGCCTCGCCATGGGCACGGCGATCTTTCTTCTGCCCAAGGAGTAGCCGGGCGAAAGCCGGCTTACGGCCTGAGCGCCTTGACGGCGAAGACCGGAACCGGATCGCGGAAGCCCTTCATGACGACGGGCCCCAAGGGCTCGAGCTCGGCGATCGTGCCGACGGCCTCGCTCACCGGCCGGCTGACCAGGATCTCGCCGTCTCTGGCCTGCGCGCACAAGCGGGCGCCGAGATTGGCGACGCTGCCGATCGCAGCGTAGTCGTAGCGGTCGGCGAAGCCGATCCGGCCCAAGGTCGCGAGCCCGCAGGCGATGCCGATGCCGAACCCGAGCTCGAAACCGTGCAGGAGCCAGCCGGCGGACAGGTCCTGCACCGCGTCCCGCATCGCCACCGCCATGCGCACTGCGCGCTCGGAGGCATCGGGGCATGGCACCGGATCGTTGAACAGCACCACGAGCCCGTCGCCCAGGAACCGCTCGAGCGTGCCCTCGAAACGATGGATCAGCGGCCCCAGGGCGGCGTGGTATTCCCGCAAGACGCCCATCACCGCCTCCGGTGCCGCGTGCTCGGCGAAGCCCGTGAAGCCCCTGAGGTCGCAGAACACCACGGTGACCTCGCGGCGGTGGCTCTCGACCAAGTCCTCCTCGCCGCCGGCCGAGACGATGAGCTCGGCGATCTGCGGTGGCAGGAAGCGCCGCAGCCGGTTCACCCGCTCGATCTCCGCCACCTGCTCCGCCACCCGCTGCTCGAGGGTTCGGTTCCAGGCGGCGAGCTCCGCGGCCTGCGCCTGCACCGTGTCGTGCAGCGCCTTCGTGCGCAGGATCGAGCGCACACGAGCCACCAGCGCCGCATGCTCGACCGGCTTGGTCAGGTACTCGTCCGCACCGGCCTCGAGCCCCGCCACCACGTCCCGAAGCGCGGTCTTGGCCGTGACCAGGATGATCGGCATGAACGGCAGCGCCGGATCGGCTCTGATCCGCCGGCAGACCTCGAAGCCGTCGAGCCCCGGCATCATCACATCCAAGAGGATCAGATCGGGCCGATGCTCGCGCGCCGCCGCGAGCGCCGCCTCGCCGTCGCCGGCGGTGAGGGTGGCATAACCCTGGCTCTCGAGGCGCGCCTCCAGGATCTCCCGGTTGTCGGGATTGTCGTCGACGATCAGGATCAGCGGCGGCTCGCGCAAGGCTCCCTCACCCGGCCCCTTCGAGGTAGCCCCGGACGATCGCCAGCAGCCGGCGCGGGCTGAACGGCTTGGTCACGTAGCCGTCGCAGCCCGCCGCCTCGGCCTTCAGCTCGTCGCCGCTGAGCGCGTAGGAGGTGACGGCGATGATCGGGATCGCGCGCAAGCTCGGCTGTGCCTTGATTCGCCGCGTCGCCTCGTAGCCGTCGACGGCCGGGAGCTGGATGTCCATGAGCACGAGGTCGGGGCGCAGCACCTCGGCCATCCGCACTCCCTCCTCGCCGGTGAGCGCCTCCAGCACCTCGAAGCCGGCATGGGTCAGGAGGTCGCGCAGGATGGCGCGGTTGTCCTCCTGGTCCTCGACGACGAGGATGCGCCGCTTCATGCCGCGAGCCTCTGCGCCACCGCTTGCCGTGGCAGGACGAGGTGGAAGGTCGCGCCGCGTCCGAGCGCCGATTCCACCCAGATGCGCCCGCCGTGCAGCTCGACGATGCGCTTGGCGATCGCGAGCCCCAGGCCGGTGCCACCCTTCCTGCGCGTGCTCGAGCTGTCGACCTGCCGGAACTCCTCGAAGATCCGCTTCTGGTCGGGCAAAGCGATGCCGGGGCCGGTATCCTCGACCGCGATGTGGAAGCCGTCGTCCGTCGTCTCGACCCGGATCACGATCTCGCCCTCCTCGGTGAACTTGATCGCGTTGCCGACCAGGTTCAGGAGCACCTGCGTGATCCGCCGCTCGTCGCCGTGGGCCAGCGGCAGCGGCTCGGCGATCTCGATGCGGAGATCCAACCCTTTCTCGGCGGCCAACGCCTCGGTCGCAGTCACGACGGTGTGGACCACCGCCGGCACCGCGTAGTCATTCGTGGACAGCACCAGCCGGCCGGCCTCGATCTTGGAGAGGTCGAGCACGTCGTTGATCAGGCCGAGCAGGTGGCGCCCGCTGCCCTGCACCCGGTCGAGCACCGCACGGATGCGCTCCGGCACCTCGCCGTAGATCCCGTCCTGGATCAGCTCGGTATAGCCCAGGATGGCGTTCAAGGGTGTCCTCAGCTCGTGGCTGGTGTTGGCGAGGAACTCGGACTTGTGCCGGCTCGCCGCCTCGAGCTGCTCGTAGAGCCGGCCGAGCTCCTCGCACATCCGGTTCACACCGGCTGCAAGGGAGCCCAGCTCGTCGCGGTTGACGACCCGTGCGCGCTGGGTGAAGTCGCCGCCGGCGATCCGGCGCAGGCGGCCCTCGATCTCGGCCACGGGCTCGATCACCGACCAGGAGATGACATAGCCCAGGCCCAGCGCCAGCACGATGCTGCCGAGCGCGAAGCCGATCACGATCCAGGTCGAGCGGGCATAGGCCTGCTCGCTCGCCTCGATGCCGGCCACCATGTCGGCCTCGGCGAGGTTGACGAGCTCGTTGGTCAGCCGCTCCAGCCGGTCGGCGAGCGGGCCGGCCTCGGCCTGCTGCACCTGCCGGGCCTCGGCGGCGTGGCCGCTGCGGGCGAGCTCGACGACGCGGCGCACAATCTCGATGAAGCGGTCGTACTCCTTGCGGACCTCGACCAGGAGCTCGATCTCGTCCTTGGCCACGAACTGCAGCCGGTCGAGATCGTAGCCGAACTGGGCGAGCTGGCGCAGAACACCTTCGAGCGTGCGCTCGTTGGGCGAGAGCAGTGCCGAGGCCACAGCATAGAGCTGGCCCGTGGTGTCGTGCTGCACCTGACGGTAGGCAGCGATCTTGCGCTGCAGCTTGATCAGGCCCTCGGTCTGCTGGTTGACGCCGCTCAGGAGGCGCAGGCCCACTGCCCCCAGCGCGACCAGCAGCACGACCATGGCGAGGAAGGCCGCGAGCAGCTTGGTCTGCACCCGCGCCGGGGTGCGCGCGACCAGCGCGATGGGGAGGTCGCGCAGGCGCATCAGGGCTCGCCCACGAGCTCGAGGAGGTCGCGGCGGAGCTCCTCGGGGTCGAAGCGAGCACCCAGATACTGCACGCGCAGCATGCCGCGCCGGTCGACCAGCGAGGTGAGCAGCGTGTGGTCGACGCCCTCGCCGGGACGCCCCGACACGGCCACGCCGTAGCGGCGGGCGACGTCGCGCACGGCGGCGGGCTCGCCGGTCAGGAAGTGCCAGCCGCCGCGGTCGGCACCGAACGCCTTGGCATAGGCCTCGAGCACCTCCGGCGTGTCGCGCTCCGGATCGACGGTGATCGAGACGAACGTGATGCTGCTGCCGAAGTCTGGCCCGAGCTCGTCGCCCACCTGCGCCATCTTCTCGGTCAGCAGCGGGCAGACGTCGGCGCAGGAAGCGTAGATGAACGCCACCGCGACGACCTTGCCGCGGAGATCGGGCAGCGCGAGCCGGCTGCCGTCCTGCGCGGTCAGCGAGAAGCCCGGCGCCGAGCCGATCGTCGGCAGCCGCTGCCCGGGCCCAGCCGTGTCGCCGCCGTCGGGCCCGTGCGCCGAGACCGCCGAGGGCGGACAGGCGAGCGCCGCCAGGATGAGCCCGAGGGTGGCCAGCCGGCTCACGTCTTGAGCTCGCGCTTGAGCTCGGCGAAGAAATGCCAGTCGGTGCCGGCGGCGATCAGCTCCTTCGGGCTCGACCTGATCATGCCGACGTCGTGCAGCCGCAGGGCATAGAATCGCAGCGTGTCCTCGGGGTCGTAGTCGCGCCAGCGGTCGTAGCGAACCTCCCTCAGCGCCTGCAGCGCGTGCTCGTAGCGGCCGCGGAAGCCGGCATCGACCAATGCCCGCGCCGCCCGCTCCGGCTCGGCGGCGCAAATGTCGGCGGACTTGAGCACGGCCCGCAGATAGCGCTTGGCGGCGATCGGATGCGCGCGGACGAACTCGCGGTTGCCCAAGGCGGTGCAGCAGAAATACTGCGCCCAGGGCTTGTCCATACCCGTGTTGAGGATCACGTGCCCGATCTTGCGGGCGCGGAGCTGCTGCGGCTCTGGCGGGAATCCCAGGAAGGCATCGACCTCGCCCCGCGCGAACGCCTCCAGGAAGTCGCCGTCGGGTCTGTTGATCCAGTCGATGTCGGCCCGGGGATCGAGGCCGACATGCGCGGCGATGACCGCGAGGAGCAGATGCCCGCTCGAGCCCGGCTGTTGGGGGATCCCGACCCGCCTGCCCTTCAGGTCGGAGATCGCCCGCACGGGCTCATGCGCGAACAGCTCGTAGCATCCGACGTGGACCCCTGCGAGCGCCACGATCGGCTCGCCGGCGTCCAGGTTCGCCACCGCCCACGCGGCGGTCTGCAGGTCGAAATCGATCTGGCCGCGAGCGAGGCCGTCGATGGAAGCGTGCTCGATGTAGCTGACGTCGGTGAATCCTTCCGCGCGCAAGGCGCTCTCCGCGATCTGCTCGGGAGCGACGCAGATCGTGGGGGCGCGGCGCAGGCGGAGCCTGGTGATCTCGGGTGGCTCGTCGTCGGCGTGCGCCGGCGTGCCCCCGAGCATGCCGGCGGCCATCAGGGAGGCCATCAGGTCGCGACGCGTGTGCAGGGCCGACATCGCCAGTCTCCTTCAGCCGCGACACTCATGCCTTCAGCTCGCGCTTCAGCTCGTTCAGGAAGCGCCAGTCCGTCCCTTGCGCGATGATCGTCTGCGGGCTCGACTTGACCACGCCGGCCTCGTGCAGGCGGAGGGCGTAGAAGCGGAGCGTGTCCTCGGGGTCGTACTCGCGCCACCGGGCGTAGGGCACCTCGCCCAGCGCCTGCAGCGCCAGGTCGTATCGGGGGGTGAAGCCGCCGTCGACCAGCCGGCGCGCCACGCGCTCGGGCTCGGCGACGCAAAGGTCCGCGGCCTTGAGGACGGCGCGCACCACGCGTTTGGTGGCGATGGGGTAGCGGGCTACGAAGTCGCTGTGGCCGGCGAGCATGCAGCAGAAATATTGCGACCAGGGCCGGTCGAGCCCGCTGTTGACGATCACCTGCCCGATCTGCCGCGCCCGCAGCTCCTGCGGCTCGGGCGGGAAGCCCAAAAAGGCGTCGATCTTGCCTTCGGCGAAGAGCTGCATCGGCTTGATGGTCGGACTCGTCACCCAGTCGATGTCCCTGGCCGGATCGAGGCCGACATAGGCCGCCATGGCGGTGAGGAAGAGGTGCGGGCTCGAGCCCAGACCCTGCACGCCGACGGTCTTGCGCTTGAGGTCGGTGATGCTGTGGACCCGGTCGTTGGCGAACAGCTCGAAGCAGCCGGAATGGACGCCGGCCAGCACGGTGAGCGGCTCGTCCTCGTCCATGACCGGGACCAGAGCCGCCACGAAGTTGGTGGCGAAGTCGATCTCGCCGCGAGCGATCTTCCGTGCCGCGGCGACCCCCGCCTCCATCGGCACGTACTGCACGTCGGTGAAGCCCTCGGCCCGCAGCAGCTCTTCGGCGACGTATTGCGGCGCAATGCAGATGCCGGGGATCTTGCTTAGGCGGATCGTGGTCGTTTCCGGCGGCGCTTCCTCGGCTGCGGTCCGTCTCGCAGCGGCAAGACCCGCGGCACTCGCCGCAAGCGTGCCCAGGAATCCGCGACGATCCTGCGGCGTGCGCATGCCTCCGTCTCCGATCTGAGCCGGGTAGAGCACGGGAGTATGTCGCGAAGAGACTTCATGAAGCCTGGAAGAACCGCACCACCCCGGCGAATCAGCTAGTATAGACGCTGCTTTCGCTCCAGGTCAACGTCACCCTTCGAAGTCGAGGCGGTCGAGCCGATGGTCAGCTTACCATAAAGGCATTTCGAGCCGGCAAGTCCTCGCCCGGCGATGCTGCCGCCGGGCGAGGTTGCCGTCCTCCAGCAGACGATATCGTCTAGAAGAAACGGTAGTTGAGCCGGAACATGAGCTCCTGCTCGCTGCCCTGGTCGAGATCGTGGCCGAGGCCGAGGCCGGCGCCGAGCGACAGCCGCTCGCCGAGCGCTACCTGACCGCCCAGGTTGAAGCCGATCTGGCGGAGCTGTCCGCGCTCGATCCTCTCCTCGCTGTCGGGGACGAGGCCCGCGGCCTCGCTGATGGTCACCCGGTAGTCGTCGCGGGACAGGCTCTGGGTGTAGGCGATGCCGCCGAACAGCTTGAGGCTGGCGCCGTCGCCGAAGCTCAGCGCATCCGAGACGGCGTCGAGACCGATCCGGGCGAGAGTCTCGCCGGCCTCGGTGGCGGAGTAGGTCACGTCGGAGATGTAGGGGTTGTCGATCGTGAACGAGTCCAGCGCCTGCACGCGGCGGCTCAGCTCCATCCACGGGGTCCAGGTGACGCCGCCGAACGACAGCGTGTAGCCGGCGCGCTGCGCCACCTCGGTCGTGCGGCCGCTGAAGCGCGCCTGGCTCGTGGTATCGGTGAGATCGTCGTGCTCGCTCTTGACGTGATGGTCGTCGCTGACCGTGAGCCGGGTGCGCAGGCTGAAGCCGTGCGTCTTGTGGTCGAGATACATCGACACCGAGTCCGACACGACCGAAGCCGCCACGGAGGCCCGCTCGAGGTCGGCGCTGGTCCGCTCGCCGTAGCGGCCGATCACCACGCCCAAGGACGTATCGGGCGAGAAGGCGTAGTTGACGCCGAGACCGCCGTCCGGCTGCTGGTCGGGGAAGAAGGCTTCGGCGAAGCCGGCACGGCTCGGGTCGCGATCGGCGACGGCGCCGTTCCCGGCATCGTCGCTCCCGAGCTCGCCGACGGTGAAGGCGTTGAAGCCGAGCCGCTGCGCCTCGGGCAAGGCGTCGATGCCGAGGGCGAGCCCCTGGTCGATGTCCTGTCCGAGCTGCGTCGTGGTCTGGCTGCCCGTCGTGGCCACGGCGTCGTAGCCCCAGGCGCGCGAGGCGTAGCTCAGGAACACCTGCTGGATGATGTCCTGGCCCTTCTCGCCGAAATGGTCGGGATCGGCGTAGAGCGCCGTGGTCTTGGAGTTGGCGAGATCGACCGTGGTGACGTTGGCGAGGCCGTAGGTTGAGGGCGACGCGAACACGTTCTCGAACGTGGTGAACAGGTCCACCGCGACCACGTTCTTGCGCTTCCAGTTGCTGGCGAAAGCCGCGACCGCGCTGTTCCAGGCCCGGGTGCGCGCCCGGTAGACCCCGTCGGGATCGCCCTTCTGCGCCGGATTCTTGCCCCAGTCGTGGACCAGAAACAGGAAGAGCTTGCGGTCGCCGGTATTGGCGCCGCGCCCGATCAGCCTCTTGACCCCGTTCACGTAATCGGTCTGCGAGCGGGTGAGATCGCTGAACTTGTCGATATCGTTGTAGCCGAAGAAGACCGTCGTGGCCTCCTTGCTACCCAAGGTCCCGCCGGCCGCGATCCAGCGGTCGACCTGCTGCGCGAAGCTGTTCTTCTTGCCGTTGACGGCGACGTTGGCGGCGGTGGCCCCGCTCACGGCGTAGCCGGCGAGAGCGCCCGCCTTGCCCTCGTCCAGGGACTGGTCGAGGAAGTTGCGGACGAGCACCCATTTGCCGGTGGCCGGGTCCTGAACGTAGCGGCGCAGCTTGGAGTAGCTGTCGCCGAAGCTCGTGATGCGCGGGATCGAAAGCTTGGGATCGACGGCAAGGCCGTAGGTGGGGGAGACCGGCACGGGCGTCGCCGTCCCGCCCGCAGCCCCTCCGGTCGCGTTGACCCTGAGGCCGGCGGCCTCGTCCGGCAGGGCCGCCGTTCCGGCCAGAGCCGGCGGGAGCACGCCGTCGGCAGCCGCGTGCGCCACATCGGTCATGGCGAGCAGGATCAGCGCCGTGGATGCCAGTAGGACGTGACGGTGCGGTCGGGGGGGATGCGTGCTCACGGGAGGCGTTTCCTGAAACGTGGCTTAGTCGTTAGACACTGTTATAATTAACTTTTCGGTAGCGTCCATGTGGTCCGTTCAACCCTGCATACCCCGCAGCGGGTCGTGGCGGCCGGCCCGCCGGCCGGCAAGGGGCTTGATCTCCGCCGGCAAGGCTGCGATGCAGCAGGGAAATCGTGACCCGCTCGGGGTGCCGGAGGACGCTTTCCACATGATGGCCCAAAACAGCAGAAAGGTCGTGCGGGAGGCGGTGGCGGTGTTCGAGGACGTCTCGTCGCTCGAGGCTGCCGTGGACGAGCTGCGCGCCGCCGGCTTCGCCGAGGACGCCATCAGCCTGCTCGCCGGGCACGATGCGGTCGAGAAGAAGCTCGGCCGCATGTACACGCGGGTCGAGGAGCTCGAGGACGACCCGAGAGCGCCGCGCACGGCGTTCGTCTCGGAGAAGAACCTGGGCGAGCGCGAGAGCTGGGTTTTAGGCTCGCTCACCTATCTTCCGACCCTGATCGCCGCCGGCACGGTGGTGGCATCCGCGGGTGCCGTCGCCGCCGCCATCGTCGGCACGGCCGTGGGCGGGGCCCTGATCGGCACCATCTTCGCCCACTGGATGGACCGGCGCCACGCCGAGTGGCTGCAGGAGCAGCTCGACCGTGGCGGCATCCTGCTCTGGGTGAGCACGCCCACGGCCGAGGACGAGCGCAAGGCGATCGACGTGCTGACCAAGCACTCGGCGCACGACATCCACATCCACGAGATCCCCGTGGTCGAGCCCTGATTCCGGGCGGCATCGTTCCTCGGGCGCTTTCCCCGCAGAAAAATGCGCGGCCGCGGCACGGTCCTTTGCTAGAGTGGCGCTCTCGTCGCCGAAAGCCGCCCGCCCGGCCGGAACGGCCGGGGTGCGGGCAGCAGGGAGAAAGCGCCATGTGCACGGCCCGCCACCGCCACACCCTCTTCTGCATCCTGCCGCCCTATCTCTTGCGCGCGATCGTGCAGAACGGCTCGCCGACACAGCGCGCCGCCGCCAGCATGACGCTCGCTTCCGATGCCACCTTCCGCCAGCTGCGCGCGACCCTGGCCACGCAGATGCCGCCGGCACAGCGCCGCCGGCGTGCGCTGGGCCTCGCACCGGTGAAGCAGCGGACCGTCTACACGGCCGACCATCAGGAGATCCTGCCCGGTACCGTCGTGCGCGCCGAGGGCGCTCCTGCCACGGGCGACCCCGCGACCGACGAGGCCTATGACGGGCTCGGCCATACCTGGGACTTCTACCAGGAAGTCTTCGGTCGCAACTCGATCGACGACGAAGGCATGCCGCTGAATGCCACGGTCCATTACGGCCAGAACTACGACAATGCGTTCTGGAACGGCCGGCAGATGGTGTTCGGCGACGGCGACGGCGAGCTGTTCAACCGCTTCACGATAGCGCTCGACGTGATCGGCCACGAGCTCGCCCACGGTGTGACCGAGGACGAGGCGCAGCTCGTCTACATGTTCCAGCCGGGCGCGCTCAACGAGCACCTGTCCGACGTGTTCGGCTCCCTGGTCCGGCAGCGCGTGCTCGGCCAGACCGCCGCCGCGGCCGACTGGCTGATCGGCGCCGGCCTCCTGTCATCCAAGGTGCAGGGCGTGGCCCTGCGCTCGATGAAAGCGCCGGGCACGGCCTATGACGACCCGGTGCTGGGCAAGGACCCGCAGCCCGCGGACATGAGCGGCTTCGTCGACACCTGGCAGGACAATGGCGGGGTGCACATCAACTCCGGCATCCCGAACCGCGCCTTCTATCTCGCCGCGACCGCGATCGGCGGCCATGCCTGGGAGAAGGCCGGGCGGATCTGGTACGAGACCCTGCGCGACAGCCGGCTCACCACCGAGCCCAAGTTCGCGGACTTCGCCCGCCTGACGACCGACGTGGCCGGCCGCCTCTACGGGGCCGGGAGCGCCGAGCAGCAGGCGGTGGGCGACGCCTGGGCGCAAGTGGGGGTGGTGGCCGTCAGCTAGAGCGGACCGGGGCGATGCGCATCGTGTTCGAGATGCCGGCCACGGGCATCGGCTTCTTTCCGGGGCTGGCGCGGCCGGTGGTGATCGAGGCGGACCGCCTCCCGCCGGACCAAGCGAGCGAACTCTGCGAGCTGATCGCGGCGACCCGCTTCTTCGAGCGTCCGGAGCGGGCCCCGGCAGCGGCGGCCCGAGGTGCCGCCGACTGCCGGCAGTATGCCGTCACCGTCGAGGAGGACGGGCGCTGCCGCACGCTGCACGTGGCCGAGCCCATCGTCGATCCCGATCTCCTACGGCTCGTCCGCCTGCTCGAGGCCATCGCCCGGAGCCTGCGGCGTCACACGTGAGCCCGGCTCACGGCAGCGCGAACTCGGCCACGAGCGGCGCGTGGTAGCTCTCGGTCGCGTACTCCACGTGCGTCGCAGGATCGGTCTCGTCGCTCAGCGTCTCGTTGTGGATCTCGAACCGGCGGAAATGGCCCAGGAGCTGGCGCGAGACCAGGATGTGGTCGAGCATCACCGGCCGGCCCTTGTGGATCACGCTGAAGCGGCGGTCGCGCGGCAGCGAGCGCTCGAGCGGGACCAGCGAGCGGGCGGCGAGCGCCCCGTTGCCGGTATCGGCGGTCTCGCACATCAGGATGCGCAAGGGCGTCTCGCGCTCTTCGGCGTTGCAGTCCCCCATGACCGCGATCAGCGCCTCGGGCTCGGCGTCGAGCAGGCGATCCACCAGGAGTCTCGCCTCCAGCGCCTGCGCCGTGCGCTTGATGCCGGCGAGGAAATAGCCCTCGGCCCAGGCGGCGGTGCTGCGCCAGGCGAAGGCGCCGGCTTTCTGGCCGGGCACGTGGGCGGCGGTGGGGGCGCGCAGGTGCAGGTTGATGACGTGGAGCGGGTGCCCGTTCGGGAGGGTCAGAGTGACGTGGAGGAGCGGCCGGTCCCAGGCGCAGGCCTCGGCCTCCGCGGCCGGCGGCTCGGCCGTGGTCAGGCGGTAGGTCGGGACCGCCACGAGCTCGGCCTTGACCTCGTGGCTCTCGGCCACCGGAAAGCGGCTCAGCACGACCAGGTTGTGCAGGTCGGCGACCCAGGGCTCGTCACCATGGTCGCCCGTGCTCGTGGTGCTGACGCGATGATAGCCGGCATAGGCCGTGCCCTCGAGCAGGCGGTCGAGGGCGAGGAGGCGGCGCGGGCCCTTGTCCGGGCCGCGCTGGCCGTGGATCTCCTGCAGGCAGAGCACGTCGGCATCCAGGCGCAGGAGCTGGGGCCGCAGCACGGCGATCCTCGCCTCCAGCGGCGGATCGAGATCCGGGGCATCGTCCAGGTTCTCGAGGTTGAAGGTGGCGAGGCGCAGGCGCAAGAGAGCCTCCCGTGGCGGACCGGCCGGCAGCCTCAGGCAAGCGCAGGTGGAGCCGGAAGGCAACCGGCCGGTCGACAACCGTAGCACCCGTTGTGACGAGGCAGCTCAACACTTTTTGGCTCAGTGATTGCATCAGCTAAGTTTCTGGAATTCGTTCGTGCAATTTTCATTTTCGCACCACCGATTCCCCACCTGGCGGTCCCGCTCGGCCGATCAGGAATAGTATCTTAGAACACTCCAGCGCTCAAGGATCAGCTTCGGAGATGCATCTCGGGGTGCACTGCTGCTCGGGCTGTTCTGACCCGGATGCTCGGAATGGCCGGCAGAGGGGGGGAACGACGGGCATCCGACGAGCCGCAGCAACGGGCATCGCTCCCTCGAGGCAGCCACGCCCTTGCAGGCCGAGCGCCGAGCCGGTCGAGGCCTGTCTCTGCTTCCCCTCGTGGCGGCCATGGCCGGTCCCCTGGAACCAGCTACGCCCGCTCTCCCGGCAGGCCGAAGAAGGCGCGGATGCGTTGGAGGAGACCGTGCTCGCCGCCAGGCGACGGCGGCGGCGTGCTCGGGACCTCGGACGAGCGGTCGGCCTGGCGGGCGGTCAGGATCCGGCTCATGGCGCGCGCGAGCTCGGGCGAGCGCTCGAGGACCGGCAGGAGGTCGGCCTTGGTGATCTCGAACAGCAGGCTCTCCGTCCGCGCGCAGACGGTGGCACTACGCGGCTCGCCCGTGAGCAGCGAGTACTCGCCGAACATGTCGCCCGCGGCGAGCAGACGAACCCAGCGGGACGGTCCCTGCCCCCGGTCGATCGTCACATCCAGCACGCCCTCGACCACGACGAACAGCGAGCTGCCGGGCTCGCCCTGCCGCACCACGGCCTCACCGGCCGGGACATGGCGGCGGCGGGCGGCGGCGGCCAGCAGGCGGAGATCCGTCTCGTCCAGGAGACCGAACAGGTCGCTGCGCGCGAGCAGGACGTCGAGCCGGCCGCGATGCTCGAAGGCGGGCGGGCGCAGGCGCGTGTGGAAGAGGTCGAGCCGGCGGTGCGCCGGCTCGAGCCCGGCGCGGTAGAGGTGGCGCAGGATGGCGGCCTGCACCTCGTGCCTCGCCTCGGTGCGCTCGGCATAGCTCTGGAGCCAGTAGCGCAGCGTCCAGGTGACGCCGCTCTCACCGAGGGCCACGATCCTGGCGTCGGGCTGCCTGCCCGTACGATGGGCGGCGGGCACCGTGGCGGCGGCCGCGAGCAGAATGCGCTCGGCGCGCGCGGGCGAGACGTCGTAGGCCAGGGTCACGGTCACCTGGTCGCGCCAGACGCCGCCTTCGTGGTCGAAGTTGCTGAAGCCGCGTGTCGCGAGCTGGGCGTTGGGCACGACGAGGCCGACCCCGTCCTGGGTCAGAAGGCGGGTGGTGAGCCAGCCGACCTCGACCACCTGTCCGACCGTGCCGGGGGTGATCTCGAGCCAGTCGCCGATGCGGTAGGGACGCTCGAGGTTGAGCGCCAAGCCGGCGAACAGGCTCGCCAGCATGTCGCGGAGCGCGAAGCCGAGCACGGCGACCGCGACACCCGAGGTGGTGAGGATGCCGGCGAGCGGCATCTCGGTGAGGCGGCCGACGACGACGAGGCCGGCCGCGATCCAGACGAGCGCCGCGACGAGGTCGGTCAGCAGGCGCGGCAGGTGCGGCGTGCGACGCTGCCAGACGCAGACGTCGAGGGCGCGGACGAGGAGGAAGGCGGTGGCGAGCCAGGTGGCCGCCCAGAGAGTGCGATCGAGGAGGGCGGCGGCACCCTCGCCCAGGGTACGGTCCAGGCCCGAGGAAAATCCCGGCAGTGCCGTCCGCGCGACCAGAAGGACCAGAAGCAGGCCCAAGGGCCGCGCCAGCCGTCGGGCCATCGCTGCCAACATGCTCGCCTCCTCCCTTCGCACCCGGCACGCCGGCGATCCGCCCCGCGGGCCCGTTCCGGAACGGAATGCCCGGGTCGGTTCCCGCGGCACACTGGCCGGCTGGATCGAGCTATGGAAGGGGCATCGCCGCCACGCCCGGTATCCCGTGCACCGACATGCCCTCGATAGGGACATGCCGGCGCTATATTAGCCAGGATACAACAAGAACGGCCGGACCCCACACGACCGGGGAGCAGGAGCGCGCACTCCGGGCGTCTTCCAGACTGCGCCGCTGCCGCCGCCTCGACCTGCATCGAGCGCGGCCGGCACCGCCCGTGCCATCGGGCGGCACGACGAGGCGGCCTGGAAGGGGCGGATCATGGCGGTCAGGTACGGGACGGATGCCGGCGAGCCGATCATCGGCACCGCCGGCGACGACCGGGTCGCGGGGCTCGGCGGCGCCGGCCAGGAGGTCGTGGTGCTGTTCGGGGTGACCGCGGCCGATTTCGGGATCGTCTAGCCGCCGGGCAAGCCACCCGGCGGCGGGAACGATCCTCAGGCCGCGCGCTGCACGGTGCCGGCGGCGATGTCGACGAGATCGGCCATGATGTCCTGGATCTCGAAGTCCTTGGGCGTGTAGACGCGCGCCACCCCGGCGGCGAGGAGCTCCTTCGCGTCCTCGGGCGGGATGATGCCGCCCACGACCACCGGCACGTCGCCGATGCCGAGATCGCGCATCCGCTTCAGCACCTCCTTCACGAGCGGCATGTGCGAGCCCGAGAGGATGGAGAGGCCGACGATGTGCACACCCTCTTCCAGCGCCGCGTTGGCGATGCGGGCCGGCGTCAGGCGGATGCCCTCGTAGACCACCTCGATGCCGGAATCGCGGGCGGCGATGGCGATCTGCTCCGCACCGTTGCTGTGGCCGTCGAGGCCGGGCTTGCCGACCAGCATCTTGAGGCGGCGGCCGAGCATGGCACTCGCGGCCTCGACCTTGGCGCGCACAGGGGCGAACACGTCCTCGGGCACCACGGCGGCGGCGCTGGAAACACCGGTCGGCGCACGGTACTCGCCGAACACTTCGCGCAAGGCCTGCGCCCATTCGCCGGTGGTGACCCCGGCATGGGCGCAGGCGATCGAGGCTGGCATGATGTTGCGGCCTTCCTGGGCAGCGGCGCGCAAGCCCGCGAGCGCTGCAGCGACGGCCTTCGCATCGCGTGCGGCGCGATGGGCGGCGAGGCGCTCGATCTGTTCCTGCTCGGCCTTCGGATCGACGGCGAGGAAGCCGCCGTCCTCGCCCGTGGTGAGCGGCGAGGGGGCGGTCTCGGTGTAGCAGTTGACGCCTACGACCTTCTGGGCACCGGTCGCGATCGCGGCCACGCGGACGGCGCTGCTCTCGACGAGGCGGCTCTTCATGTAGCCGGTCTCGACGGCGACCAAGGCACCGCCCATGGCGTCGATCCGGGCGAGTTCCTCGCGCGCCTCGGCCTTGAGCTCCTCGACCTTGGCCGCGACCGCCCTCGAGCCGTCGAACAGGTCGGGATATTCGAGAAGGTCGGTCTCGTAGGCCAGGATCTGCTGCATCCGCAGCGACCATTGCTGGTCCCAGGGGCGCGGCAGGCCCAGGGCCTCGTTCCAGGCCGGAAGCTGGACGGCGCGGGCCCGCGCCTTCTTCGAGAGCGTGACGGCCAGCATCTCGAGCAGGATGCGGTAGACGTTGTTCTCGGGCTGCTGCTCGGTGAGGCCCAGGCTGTTCACCTGCACGCCGTAGCGGAAGAGCCGCGCCTTCTCGTCGGCAATGCCGTAGCGCTCGCGGCAGATCTCGTCCCAGAGCTCGACGAAGGCGCGCATCTTGCAGAGCTCGGTGACGAAGCGGATGCCGGCGTTGACGAAGAAGCTGATCCGGCCCACGGCCTTCGGGAAGTCGGCCTCCGGCACCTGGCCGCTCTCACGGATCGCATCGAGCACGGCGATCGCGGTCGCGAGCGCATAGGCCAGCTCCTGCACCGGCGTCGCCCCTGCCTCCTGCAGGTGGTAGCTGCAGACGTTGGTGGGGTTCCACTTCGGCAGCTCGCGGTAGGTGTAGGCGATCACGTCGGTGGTCAGCCGCATCGAGGGCTTGGGCGGGTAGATGTAGGTACCGCGGGAAAGGTATTCCTTGATGATGTCGTTCTGGACCGTGCCCTGCAGCTTCTTGACGTCCGCACCCTGCTGCTGCGCCACGGCGATGTAGAGCGAGAGCAGCCAGGCCGCCGTGGCGTTGATGGTCATGGAGGTGTTCATCTGCTCGAGCGGGATGCCGTCGAACAGAATCTCCATGTCCCGGATCGAGGTGATCGGCACGCCGACCTTGCCGACCTCGCCCGCGGCCAGCGGGTGGTCGCTGTCGTAGCCGGTCTGGGTGGGCAGGTCGAAGGCGACCGAGAGCCCGGTCTGGCCGCGGGCGAGATTGGTGCGGAAGAGCTCGTTGGAGGCCCTGGCCGAGCTGTGACCGGCATAGGTGCGGAACAGCCAGGGCTGGTCACGCTTCGTGGTAGCGGGGCTCGCCGACATCGCCAACACCTCTCTTGCGCTGCACCAACACTTGACGCCAACACCTGACGCCAGCGCTCGTTCCCAACACCGGAAACTGCACATTTCCTGAACGGAACGGCATCCCGGTCTATGCCGCACGAACGCTAACACTTTTGCTGCATGCGCGTCAAAGCTCTTTTTGTGTTGACGACTAACACCGAACGTGTCAGGTGTTGGGCCGCCGTCAGCGAGGACACCCATCCCCGATGAGCAGGAACAACGTCGAGCACATCATCCGCAAGTTCGGCTCGCAGCAGCGCCTGGCCGAGCTTCTGGGCATCTGGCAGACCGCCGTCAGCGGGTGGGTCCGTCGGGGCGCCATCCCTGCCAAGCGGCAGGAGGAGCTCCTGGCGCTCGCCCGGCGCGAGGGCATCGACCTGACCCCGGCCGACTTCTTCGGCATGGCCGAGGAGGAGCAGGCGGCCGAGGGAGCGCAAGGTGCCGGCGTACGAGGGGCGCAGCAGGCCCTCGCCGTCGCCGTGGGCCAGAGCCAGGAATCCCGTCCCTTCCCCGAGACCCGTCCCGTCAGCGAGCAAGGATCGCGCAGCGCCATGACCGCCACGACCGCCGAAGTCATCGAGCTCAAGAAGCCGAACGTGAACCGGATCGCCACGAAGGACCTCTACGAGATCGGCGAGATCCCGCCGCTCGGCCACGTCCCGGCCAACATGTACGCCTGGGTGATCCGGAAGGAACGCCACGGCGAGCCGATCACCGCCATGCAGCAGGAGATCGTGCCCACCGCGCAGATCGGCGACGACGAGGTCCTCGTCATGGTGATGGCGGGCGGCGTCAACTACAACGGCGTGTGGGCGGCCTTGGGCATCCCGATCTCGCCGCTCGACGTCCACAAGCAGCCCTACCACATCGCGGGCTCGGACGCGTCGGGCATCGTCTGGGCGGTGGGCTCGAAGGTGAAGCGGTGGAAAGTCGGCGACGAGGTCGTGATCCACTGCAACCAGGACGACGGCGACGACGAGGAGTGCAACGGCGGCGATCCGATGAACTCACCCTCGCAGCGGATCTGGGGCTACGAGACCAGCGACGGCTCGTTCGCCCAGTTCTGCAAGGTGCAGTCGCGCCAGCTCCTGCCGCGGCCCAAGCACCTGACCTGGGAGGAGGCGGGCTGCTACACGCTGACGCTCGCCACCGCCTATCGGATGCTGTTCGGCCACCCGCCACACGCGCTGAAGCCCGGCGACAACGTGCTGGTCTGGGGCGGTGCCGGCGGCCTCGGCTCGATGGCGATCCAGCTCATCGCCGCCTCGGGCGGAAATGCGATCGCCGTGATCTCCGAGGAGGACAAGCGCGACTTCGTGCTGTCCCTGGGTGCGAAGGGGGCGATCAACCGCAAGCAGTTCAACTGCTGGGGCGAGATGCCCGACCCCATGGACACCGCGAACTACCAGAAGTGGCTCGGCGAGGCGCGCAAGTTCGGCAAGGCGATCTGGGACATCACCGGCAAGGGCAACGACGTCGACATCGTGTTCGAGCACCCCGGTGCCGCGACCTTTCCGGTCTCGGCGCTGGTCTGCAAGCGCGGCGGCATGGTGGTGATCTGCGCCGGCACCACGGGCTACAAGCTCACGGTGGACGCGCGCTATCTGTGGATGCGGCAGAAGCGGCTCCAGGGCAGCCACTTCGCCAACCTGAAGCAGGCCTCGGCCGCGAACCGGTTCGTGATCAACCGGCAGGTCGATCCCTGCATGAGCGAGGTGTTCGCCTGGGCCGACATCCCGCGCGCGCACATGAAGATGTGGAAGAACCAGCACAAGCCCGGGAACATGGCGGTGCTGGTCCAGGCCAAGCGCCCCGGCCTGCGCACGATCGAGGAGGCGATGGAGGATTGAGGCGAAGGGGCGCCGGCCAAGGGCGCCCCTTCCCTTCCGGAGGCCGCCTCGGGCGGGCCGCGAGCGTGCTCGGGATCGGTTCATGGCACCGGGTACCATGAACGCTCGCCGCGCTCCGGCCGAGCGCGGCGCTCTTCCTTCCATCTCGGGCTTGTCAGGCGAACAGGGACGATCGATGGCGACGAAGCTGGCCGACATCCGGGCCGACGCCGAGCCGGATCTCTTCGAGGACACACGGGCGGCCTGCGCTGCCGCCCTCGGCTTGATGGCCGCAGCGCGCGAGGCGGTGCTCGCCCGTGTCGGCTGCGGCGGCAAGGTCGACGGCACCTTGCTCGAGCGGGAGCAGACGGCCGCACACGGCCTCGCCTGGCTCAAGGTCTATGTCGAAGCTCTCCGCGCCATGCAGGGCTGGGCGGAGCGGCTCGCGGGACACGGCCGGTTCGGCGAGCGCGAGCGGCTGATCCTGCAGCTCGCCTTCGCCGAGTACCTCGCCCGGATCGCGGGCGGCATCCCGATGAACCAGCTCGAGTACGTGCGCCCGCACGATCTCGGCCTCGACGAGCAGGCGGTCCGCGCGTTCCTGACCGAGCCCGTGCGCCGGCTGATCGCGGGCGGCACGCCCGAACGGCGCGCCCGGCTCGCCGAGCTGATCCACGACGGCGAGTTCGGCGATCTCGGGCTCTCCGACGACAGCCTCGACATGATCCGCGAGCAGTTCCGGAAGTTCGCGGAAGAGGAGGTCCGCCCGTTCGCGCACGGCTGGCACGAACGCGACGAGCTGATCCCGATGGAAGTCATCGAGCACTTGGCCGGGCTCGGCGTGTTCGGGCTCACCATCCCGGAGGCGTATGGCGGCCTCGGGCTCTCCAAGGAGGCCATGTGCGTGGTCACCGAGGAGCTGAGCCGCGGCTATATCGGCATCGGCTCCCTGGGCACGCGCACCGAGATCGCGGGCGAACTGATCCGGCTCGGCGGCACCGACGGGCAGAAGGCCTACTGGCTGCCGAAGCTCGCCTCGGGCGAGGTGCTGCCCACGGCCGTGTTCACCGAGCCCAACACCGGCTCGGATCTCGCCTCGCTCACGACGCGCGCCGTGCTCAAGGACGGCTATTGGGAAGTCACGGGAGCCAAGACCTGGATCACCCACGCGGCGCGCGCCGATCTCATGACCATGCTGGTCCGCACCGACCCGAACGAGAAGGGCTACAAGGGCCTTTCCATGCTGCTCGGCGAGAAGCCGCGCGGCACGGACGAGAATCCCTTCCCGGTCGAGGGCCTCACCGGCGGCGAGATCCGCGTGCTCGGTTACCGGGGCATGAAGGAGTACACGCTCTCCTTCGACGGCTTCAAGGTGCCCGAGAAGAACCTCCTGGGTGGTGTCCAGGGCCAAGGCTTCAAGCAGCTCATGGCAACCTTCGAGAGCGCCCGCATCCAGACCGCGGCACGGGCAATCGGTGTCGCCGTGAACGCGCTCGAGCTCGGCCTGCAGTATGCCAAGGAGCGCAGCCAGTTCGGCAAGCCGCTCTTCGCGTTCCCGCGCGTCGCCGGCAAGCTGGCACTCATGGCGGTCGAGATCATGGTGGCGCGTCAGCTCACCCTCTTCGCGGCACGCGAGAAGGACGCCGACCGGCGCTGCGACCTCGAGGCGGGGCTCGCCAAGCTGCTCGGCGCTGCGGTGGCATGGGCGGCCGCCGATAATGCCTTGCAGATTCATGGCGGAAACGGGTATGCCATGGAATATCCGATCAGCCGTGTACTGTGTGACGCACGCATTCTGAACATCTTCGAGGGTGCAGCGGAAATCCAGGCACAGGTGATCGCGCGCCGGCTGCTGGAAGGCTAGCGGGCGGCTTCGACGGTCGAGTAGATTGGGGGGAGGCCGGGGCCGCATCCGGAAGGATGCGGCCCTGAGCATGTCGGGGAGGCCGTCGAAGGGAAGCTGCCCGTGACGATGGTCCGGTCGTCGCGAGGCTTCCGGCCTTCCGCGACATCCGCCGGCGACGGCTTCGACTTCGGATTGCCAATAAGCCCAATGTGCCTGCATTCCTGGCCGAGGTTCGTCTTCGACGACGGCCGCGCGGGCACGGGACCGAGCCGCCGAGCCGGAGACCTGGCTGCCGGGGGGCGGCACCTGAGCGCGGCCGCGTTCGGCCGGCTGCCGCGAGTCCCGCCCGTCGCGCGGTCCCTCGCGGCAGATCACGGGCGATCCGATGTGATGCGGCTGTCAAGACTGCACATCCGACGCGATCCCGCGTAGAAGGCGGCGCTCGCCCGTCGCGAGCGCCGACTGGAGGGGAAAGGGCCCATGGCCGACGACGTCGCCGGCATCACGCCGGATCGCCTGCGCAGCTTCGTCGAGCGGATCGAGAATCTGGAGGACGAGAAGCGCGCGGTGCAGGAGCAGATCAAGGAAGTCCTGGCCGAGGCGAAGGGCGAGGGCTTCGACGTCAAGATCCTGAGGAAGATCCTGCAGCTCCGCCGGAAGAAGCCGCACGAGCGCAAGGAGGAGGAGGAACTGCTCGAGGTCTACATGGCGGCGCTCGGCATGATGTGAGCCTGCGGCGCCCCACCGGGGCTCAGGGCTCGATGGCGCGCTGCATCAGGACGGCCGAGGCGGGGCACAGGCCCGCGAGCTGCCGGGTGGCCCGCACCGCAGCGGGCGCGGCGGCCCGGTCCGCTCGCTGGAATCCGGCTCTCGCGAAGAAATCCACGGCATCGGTCGTGAGCAGCCAGGCACGGCGGGCGCCGAAGTCGAAGGCGCGGCGCAGGGCCAGCGCCGTGGCCGCACGGCCGAGCCCCTGGCCGCGCCATGCCGGCAGGATCAGAAGCGAGCGTAGCAGCGCGTCCTCGCCCAGAAGCTCGAGCCCGGCATAGCCGACGAGACGGCCGCCCGTGGTGCGGTAGGCGAAGAAGGCACGGTTCCCGGCTTCCGCGAGATCGGCCACCAGCAGCCCGGCTGCGGCGAGTGCCGTGCCGAGATCGGGGTCGTCCGGCGGCAGCGGGCCGTCGATCAGCCAAAGGCTGCCATCCTGTTTATGCAGGTCCTCGCCGGGCGGGGGCGGCACGAGGTCGAAGACGAGATCGGACGGCCGGCACAGGACCGCCCGCGCACCGGCGACGACGATCGGCCGGTTGATCAGGATCGGGTGCTCCAGCATCGCGGCAAGGACGGCATCGTCGCCGGTGGCCGGATCGGCGAGGCCGAGCGCCGCGAACGGCGTGCCGCGACGGCGGGCGAGATCCTTCGGCCGCATCTGCAGGCGATGCAGGAGATCCTGAAGCGTCCCGCGCGAAGGCGGGTCCTTCAGGTACTCGATCACCGCGAGAGGCTGACCGGTCCGCTGCAGGACGGCCAGGACATTGCGCGAGGTGCCGCAGTCGGGGTTGTGGTAGAGGGTGATGGTCATGCTGCCCGTCGGATGGTGGCCTTTCCCTGGTTCTAGCGGGCTTCCGCCGCGCCGGCACGGGCTTGCGCGCCATGGCCGCTCTCGTGCTAGCTCTCGCGCACGCGAACGAACGGGGAGGACGGGCCCTTGAGGAAGGATTTCTGGCGCGCGCTCGCCGTGGCCGGGCTGCTCGCAGCAGCGCAGCCGGCATCGGCGCAGGCACCCATCGTCGACGCGCCGACCGGACAGGGCGTGCAAGGGGTCGGCGGGGTGCTGATCGACATCCGCACGCCCAGGGAGGTGGCCGAGACCGGCCGGCCGAAAGGGGCGGTGGCGGTGCCGCTCCAGGGCGACGACATGGTGTTCCGCAACGGCTTCGTCGCCGAAGTGACGGCCGCCGCCGGCAACGACAAGGCGCGGCCGGTGGCGCTGATCGACGCCAACGGGCAGCGCGCCATGTTCGCCGCCAAGCTGCTCGCGAGCCAGGGCTTCAGCCAGGTGCTCGTGGTCGGCGAGGGCATGCTGGGCAGCAGTCTCGGGCCGGGCTGGATCGCGCGTGGGCTGCCGGTGGAACGCTGAGCCCGCACGAGCGCCGGCCCCCGTGCCGGCAGATGCGGCAGCGCTTGCCTCGGTCGATGGCTGCAGCCAACCTCTGCACCACTTGGACCGACGAGAGGCGGAACGACGAAATGAAGCGCCGAGCTCTCCTGGTGACGGCACCGCTCGCTGCAGCGGCGCTCCTGCTCGTTGGAGCGTCCGCCGCCCTGGCGGCGCCCGTGACCATCACCTTCCTGCACGCCAACGATGCCTACGAGATCGCTCCCGAGAAGGGTGCTGGCGGGTTCGCCCCGTTCATGACCCTGCTCCGGGCCGAGCGGCAGCGGAACCCCGCCGCCATCACCACCTTCGGCGGCGACCTGATCTCGCCCTCGGTGCTCTCGGGCCTGACCAGGGGCCGGCAGATGATCGAGCTCACCAACGCCATCGGCGTGCAGGTGGCCGTGCCCGGCAATCACGAGTTCGACTTCGGCCCCGAGGTCGCAGCGGAGCGTTTTCAGGAATCCCGCTTTCCCTGGCTCGGCACCAACATCCTGGGCAAGGACGGCAGGCTGGCGCCGCTCGGCATGCGCGAGCTCGAGATCAGGGAGGCGGGCGGCTACAGGATCGGCTTCTTCGGCATTCTCGACACCGAGACCCCCGCCCTCTCCGCGCCCGGGCCCGACCTCGCCTTCGCCGACCCGAAGGCCACCGCCGAGGCGGCCGTGAAGCGGCTGAAGGCGATGGGAGCCGACATCGTCGTGGCGCTGACCCATCAGGATCTGGCCGAGGACCGGGCGCTCGCGGCCGCGGTCGAAGGGATCGACGTCGTGCTGGGCGGCCACGACCACGACGCCTCGAGCTTCTACGAGGGCGGCAAGCTGATCGTGAAGGCGGCTTCCGATCTGCGCTACCTCGCCGTGGTCGATCTCGTCGTCGATCGGGTGAAGCAGAAGGACAAGGAGGTCGTGACCTGGACGCCCTCCTGGCGCTTCGTGCCGACGGCAGGCGTCACGCCCGACCCCGAGGTGCAGGCGGTGGTGGCGAGGTGGGAGAAGCAGCTCGATGCGGAGCTCGGCGCGCCGGTCGGCCGGACCGCGGTCGAACTCGACAGCCGCCGCAACGCGGTTCGCACGGCCGAGACCAACATGGGCAACCTGATCGCCGACGCGATCCGGGCCGCGACCGGGGCCGATATCGGCCTCGTCAACGGCGGCGGCATTCGCGGTGACCGGACCTATCCGGCCGGGACCGTGCTCACCAGGAAGGACATCCTCTCCGAGCTGCCGTTCGGCAACGTCACGGTGCTGATCGAGCTGAAAGGGGCGGATCTCCTGGCAGCGCTCGAGAACGGCGTGTCGCAGGTCGAGCACGGGGCCGGCCGGTTCCCGCAAGTGTCGGGTCTTCGCTTCGCCTTCGACCCGAAGGCGGCACCGGGGGCGCGGGTCGGGGAGGTCACGATCGGCGACGCGCCGCTCGATCCCGCGAGGACGTACAAGGTCGCGACCAACGACTACATGCTCGCGGGCGGCGACGGCTTCGCGAGCCTGGCACACGGCAAGGTGCTGATCGACCCTTCGGCGGGAACGCTGATGGCCTCGACGGTGATGAACTACGTGACGGCGCTCGGCGGCACGGTGGCGCCGAAGGTGGAGGGGCGAATCCGGCGCATCGACTGAGGCCGGATGGCCGTCGTACACCGGCGGGTGATTTGACCGCCCGTCGGCGAGGCGCTAGCGGTTGCGCCCATGGCCGGAAAGGTGATGCCTTGCGAATCCTGATCGATGCGCGCACGCGGATGGTGCTGTTCAGCCTTTGGTGCCTGGGCTGGGCGATCGTGCTTGTGGAATCGCTGGAGCCCATGACCGGGACGCCGTTCGGCCTCTCGGACAAGCTCCTCCACTTCATGGGCTATGCGGTGATGACCGCCGCTGTCGCGAGCTTCGCCCACGAGCGCCGCGGCATCCTGTGCTGGACGCTGTTCGCGATCCTGATGGGCGGACTCGTCGAGGTGGCACAGGACTTCGTCCCGACACGCAGCATGGATATCTACGACTTCCTCGCCGACAGTGCGGGCGCGGCCGTGGGGGCGACTGCCGCGCTCCTGTGGCTCGTGCTGGTGATCGCCCCCTTGCGGCGCCGCCGAGCCGCGCCGGCCTAGACGATCTTCTTCAGCATCGGCCCCAGAGGTGCTCCCGCGAACAGATGGACATGGAGGTGTGGCACCTCCTGGTGCGCGTTGGCGCCGTGGTTGGCGAGGATGCGATACCCGCTCTCGACCACGCCCAGGATCTCGGCCACCTTGCCCACCGCCCTGAACAGGCCGGCCACCGCCTCGGCCGGGGCGTTGGCGGTGAAGTCGGCCATCGAGACGTACTCGCCCTTGGGGATGACGAGGACGTGCACCGGGGCCAAGGGGTTGATGTCGTGAAAGGCCAGCGCCCACTCGTCCTCGTAGACCTTGCGGCACGGGATCTCGCCGCGCAGGATGCGGGCGAACACGTTGTTCCGGTCGTAGGCCATGGGGCACCTCCTCGCCGTTGAGAGCGCCCTTGAAGCGACGGGCCGGCCCCCTTGTCAAGCCGGGGCCCGGCTGCCAAACAGCAGGCCTCGCCGCAGCGCCGTGACGCACCTGTCAACTTGATACGGGGGAAGGATGTCGCTCGCCGTCGCGATCCAGATGGACCCGCTCGAGACCGTCAACATCGACACGGACAGCACCTTCGCCCTGGCGCTGGAGGCGCAAGGGCGCGGTCACGGCCTCTATCACTACCTGCCCAAGCAGTTGAGCTACCGGAACGGCCGGGTGGTCGCGAAGGCCCGGCCCTTCGAGGTGCGCCGCGAGCGCGGTAACCATGTCAGCTTCGGTGCGCCCGAGATCATCGACCTCGCGACGCTCGACGTCGTGCTGATGCGCCAGGACCCGCCCTTCAACCTGGCCTACATCTCGGCCACGCACCTGCTCGACCGGGTCCATCCCGAGACGCTCGTGGTGAACGATCCACACCACGTCAGGAACGCGCCCGAGAAGCTGTTCGTGACCCATTTCGCCGAGCTGATGCCGCCGACGCTGATCACCTACGACCTCGAGGAGATCAAGGCGTTCCGGCGCGAGCACGGCGACATCATCATCAAGCCCATCTACGGCAACGGCGGGGCCGGCGTGTTCCATCTCCGGCCCGAGGACACCAATCTCGGCAGCCTGTTCGAGCTGTTCCAGACCTATCTCAACGAGCCCTTGATGGTGCAGCGCTACATCCCGGAGATCCGCCAGGGCGACAAGCGCATCATCCTGATCGACGGCAAGCCCGCGGGTGCGGTGAACCGCGTGCCGGCCAAGGAGGAGACCCGGGCCAACCTCCATGTCGGCGGCCGGGCCGAGAAGGCTCAGCTCACCCGCCGCGACCACGAGATCTGCGAGATGATCGGTCCCACCCTGGAGGAGCGCGGCCTGATCTTCGTCGGCATCGACGTGATCGGCGACTATCTCACCGAGATCAACGTCACCTCGCCCACAGGCCTGCAGGAGATCGACCGCTTCGACGGGGTCAACCTCGAAGGGCGGATCTGGGACGTGATCGAGAGCAAGGTCAACCGGAAGAAGCAGCACGCGCTGCCGACGTGAGCTTCCGGCTCACGCCGCATGCACGGCGGCAGATGGCGAAACGCGGCATTCGCGAGAGCGATGTACAGGCGACGCTCGCAGCTCCCGATACGATCCTGCCAGCGAACCGGCCGGAGCGCCGAGTCCACCAGCGTGTGCTGACGATCGGTGCGACCCGCCAGCCACCATGCTCCTGCGGCTCGTCGTCGACTACGACGACTCGCCCCCTGCGGTCGTCTCGATCTATGCTACCACGCAGTTCCGGCGCTACGGAGCGAAGCCATGAAGGTGCTCTACGACGTCGAGACCGACACGCTTACCATCACGCTGCGCGACGTGCCGGTGAAGGCGGGCGAGGAGGAGCGGTCCGGCGTCATTCTCGACTACGACGCCGACGGCCTCCTGGTCGGTCTCGAGATCCTGGACGCCTCGCAGCGCGTGGCGGAACCGACCAGCGTCGAGCTCGAGGTGGTGCCGAGGCTTACGAAGCGGGCAGCGGCGGAGTGAGGCGAGCGGCGTGATCACGGAGCTGATCCGCGAGCCGCTGTGCCTCGACGGCGCCGCGTGAAGTCGAGCCGGCACCGGCTTCTGCCGGGCCATCGAGCTCTCCCGGCCGGACAGGAGGACGGATCATGGCAGACGTGCGCGCGATGTGCGCGATCGGCAGGCGGGGCCAGCTCGGGCTCACGGGGCGGATGCCCTGGGAAGGCGAGCAGGCACCCGAATATGCTGCCGATGTGCGGCGCTTCTGGGAGATGACGCGGGGACACGTGCTGCTGGTGGGGCCCGTCACCTACCGCTCGATCCCGGCCTTCGCGCATCAGGAGCGCACCATCGTCGAGATCCGCTCGTCGATGCAGCCGGAGGAGGTGATCGCCCGTTTCCCGGATCGCATCGTCTTCGTCGGCGGTGGGCCGGCGGTCTGGGCCGCTTATGCCCCCTTGATCCGGATCTGGGACATCACGCGCCTGCCCTACGACGGACCGGCCGACCGGTGGTTCGACCCGGCCTGGCTGTGCGGAACCGGCGGGTAGCCCCGATCCTGAAACGAGAGGCGGCCCAAGCAAAAGGGGCGGGCACCATACCCGCCCCTTCGGAAAGGCTCGCTTGCGCTCGGAGGCTCAGGCCGCCTTGAGCAGCACCTGCTCCAGGCGACGGCTCGCCTCGGCCTCGTCGATCTTCTCGATCGCCGCGACCTCCCGGGCGAGCCGCTCCAGCGCAGCACGGTACATCTGGCGCTCGCTGTAGGACTGCTCGGCATCCTCGGCCTTGTGCAGCTCGCGCACCACCTCGGCGATCGAGACCGGATCGCCCGAGTTGATCTTCGCCTCGTACTCCTGCGCCCGACGGCTCCACATGACGTTGCGCCGCGGCCGGGTGCGGATCTTGAGGGCCTCGAGCGCGCTCGTGATCTTCTCGCGCGAGCTCAGCTTCCGCATGCCGGACTTGGCCGCCTTATCGACGGGAACACGCAGGATCAGGCGCTCATTCTCGAACGAGACGACGTACATCTCGAGTTCCATGCCGGCGATCGACTGGCGCTCGATCCCCGTGATACGACCCACGCCGTGCGAAGGATAGACGATGTAGTCACCGGCAGCGAACGCAAGCTTCTTCGTGGCCATCAGGCTTGTTCTCCCGAACCCGGCAGCCCCGGCCCATGCCACATGCGGCCGGAGCCCACCACTATACCCGTACGCCGCAGCGCTATCCGCCCTACCGGTCAGAGGCACGGACCGATCGGGGCGGAGCAGCAGGAAGGGAGCTGACGTAGCGTCGACGTTACGAACGACAAGGACCGAGCGTGGAACCCTCTACGCCCGTTGATGTGTGATAATTAGCACAAATTGTGGCAAATTTCCAGCGTCCTGACGATCACGGGACGCAGAGCCGGGATGCAGCAGAGGGCGTCGAATGGTCGCGGTCCCGCCGCCCCTGCCCGCAGCGGCCGCCGGATCGGAGTGGCTCAGGTGCCCTTGCCGGGTTCGGAGCTGAAATACTTCTCGAACTTGCCGGGCTCGCCCTTGTGCTCGTCGGCATCCTCGGGCGGCACCCCCTTTCGAGTGATATTCGGCCAGACGTTGCTGTATTCCCGATTGAGTTCCAGCCATTTTTCGGCTTCGGCTTCCGTGTCCGGCAGGATCGCCTCCGCCGGGCATTCCGGCTCGCACACGCCGCAGTCGATGCACTCGTCCGGGTTGATGACGAGCATGTTGGCCCCCTCGTAGAAGCAGTCCACGGGGCAGACCTCGACGCAATCCATGTACTTGCACTTGATGCAAGCTTCGGTGACCACGTAGGTCATCGATCTCTCCGCTCCAAGAGGCTCGGCTGGGACCCGACCCGGTCCGCTCGGCTATGGAGGAGCCAGCTCCGGCCGGGGCAGGTCGCCCGGCACCCGCGAAGGGGGCGCGCTCGGGCGAGACCATATCGGCAGGATCCGGGCACCGCCAGCGCTTTCGTCAGCCGCGTCGCCCGAACAGGCGCTCGATGTCCTCGCGCTTGAGCTCGATATAGGTCGGCCTGCCGTGATTGCACTGCCCCGAGTAGGGGGTCGCTTCCATTTGGCGCAGGAGCGCGTTCATCTCCTCGACGTGGAGCCGCCGGCCGGCGCGCACGCTACCGTGGCAGGCGACACTGGCGAGCACGGCTTCGAGCGCCTCCTCGAGTCCGAGCGCCTGGTCGAGCTCGACGAGATCGCCGGCGATGTCCTTGAGGAGCCGGTCCACGGCGATCTCGCCCAGAATCGCCGGAACCTCGCGGACCAGCACCGCCCCCGCGCCGAACGGCTCGACCACGAGGCCGAGGCGGGCGAGCTCCCCTGCCCGTGCGGTGATGCGGCGCTGCTCGGCCGGATCGAGCTCGACCACCTCGGGGATGAGGAGGATCTGGCGCCTGACGGCGCCGGCGCGCAGCTCGGCCTTGAGCCGCTCGTAGACGATCCGCTCGTGCGCCGCGTGCTGGTCGACCAGGATCACCGCATCCTCGGTCTCGGCCAGGATGTAGGTGCGGTGGAGCTGGGCGCGGGCGGCGCCCAAAGGAAACCGGGAGGCTGCGGGCTCCGGCTCGGGCGCGGCCCTGGCCGAGGGTGCGGCCACGACGAGCGCCGCCTGGGCCGCGGCCGGCGTGAAGGCCGGCCCGGTCTCGGCGAGGCCGCTGCGCCCGGCGCGGCCCGCCGGCACGGCGCTCGTTCCCGGACGGAACGTGCCGAGCGTGGCCGTGCCCGTGCTGGTGGCGCTGCGGTGGCCGTGCTCGGCCAGCGCCCGCTTCAAGGCGCCCACCACGAGGCCGCGCACGAGGCCGGGATCGCGAAAGCGCACCTCGGCCTTGGCGGGATGCACGTTGACGTCGACGAGCTCGGGCGGCAGTTCCAGGAAGAGGGCGGCCACGGGCTGGCGGTCGTGGAACAGGAGGTCGCTGTAGGCGGCACGCAGGGCCTGCTTCAGCAGCCGGTCCTGCACCGGCCGGCGGTTGACGAAGAGATGCTGCTGGCGCGCGTCCTTGCGGCTGAAGGTCGGCAGGCCGACGAAGCCCCGGAGCAGGATGCCCTCGCGCTCGGCGTCGATCTCAACCGCGTTCGCCACGAACTCGCGGCCCATGACCGTGCCCAGACGGTGCAGGAGCGCATCGGCGAACGGCCCGCCACCCCCCGGCTCCGCGCGCCAGACCGGACGGCCGTCGACCTGGAGCGCGAAGGCGAGCTCGGGCCGGGCAAGGGCGAGACGCCGGACGACCTCCTCGGCGGCCTCGGCCTCGCTGCGGTCGGAGCGGAGGAACTTGAGCCGCGCCGGTACCTTGAAGAAGAGATCCCGCACCTCGACGCGGGTACCGCGCGGCCCTGCGGCCGGCGCGGGCCGGCCGGGCTCGCCGCCCGCGACCTCGAGCGCCCAGGCTTCGGCCATCGCGGCCGTGCGGCTCACGAGCCGGAGCCGGCTCACCGAGGCGATCGAAGGCAGCGCCTCGCCGCGAAAGCCCAAGGTGGTGATGCGGACGAGCTGGTCGTCGGCGAGTTTCGAGGTGGCATGGCGCTCGACAGCGAGCGGCAGGTCGTCCGGCGCCATGCCGCAGCCGTCGTCGATGACGAGGACGAGGCCTTTGCCCCCGGCCTCCAGCGCCACCTCGATGCGGGAAGCGCCGGCATCGATTGCGTTCTCGACCAGCTCCTTCACGACCGAAGCCGGGCGCTCGACCACCTCGCCCGCGGCGATGCGGTTGGCGACGGCTTCGGGCAGGCGGCGGATCATCGGCATGGTTGACGCGAAGGTAGACACGATGCCGGCTTAACGGAAGAGGCGGGAGAGCGGAGCCGAGCGGCGTGCTCGCCGATACCGGAGGATGATCAGGGCGGCAGGCCCGCCGCCAGCATCTCCTGGCGGAAGCGCTTGCGATCCGCTTCGTGGCGGAAGGGCAAGGTCGCGAGCCAGCCATTGGCCGCGAAGTCGGGCTTGGCCTCGAGGGTGCGCGCGACGTACGACGCTGCTTCCTCCGTCCGGCCGAGACGGTGGCAGCAGGCTGCCAGGTATGCGTAATCGAAGAAGCGTGCCGCCCCGACCCGCTGGTAGGCCTCGAAGGCCTCCTCATGGCGGCCCGCGAAATGCAGCGCCCGCCCGAGGGTGCCGATGAACCAGCCGGGATGGAACGGATCGCGGCGGATGGCCGAGGCGATCAGAGCAACACTCTCCTCGGGCCGCCCGAGAAACATGAGGACGTAGGCGCGGAAGGCGGCATTCTGCGCGTCGTTCGGGTTGAGCGCGACCGCGCGCTCGGAATGCCGGTCGGCGAGCTGGAAGCGGCGCGCGTGCAGGCAGATCTCGGCCAGGATCCGGTGGCAACGGCTGTCCTCGGCATCGAGTGCTGCCGCTTCCTCCGTCAGCCGGTACGCGCGGACCGGACGGGCGATGTGCTTCAGATGCCGCTCGCCCAGGCTCACGAACCGCCGGGCGAGCGCACCTTTGAGCTGGTCGAAGACCGCACCCGAAACGACGAGCCCGCCGGGCTCGGCCAGGCCTTCGAGCCGCGCGGCGACGTTGACCCCGTCGCCATAGAGATCCTCATCCTCGCCTTCGACCACCACCTCGCCGAGATGAAGGCCGATCCGCAGGCCCAGGCGGCAACCGGCGGGCAGATCCGCCTCCTGCGCCGCAATTCCCTCCTGAAGCGCCAGAGCGAAGTCGAGCGCGGCGACCACGCTCGCGAACTCGGCGAGGAACCCGTCGCCCGTCAGCTTGACGAGCCGGCCCTCGTGCCGGGCGAGCAGAGGCCCGACCAGATTCCGGCGCACGGCGCGCCAGCGCCGCAGCGTGCCGGCCTCGTCCTCCTCCATCAGCCGGGCATAGCCGGCGATGTCCGCCACGAGGATGACGGCGAGCCTGCGCTCGTCACGGGATGGTGCCATAGGCTTCTCCGGCCCTGGGATGGAGTAGGGGCCAGTGCCTAGTCTAGAGCCGGCTTCGGGCGGGTCGGGAGCATTGTCTCTTGGGTCATGACCGGGCAAGGGCCCGGTCATCCAGCCCCCGCCTGGATGGCCGGCTCCAAGGCCGGCCAGGACACCGGAGAAACCCCGCCTGAAAACGGCTCTAGCATGATCTCGGGCAGGCGGCGGGTCATGGGCATAGCCAGCAAGGCGGGAGACACCACGCTCAGAGCCCCTCGGGGTCGCCCACCACGGAGACGAGCAGCTCGCCCGAGAACAGGCGCCTGGACACCCGGCACACGTCCTCGAGCGTCACCGCGGCGATGTAGTCGTTGCGCCGCTCGAGATAGTCCTGGCCGAGATCGTCGATCAGCATGCCGACCAGCGTCTTCGCGATCTGGTCGTTGCTGGTGAGACGCAAGGGAAACGAGCCCGTGAGATAGGTCTTCGCGTTCCTGAGGTCGGTCTCGCCGATGTCGCCTTTCGCCATGCGGGCGAGCTCCTGGCGCACGAGCTCGATCGACTGCCTGACCTGCTGGTTGTTGGTGGCGACCCCGCCGATCCACAGAGGCGCGGCGTCGAGATCGTAGAGGTAGGAGTAGACCGAGTAGGCGAGCCCGCGCTTCTCGCGCACCTCCTCGATCAGCCGCGAGCTGAACCCGCCGCCGCCCAGGATGTAGTTGGCGACGTAGGCGGCATAGTAGTCCGGATCCTTGCGCTCGATCCCGCCGTGGCCGAACGTCACCACGCTCTGCGGGATCGCCATCCGCACCACTTCGGTGCTGCCGACCCTGGGCTGCACCTTCGGCACCTCCGGTCGGCGGCTCTCGGCCGGCAGATCGCCGAAGGTGGCATCGAGCAGGACCCTCAGCTCCTCGGCCGTGATGTCGCCCGCCACACCGACCACGAGATTGTCGCGCGCGAGCCGCGAGGCGACGAAGCGCCGGCAGTCCTCGGCGGTGATCGCCCGCACCGTCTCGGGATAGCCGCGGGTCGGATGGGCGTAAGGGTGGCCCGGAAAGGCCGCGGCGAACCAGGTGCGCGCCGCGAGGTAATCGGGATCGGTCTCGCGCCGGCGGAGATCGGCCAGGATCTGGCTCCTGATCCGCTCCACGGGCTCCGGGTCGAAGCGGGGCGCGGTGACGGCGAGCCGGAGAAGCTCGAAGGCGTGCTCGCGCTTCTCGCTCAAGGTCTTGAGCTCGCCCGAGAAGCCGTCGCGGTCGGCATCGAACGAGAGCCGGATCGCGTTGTCCTCGAGCTCGCTGCGGAAGGCCTGGCTGTCGTGGGGGCCGGCACCCTCGTCGAGGAGGCCCGCCGTCATGAAGGCGAGCCCCTCCCTGCCCCTGGGATCGGTGGCGCCGCCGCCCGTGAAGTAGAGGGCGAGCGAGAGGAACGGAATCGAGGGCTCGTGGATCAGGTAGGCCTTGATCCCGGTGGCACTCACCACCGGTTCGACCTTGGCGGCGGTGCTCGGCACGCCGAAGTCGGCGGCGGCGATCAGATCGGTCAGCATGCGACGGTCGCCCACGGGCGGGTGACGGGCTGGCTCAAGGCGGGACCTTTGCTCACGTGCTCGGGTTGGCAGCGCGGGCCGGCAGGAGCAGGCCCGTCACCGCATGCTCGCGGCGCAGGACGAAACGCGCGGCCGCATGCACCTGTTCCTCGCTCACCGCGGCGATGCGCGCGGGCCAGGCCTCGACGTCGGTAACACCGAGGCCCGAGGTCAGGGCCGAGCCGAAGATCCGGGCAGCCCCCCCCAGGGAGTCGCGGGCATAGACGGCTTCCGCCAACATGCGCTGCTTCGTGCGCTTGAGTTCGGCCGCCTCCACGCCGCCTTCGAGCACCCGCTCCACCTGCCGGTCCATGGCGGCCTCGAGCGCTGCCATGTCGACACCCGGTCGCGGGCTCGCATAGAGGCGGAACGTGGTCGCATCGAGGCTGATGCCGCGGTAGAAGGCGCCGGCCCCGGCGGCCAGGCCCTCCTCGACCACGACCGAGCGATAGAGGCGGCTGGTGCCGCCGCCGCCCAGGATCTCGGCCAGGACCTCGAGCGCGTAGGCGTGCTCCTTGCCTTCCGAGTTGAAGCTGGGTGCGAGATAGGAGCGGACGAAGCTGGGCTGGCGGACGCGCTCGTGATGCAGCACGACCCGGCGCTCGGCGTGCTGCGGCGGCTCGGCGACGCGCACGCGCGGCGGCAGCTCGCGCGGGGCGATCCGCCCGTAGGTGCGCTCGGCGAGCGGCCTGAGCTCCTCGGCCGTGATGTCGCCGGCGACGATCAGGATGGCGTTGTTGGGTGTGTACCAGCGGCGGTAGAAGTCGAGCGCATCCTCGCGGGTGTAGCTCGCGATCTCGTGGAACCAGCCGATCACCGGCAGGCGATAGGGGTGGTGCAGGTACTGCGCCGCCATGAGCTGCTCGCCCAGGAGCGAGCTCGGCTCGTTGTCGACTCGGGAGCGGCGCTCCTCCAGGATCACGTCGCGCTCGGGATAGACGTGCTCGTCGGAAAGATCGAGGTTGACCATCCGGTCCGCCTCCATCGCCATGACGAGCTCGAGCCGGTCCTTCGCGATCATCTGATAGTAGGCCGTGGCATCGTAGCTGGTCATGGCGTTGTCGTTGCCGCCGTGCCGCGCCACGATCTTCGAGAACTCGCCGGGCGGGATCTCCCTCGTGCCTTTGAACATCAGATGCTCGAGGAAGTGCGGCAGGCCGGACTTGCCCAAGGGGCTGTCGGCGCTGCCGACCCGGTACCAGACCCAGTGCGCCACGACCGGGGCACGATGGTTCGAGACCACCACGACCTCCATGCCGTTGTCGAGGCCGAAGGTCTCGGGATGGAACACGCCCGAGGGTGCGGAAGCGCTCTCGGGGTGCAGCCCGATGCCGGTGACGGGTACCATGGAACGCGGCTGGATCATGATCCGAGATCTCCCGTCACTGCGACAGCGGCCGGCTCCCGGTGCGCATGGTAACGACACTGCCCGTGGCACCGGCAGCCGCGAGCCGCTTCGCCTCGGCCACCGGATCGATCACCGGCTCCTGCGGCTGGCGGCTCTTCTTCTGCCAGTTCAAGATAAAGAGGAATCGGCCCTCGTCGAGGTTCATGAGGTCCTGGTTCTCGGCCAGGAGCACCTCGCGGATGTTGGGCTCCGCCCGCACCGGGCTCTGCTCCACCAGCGCCTGCTCGCCGGGGCTCTGGGCGGTGGGCGCTGCCGGTCGCCTCTCGGCCGCCCGGCCGATCAGGAGCGCTTCGGCCTGCGCAGCCGTGTCCTGCTGCTGCGAAGGCGGGGCGCCCGGCTCCGGCGGGCGGAGATTGTAGTCGGGCGGTAGCACCAGAGGCGCCCGGCGCACCACCTGGAACTCGTCCGGGCTGCGCTTGCCCATGCCCAGGCTCTCGGCCACGGTGCCACCGCCGCAGCCGGCGAGACCTATGGCCATGAGCGTGAGAACGGCTGCGAGCCTCTCTGAGCGGATCATCTTTCCCCTCGCCCGAGCGGGTTTGCGCGTTGCGACAGCACGAGGCTGTCGAGGAGGATCAGGCCGGCGCCGATCACGATGGCGCTGTCGGCGACGTTGAACGCCGGCCAGTGATAGCCGAAAGCGTGGAAGTCGAGGAAGTCCACGACCGCACCGAAGCGGACCCGGTCGATCACGTTGCCGACCGCACCGGCGAGCACCAGCCACAAGGCGGCGCGGGTGACGCTTCTGCTCTCGCGGTAGAGCCAGACGACGAGGAAGGCGCCGATCGCCGCCGCCACGAGCGTCAGCGCCCAGGCACCAGAGCCCGCGAGCATCCCGAAGCTGACGCCGCGGTTCCAGACCAGGACCAGGTTGAAGAAGGGCGCTACCGCCAAGGGCGGCCGGTCGGCGAGCCCTTCGATGGCGAGCCACTTGGTCGCCTGGTCCAGAACCAGGACGCCCAGCGCCAGGAGCAGGCCGGTGCCGTGCCGCATCGCCTAAGCCTGGACCGCCGCGAGCGCCGCCACGGCATCGCGGCAGCGGTTGCAGAGCCCGTCGTCGTGCTCGCTCACCTCGGGCAGGATCTGCCAGCAGCGCTCGCACTTCTCGCCCGGGGCGAGGGCCGGAACCACGGCCACACCCGGCACGTCCTCGAGGGTGAAGGCATGCTCGGGCGGCTCCCCTTCCCCGAGCGCGATGCCGCTCGTGATCGCGAGCTCGGCGAGGTCGAGCCCGGCGAGCGCTCGCCGGTCCTCGGGTCCGACATGGACGACCGGAGCCGCCTGCAGGCTGGCACCGATCCGCTTCTCCTTGCGCTCGAGCTCGAGGGCGCCGGTGATGACCCGGCGCACACGGCGCACGCGCTCCCACTTCTCGCCGAGCGCCGGATCGCGCCAGGCGGAGGGCGTCTCCGGGAACAGCTCGAGATGCACGCTCTCCGCTTCCGGCCAGCGGGTGAGCCAGGCTTCCTCGGTCGTGAAGACGAGAACCGGGGCGAGCCAGGCGGCGAGCCGGCGGAACAGCTCGTCGAGCACGGTGCGCGCGGCGCGACGGCGGATGCTGTCGGGCCGGTCGCAGTAGAGCGAGTCCTTACGGACGTCGAAATAGAACGCCGAGAGGTCGGTGGCGCAGAAATGGTGGATCGCGTTGTAGAGACGCTGGAAGTCGAAGTCGCGGTTGCACTGCCGCACGAGCTCGTCGAGCTCGGCGAGGCGGTGCAGCACCCAGCGCTCGAGCTCCGGCATCTCGGCGTGCGGCAGACGCTCCTCTTCGGTGAAGCCGGCGAGGTTGCCCAAAAGATAGCGCAGCGTGTTCCGCAGGCGCCGGTAGGTGTCGGCGACGCTCTCCAGGATCGACTTGCCGATGCGGATGTCCTCGGCGTAGTCGCCACTCACGACCCAAAGCCGCAGGATGTCGGCACCGTGGGTCTTCATGAGGTCGATGGGCGAGACCACGTTGCCCAGGGACTTCGACATCTTGCGCCCCTCGGCGTCCACCACGAAGCCGTGGGTCAGCACGCACTCGTAAGGGGCGCGGCCGCGCGTGCCGCAGCTCTCGAGGAGGCTCGAATGGAACCAGCCACGGTGCTGGTCCGAGCCCTCGAGATAGAGCGAGGCCGGCCATTTCAGCTCGGGCCGCTGCTCGAGCACGGTGGCGTGCGTCGAGCCCGAATCGAACCAGACGTCGAGGATGTCGTCGACCTTCTCGTAGTCCTCGAGCCGGTAGCGGTCGCCGAGGAAGGTCTGCGGGTCGCGGGTCCACCAGGCATCCGCTCCTTCCTCCCGGAAGGCGGCGGCGATGCGCGCCACGACCTCGGGGTCGCGCAGGACCTCGCCCGTCTGCTTATGCACGAACACCGCGAGCGGCACGCCCCAGGTGCGCTGGCGCGAGACGCACCAGTCGGGGCGGGTCTCGATCATGGCGCGAATGCGGTTGCGGCCACGCTCCGGGACCCAGCGCGTGGCGTCGATGGCGGCGAGTGCCTTCTCGCGCAGGCGTCCCTCGCCGTCCATCGGGATGAACCACTGGGCGGTGGCACGGAAGATCAGCGGCGCCTTCGAGCGCCAGCTATGGGGATAGCTGTGGACGAGCTTGCCGCGGGCAAGGAGGGTGCCGTGCGCCTTCAGCGCCTCGATCACGGGCTCGGCGGCCTTGAACACGTGGATGCCCGTGAAGCCCGGCACCTGCTCGGTGTAGTGGCCGTCCTCGCTCACCGTGTCCGGCACGTCGAGGCCATAGGCCTGGCCCAGGAGGAAGTCGTCCTCGCCGTGGCTGGGCGCCACGTGGACGAGGCCCGTACCCTGCTCGGTGGTGACGAAGTCGCCCGGCAGCAGCGGGACCTCGAAATCGTAGGCACCTTCCAGCCCGGCCAGAGGGTGGCGGGCGATGCTGCCGGCGAGATCCGCGCCCATGAACTCGCGCAAGGTCCTGTGCGTCAGGATGCCAGCCGCATCGGCGACCTCGGCCAGGCGCTCGCTCGCGATCACGAGATGCTCGCCGGGCCTGGCGAGGCTGTCCTCTGCGACCTCGCCCACCTCGACCACGCGATAGACGATCCCGGCGCCATAGGCCACCGCCCGGTTCGCCGGGATGGTCCAGGGGGTCGTGGTCCAGATCACGACCGAGCCACCCTCGAGCTCGGGGCGGCTCGGACGAACGAGCGGAAACTTCACCCAGAGCGTGGTGCTGGTGTGGTCGTGGTACTCGACCTCGGCCTCGGCGAGCGCGGTCTTCTCGACCACCGACCACATCACCGACTTCTTGCCGCGGTAGAGCGAGCCGTCGAGCAGGAACTTCGCGAGCTCCTGGAAGATGCCCGCCTCGGCCTCGAACGCCATCGTCGTGTAGGGATTGGCCCAGTCGCCGACGACGCCCAGGCGCTTGAACTCCGCGCGCTGCACGTCGATCCAGCGCTCGGCGAAGGCGCGGCATTCGCGGCGGAAGTCCGCCACCGGCACGGCGTCCTTGTCCTTGCCTTTCTTGCGGTACTCCTGCTCGATCTGCCACTCGATCGGGAGCCCGTGGCAGTCCCAGCCCGGAACGTAGGGCGCGTCCTTGCCCAGCATCTGCTGGCTGCGGTTGACGATGTCCTTGAGGATCTTGTTGAGCGCCGTCCCCATGTGGATGTGGCCGTTGGCGTAAGGCGGGCCGTCGTGGAGGACGAACTTCTCGCGCCCGGCGGCGGCCGCGCGCAGCCTGCCGTAGAGGCCGATCCGCTCCCAGCGCTCGACGATGCCCGGCTCCCGCTTCGGCAGGTCGGCCTTCATCGGGAAGTCGGTGCGCGGCAGAAAGACCGTGTTGCGGTAATCGTTCTTCATCGTCGGAGCCGGACGTCAGGCAGGAATGAGAGCGTGGACGGCGCGGGCGCGCTCGCAGTCGCGTGCGATCTGGGCACGGAGCGCCTCGATCGAGGAGAACTTCTCCTCGCCGCGCAGGCGCTCGAGGAAGGCCACGCGCAGACGCTCGCCGTAGAGATCGCCGCCGCCTTCCAGAAGGTGCACCTCGAGCAGGGTTCCTTTGCCATCGAAGGTGGGGCGGCGGCCGAGATTGGCCACGGCCGGGTGCCAGACCGTGCCACCGCCGCGCCGCAGGCCCGCCTTCACGGCATACACACCGTGCGCGGGCAGCATCGGCCGGCGGGCGAGCGGATGGACGTTGGCGGTCGGAAAGCCGAGCGTGCGGCCGCGCCGGTCGCCGGGGCGCACGACGCCGTCGAGCTCGTAAGGATAGCCCAGGATGGCGTTGGCGTGCGCGATCCGCCCCTCGGCCAGAGCCGCGCGGATCGCGGTCGAGGAGCAGACGTCGCCCTCGAAGGTGACGGGATCGACGGCGCTGACCGGAATCCCGTGCCCGGCGGCAAGGGCGGCGAGCAGCGCGACATCGCCCTGGCGCTTGTGGCCGAAGCGGAAGTCGCGGCCGGTGGTAACGGCGGCGACCCCGAGCTCGCCGACGAGGATTTCGTTGACGAAGGCGGCGGCCGGCACCCGCATCAGGCGCGCGTCGAAGCGGAGCACGTAGAGATGCTCGACGCCGAGGTCGCGCAGAATCCGCGCCTTGCGGCGCAAAGGTGTCAGCCGGGCGGGCGCTTCGGCGGGGTTCAGCACCTCGCGCGGATGCGGCTCGAACGTGATCACGCCCAGGGGCCGGCCCAGGGCGCGAGCATGGTCGGCGGCCACACGGATGACCTCGCGGTGGCCGCGATGGACCCCGTCGAAGTTGCCGATCGCAACCGAGGCACCGCGCGCCGCTGCCGGGAGGCTGGCGTGATCACGGTGGATGCGCATGGCGGGCTATGTCCCATGCGGCACCGACCCTGTAAAGGGCCAAAGCTGCCCCGCGGACAGAGCCGCGGGGCGGAGCTTCGGGGCTCAGGCCGGGCGGCGCGGCACCATGACGAGGGCCTCGCCCTCGAGCACGTTCTTGCCGCCGACCTTGCACACGGTCTCGAGCGTGACGCGACGGCGCTCGCGGTCGATCGCCTTGATGGTGACCTCGGCGCGCACCGTCTCGCCGGCGCGCACCGGGGCGAGGAACTTCAGGCTCTGGCCGAGATAGATGCAGCCCGGCCCCGGCAGCTTGGTGCCGAGCACGGTCGAGATCAGGCTCGCGGTCAGCATGCCGTGCGCGATCCGGCCCTGGAACGCGGTCCCGGCGGCGAACTCCTCGTTGAGGTGCACCGGGTTCGTGTCGCCGGACACGCCGGCGAACATCAGGATGTCGGCGTCGGTGATCGTCTTGCCGAACACCGCGCTCATGCCTTCCTCGAGATCGTCGATGTAGTACCCGTCGAGGGCCATAGGGAAGCTCTCCAAGCGCCTGCCGCGCACCGTTTTGCTGCGCCGCACCATCCCTCTATGCCGCGGATGAATCAAGCCTGCAAGCGACGCACGGGAGCGCGTGCGCCTCGCCGGACGCTCATGCGGCAGGGCGGCTTGACCGCGCTCTCGGGAATGGCCAGCCTCGTCCTGCTCGCCATCACCTGGAATCGGCTCATGGACGCGCTCGACGCCATCCTCACCCGCCGCACCGTCCCGCCGGCGAAGATGGGCCCCCCCGGGCCCGATGCGGTGGAGCTGCGGCGGATCCTCGCAGCCGGCGCCGCGGCCCCCGACCACGGCCTGCTGCGCCCGTTCCGCTTCCTCGTCGTGCAGGACGAGGGCCGCGCGCGTCTCGGCGAGCTGTTCGCGGCCTGCGTGCGGCGGGCTGCTCTCGATGTCTCGCCGCAGGAGATCGAGAAGCAGCGCACGGCACCTCTGCGGGCGCCCGTGATCGTGATCGTGGTCGCGAAGGTCGAGCAGGACCATCCGAAGATCCCGGCCATCGAGCAGATCGCCGCGGCAGCGGCGGCGGCCCAGAACATGCTGCTCGCTGCCCATGCGCTGGGCTTCGCCGCCAAATGGGCGACCGGCAGACAGGCTTACGACGAAGGCGTGAAGGCGGGACTCGGGCTCGGGCCTGCGGACCGGATCATCGGCTTTCTCTATCTCGGCAGCTACGCCGCGGAGCATCGAGCGGCACCCAGGGGCGGCATCGAGGACATCGTGCAGGCGTGGCCGCCCGCCATGGAGGGCTGACGCCATGCGCTACCTGCTCGCATCGCTCTTCCTCCTGATCGTCGCGATGGCGCTCGCCGGTTGCGCCGCCCTGCCGCAGCCGGAAACGCCGGAGCAGGCCCTGGCTCGCCACACGGCGATCTGCCAGCAGGCCGGCATCGGCGAGAGCACGCCCGAGTTCCGCTTGTGCCTCCTCCTGCAGCAGACCAACGAGCGGCTCGATGCGGTCGAGCGGCGCCTGAGCTGGATCGAGCAGGACGTGCGCTTTCCGCCGCCCTACTACGGCCGTTACTGGTGGTGAGGCGTGCTGCGCCTCTACGCCATCGGCGCCGGGGGCCTCCGCCCGCTCGCGGCCGATCTGTCGCAGGGCCTGCCGCGCGAGGCGGCCTGGATCGACCTCGTCACCCCGACCCCGGAGGAGGAGAGCGCGCTCGAGCGAGCGCTCGGCATCGCCGTGCCCACGCGCGAGGAGGCGGGCGGCATCCAGGCCTCGGACCGGCTGGTCGCGCGCAACGGCACGCTCCTGATGAGCGCGCTGGTGCCGGTGGGGCCGCACCCGGACCCGGCTGACACGATCCCGATAACCTTCGTGCGCACCGGCGAGCGCCTCGTCACCGTGCGCTACGGCCGGGCGGAAGCGCTCGACCCGTTCATCGAGCGCTACGCCAGCGGCGAGATCGAGGCCGACGATGCCAGTGGCCTGCTCGCGGCCCTGCTGGAAGCGATCGTCGACCGGGTCGCCGACCAGCTCGAAGAGGTCGGGCACCGGCTCGACCGGCTGGGCCGGGCCGTGTTCCACCGGGGCGGCGCCAACGCCCGGCGCCAGGGGACTCGCCGTCTGCCGCTCGGCCGGAATACGGACCGGCTGCAGGAAGCGATCGAGGATATCGGCATGGAACACGCGCGTGCCGCCAAACTGCGCGAGTGCGTGCAGAGCCTGCTGCGGCTCGCGGCGTTCGCCGGGGAGCACGCCCAGGAGGTGGGGCTGCACAAGCGCCTGAAGGCGGTCGAGACCGACCTGCGCGCCGCCGCCGAGTACAACGCGTTTCTCGCCGGCAACATGGAGTTCATCCTGGACGCCACGGTAGGCCTGATCGACATCCAGCAGAACAAGGCGATCTACATGCTCACGATCGTGAGCGTGCTGCTCACCCCGCCCGTGCTGGTGGCGAGCGTCTACGGCATGAACTTCCACGACATCCCCGAGCTCGGCTGGCATTACGGCTATGCCTGGGCCCTGGGCCTCATGGCGCTCTCGGCGCTGGTCTCCTACCTCCTCTTCAAACGCCGCGGCTGGCTGTAGCGGAACCGGTGCTGCGGCGCTTGCGGTCGGGCAGAAGAGACAAGGGCCAGCCTGCCATCCGGCAGTTTCTTCATACTACCATATGTTTGTCCAATCATTAAACGACAGGACGCAGCCCTGTCCCGTTAACGTTGATCATCATAACCACCGCTGCGAGCGAACAATGTCTCCTAGAAGATTACCATACGCCGAAATACTGCGCGTTCTGGGAGCGATGGCATGGCTCGTCGCTGCTCTCGCCACCTCGGCTCAGGCGCAGCTGCTCGTCGCGCGCGACATCGCCGCCAGCGCCGGGCTGAGCTATTTCGGCCAGCCGGACGGGCAGACCGAAGGCGAGAGCGTCGTCTTCGACTACGACCAGGACGGCGATCTCGACATCCTGCTCTCCGCGCACGGCATGAAGGAGTGGCCGCTGTTCCAGAACCGTGGCGACGGCAGCTTCGTCCAGGTGCTGGCGGGCACGTTCCCGAGGCAGGACCGCCACGGCTGCGTCGCCGCCGACTTCGGCAGCACCGGCAGCTCCAAGCTGCCGGACGGGCTGATCGACCTCTACTGCGTCGTCGGTGCCTGCCAGGGCACGTGCAAGACCAACTACCCGAACGAGCTCTATCTGCAGACGCCGGACCACCGCTTCGTCAAGGTCCCCGATGCCTGGGGCGCGGCGGACCCGCACGGCCGCGGCCGCGAGGCCGCCGTGCTCGACTTCGACCGCGACGGCCTGCCCGATATCGTGGTGGCGAACGAGGTGCCCTCGATCTTTCCCACCCCCAACCGGCTCTACCGCAATCTGGGCGGCCGGTTCCAGGAGGTGGTGGACCCGGCGGTCACGCGCGAGCTCGGCTCGGTGTGCGTCGAGCCCGGCGACATCGACGGCGACGGCTGGACCGATCTCCTGTTCTGCTCCAAGAGCGGCGTCGTCACGCTCAAGAACGTCCGCGGCAGGTTCCAGGACACCAGCGCCTCGACACCCTACCGCAAGACGAGCGCGATCCAGCTCGAGCTCGCGGACGTGGACGGAGACGGCAGGCTGGACCTGCTGCAGGTCGCGCAGACATTGTTCACGATCCGGCTCAATGCGAACGGCGCGTTCCCCAAGGCGAGCTTCACCTGGCCGCTGCAGCAGGGGCGTGACGTGGCGGTGGGGGACGTCGATCTCGACGGGGTGCTCGACATCTACCTCGTCCAGGGCCAGAACGAGCGCTACGGCGACGTCATGCTGCTCGGCAATGGCGGCGGCAAGAGCTTCCGCACCACGCCGATCCCGCAGGCGCGGGTGGGCGAAGGCGATGTCGCGACCGCGGTCTCGAACTGGAACGGAACCGGACGGACGGCTTTCCTCGTGACCAACGGCCGCTGGGGCGAGCCGGGGCCAGTCCAGCTCGTCACCTTCTCCAACCGGTGACATCGGCCGCAGGAGCACGGTAGCGAAGGCTGCCGTGCTCGGCCTCGGCAGCCGCCCGCTTCTGCCCCTCGAAACCATCGCAGCCTTCGTCCACATGACATGGTCGCGTCCGAGGATGGCCGCGTCCGTCTCCCGAAGGCCCGGCAGGAGCTGCAGCAACGGCTCGGGATCGCCCGTCTCGGGCGTTGCTCGGCCCCTTGGGCCCGATCCCCGGCACGCCGCTTCTCGTCGTCGCTTGCGTGGCGGCGAAGAAGCTGCGGCCGCGCGAGGCCCTGGGCGAGCCCGCACCCGTGCCGGGCGAGGCCGACACCCGGTCGTGAGCGGACATCCCGGCCGATCGCCTTGAACTCGGACCCATTTAATGATGATATTCCTATATCACCCGATACCGCCTCTCGGGCGGGAACTCACGCGCGATGCAACGGCACGCGCACGAACGATTTCCAGAAAGCCTTGCAGGACAAAGACCAGCACTTTCGTGCTGGAGCGTTCGACCCGGAGGTCAGCCGGTCGAGCGGTCGGCCGGCTTGCCGGGCTCGGGTGCCGCGAAGGAGCCGGGTTCCTCCTGATCGAGGGCGACATAGGGATCCTCCTCGCCCGCGACCGACTGGGTCAGGATCTCCTGCTCGGCCAGCAGCCAATATTCCTGCTCACGCCCTTCGGGCCGGCCGGCCGCCTCCCAGAGAGTATAGGCCCGCTCCTCGATGCGGCGCCGCAGCGCTTCGTCCATCCCTTCCACCCGAGTCACCTCCGCGGCCGTGACGATCGGCGTCATCGTAGCACCTGCACCTGCGGCGGCCAGTACCGGACGCGGAGTTGCCGCCATGATCTTTCAGTGCCTTAACCTTTACGTCATAATTTCATGCGAGATCGCGGATTGCTGCTTCGGCTTTTCAGGGCTATCGTTTTCGCCCATAAGGAATAATTTCGGGGAAGAAATGAACGCTCAAGGATCGGAGCTGGCGGGCCGGAGGCTTCTGGTCGCCGAGGACGTATCGGTGATTGCCTTCGATCTCGCCGATCTCTCGGAGAGGCTCGGCTGCACGGTGCTGGGTCCTGCCTCGTCGGTGGCGGATGCCTTGAGCCTGCTCCGGCAGGAGCAGCCGGATCTGGCGCTGATCGATGCCGAACTCGCCGACGGCTCGGCCGCTCCGGTGGCGATGCGGCTGCGCGAGATGGGCGTGCCCTTCGCCGTGGTGACCGGACATGCGGCCGAGGACCTGAGCGACACGATGCTGCGCAGCGCTCCCTGCCTGCTCAAGCCCTACACGTACGAGGAGATCGAGGTGGCGCTGCTCCGTCTGCTGCGGCGCGGGCTTTCCGATCGGACCTCGGCCGGGGAGAGACGCGAACCGCTCGACGAAAAGATGCAAAAAAGATAAACCTTCCCGATGCGCCTGACCCGCCATACCGACTTCGCGCTGCGCGTCCTGATCTTCCTGGGCCTGTGCCCGAACCGGCTCGCCTCGATCCGAGAGATCGCGGAAGCCTACGGGATCTCGGAGAACCATCTCGTGAAGGTGGTGCACGGGCTGGGCCGGGCCGGGTTCGTCGAGACGCTGCGCGGCCGCGGCGGTGGCCTGCGGCTGGCGCGGCCGCCCGAGGCGATCCGGATCGGCGACGTGGTCCGGCGCACCGAGGAGGACCTGGCGCTGGTCGACTGCTTCCCGCCGGCCGGTCGGTCGCCGCACGGCGGCGAGGCCGGCGCGGCGCAGCCCGTGGGCTGCGCCATCGGCGGCTGCTGCCGGCTCCAGACCGTCCTCGAGGAGGCGCTCGCGGCCTTCTTCGCCGTGCTCGACCGCACGACCCTGGCCGATCTTCTCCCCCAGCCGGATCGGGAGGCCATCGTGGCCCGGCTGCGGCTGCTCGTGGACGAGCCGCGGGAGCCTGCGCGCGTGCGCTAACGCACAGCCTTCCCGGCCCGGTCATGGCACGATCCGGCGCAGTGGAACTCAGCCGAGGCAGGGAGGTCGGCACGATGTCCTGGGGCTCGATCGCGATCGTGGTCGCGGTGCTGGCAGCGCTCTATCTCTGGTACGCCGCGATCGTGGCGCGGCGCAACAAGGTGCGCGAAGCGCTGAGCTCGATCGACGTGCATCTGACCCAGCGCCACGACCTGATCCCCAACATCGTGCAGCTCGCGGCACGGTACATGGCGCACGAGCGCGGTCTGATCGAGGAGGTGACCCGGCTCCGGTCCCGGCTCGAACGGCCGCTGGAGGACAGCGCCGCCGCCATGGGCGAGCGCTTCCGGGCCGAAGGCGAGCTCGCGCGCAAGACCGCCCGGCTCCTCGTGGCGATGGAGGCCTATCCCGAGCTCAAGGCGGACGCGACGGTGATCGAGGCGCAGCGCACCTGGACCGAGGTGGAAGCGCAGATCACGGCGGCGCGCCGCTTCTACAACGCCGCCGTCAACCGGCTCAACAGCCTGATCCAGATCTTTCCGGGCAGCCTCCTCGCCGCGCTCGCGGGCGTGGAAGCCATGCCGTTCTTCGAGGCCGACACGGCGGCGCGCAAGGCGCCCAGTGTCGAGGAGATCCTGGGCGCGGCCCGTCCGGAGCCTGAGCCGTGACCGGGCAGGAGCTCGAGGCGCGGCTCGAGCGGCGCCGGCGCATCACGCTCGGCTGGGCGCTCGCGGCGCTGGCGGCCGGAACCCTGAGCTGGCCGGTCGGTGCTGCGATCGGCAGCATGGGACCGGACTGGGAGGCGGTGGGCGGGGCCTGCTTCTGGCTCGGCATCATCGGCCTCGTCGCCGCCCCCTGGATCGTTCTGGCCTGGCAGAGCGCCATGGCGCGGCTCGTGCTGGAGGCGCTGGTCGCGGACCGGGCCGGGATCCGCTACGTCTGGGGCGAGGACGGAGCCCACGTGCGCGGAGCGCTCGCCGAGAGCGGCTGCAGCCTCGGCCCGTTCCGGACCAGCGGACTGGTCGAGCCGTTCGAGGGTGCCCGCGTCATCCACCTGCTGGCCGGCCGGTCGGGGACCGTGCCCTTCGCGCTGCTCGAGGCGAACCTGCTCCAGGACGAGAACGGCTATCGGGTGTTCGGCGGCGTTCTCGGCAGCTTCCGCCTGGCCCGGAGCCGGCCGGGGCTCACCCTCGTCCGGCGCGATCGCGGCCTTCTCGGCAACCTGATCGCCCGGACCGGCAGCCCCATCGAGCCGGTGACGCTGGAGGACCCGACCTTCGAGGGCGTGTTCGAAGCCTACGGCACCGATCAGGTGCTGGCCCGGACCATCCTCACCACCACCATGCTGGAGCGGCTGAAAGCGCTGGACGAGCATGCCCATGCCAGAGGCTTCATGTGCGCCTTCACCGGCGACCGGCTGCTGCTGGCGCTGCCCGGCATGCGCTGGCGCTGCCCCGCCTGGCGGCTCCTGCTGCCGATCGGCTCCTGGCTCGACGGCTACCGGCAGTGGCTCATGGGCCTGATCGAGCTGCCGGCGACGATCGCGGCCACGCTCGAGCTCGAAAGCATGCAGCTGGGTCCCGCCGCAGCCTCGGCGCCTGCGGTCGCCGACGCTCCGGTCAGCCTCGGCGCCACCGAGACGATCTTCTCCCTGGCCCCGTTCCGGCTGATCGGCGAGGTCGGCTTGCGGCTGATCTACGTCGCCTCGGGCCTGCTCTTCGGCGGGCTCGCCGCGTTCTTCGGCTATTGGGGGCTCGCCAGCGGCTTCGATTTCGCGCGCTATTGGCAGCTCGCTTTCATGATCCTCCTGGGCCTCGCCTACGGCGTGTTCGCCATAAGCCGCGGCGTGGTCGAACTCCTGCAGTTCTTCTGGCGCTGGAACGCGCCGCTGCGCGGCCTGCCCCGCGGCACCGAAGCGGGCGGGCCGGGGCGGGGCCGCTAGCGGAGGAACACCGTGGAGCGGCCCCGCCCCGCTGCCGGTCACGGCCCCGTCCACGGCGAGCAAGGTCACCCGCGCGCCCGCCGGCAAACGCTCCCGGAGCCGGGCGGCCTCGCTCTGGCTATGACCTCCCGCAGCGAGGCGGGCCGAGCCGTTTGAAGGTCGGCGCGTGGCGGGCGCGGATCGCCTTTTGGCCCACCCGCACGCCCTAGTCTTCGGGTCCCACTCCCCACAAGACCGTCTTTGGCAGCCAGCCGCGCTCGCCGCCGGCCTCGATCCGGCACCAGCCGTCGCTGCACTCGACCAGGGAGCCGATCACGCCGGGCTCGACCCGCGCCACCACGCGCGCGTTCGTGTCGGGTGAGCGGCGGAGCTCCTGGATCTCCTTCCCACGCACGAGCACGGTGCGGCGGAGCTGCAGCAGGCTCGCATGCGCCCAGCCGGTCTCGCCGTCCGGGTCTTCGATCCGCCGCCAGACGTCGAACTCCTCGACGATTCTCACGGGCAGGTTGACGCGCGTGTAGACCCAGCGGATCGGATGGTCGGTGCTGGGGCCGGTGCGCACGTTGACCTCGGAGGAGGCGAGCGATGCGAAGCGCGGCAGCGGCAGCCCGCTCGGGCCGATTCCGCGCGAGCCGGGGGGTGCCGCGTTCTCGGCCGCGGCTCCGCCCATGCCGGCGCCGAGCACGGCAAAGGCGAGGGCGAGGCGTCGGATGCGGGAGGAGAAGGCGGTCACGGACCGTGATCCCTTGCCAGCCGGAAACGATGCGCTCGTCATACCGCCCGCGGGCGGGGGATTGAAGCCCTCTGCACCGCAGCACCGCGTTTGAGCGACGCTGCCGTTTCTGCTACTGCCTAGCTCCAAGCCGCCGCGCTCCACTGGAGGTTCCCGATGCCGCGCAACCGACCGGTCGTCATCGTCACCCGCAAGCTGCCGGACGTGATCGAGACCCGGATGATGGAGCTGTTCCAGACCCGCCTCAACACGACCGACCAGCCGCTCTCCAAGGCCGAGCTGATCGAGGCGGTGAAGAGCTGCGACGTGCTGGTGCCCACCGTCACCGACCGGATCGACAGCTCGGTCCTGGCCCACGCCGGCGAGCGCCTGCGCCTGATCGCCAACTACGGTACCGGTGTCGACAACATCGACGTCGAGGCGGCCTACAAGCGCGGCATCACCGTCACCAACACGCCCGGCGTGCTCACCGAGGACACGGCCGACATGACCATGGCGCTCATCCTCGCGGTCGCGCGCCGCCTCGCCGAGGGCGAGCGCCTCGCCCGCTCAGGCGAGTGGTCCGGTTGGAGCCCGACCTCGATGCTGGGCCACCGCATCTGGGGCAAGCGGCTCGGCATCGTCGGCATGGGACGGATCGGCAGCGCCGTCGCCCGTCGTGCCAAGGGCTTCGGCCTCTCCGTCCACTACCACAACCGCCGCCGCGTCCACGAGAGCCTGGAGGCCGAGCTCGAGGCCACCTACTGGGAGAGCCTCGACCAGATGCTCGCCCGGGTCGACATCGTCAGCATCAATTGCCCGCACACGCCGGGGACCTTCCATCTCCTCTCCGCCCGGCGGCTCGCCCTTCTCCAGCCGCACGCCATCATCGTCAACACGAGCCGCGGCGAGGTGATCGACGAGGCGGCGCTCACCCGTCTCCTGCGCGAGAAGCGGATCGCCGGCGCCGGCCTCGACGTGTTCGAGCACGAGCCTGCCATCAACCCGAAGCTGCGCCAGCTCGAGAACGTCGTGCTCCTGCCCCACATGGGCTCGGCCACGATCGAGGGCCGCATCGACATGGGCGAGAAGGTCATCATCAACATCAAGACCTTCGCCGACGGTCACCGTCCGCCGGATCGCGTGCTGCCGAGCATGGTGTGAGGGAGGCACGAGAAGCCGGGAAGGGCCATCGGCGGGCGAGGTCGGGAGCTGTCGCGCGGCGCCGGTCACGGTGAGCGCCGCCCCCCGACCCGCGCCAGCCGAATCGAGTCCGTCGGGGGCATCGCTTGCCCGGGTGGCCGCCGGGCTCCGGGGCGCGCCTGGAAATGAAGAGGGGCCGCCTTGCGCAAGGCGGCCCCGTTCAGCGAAGCGTAGGTGCTTCGGCGGTCGTCTGTTGACGTTATCGCCTGGTCTGAAGTCCGCGAGCGGACGTGATCGACATCCGCGCCGCAAGCTCGAGCCCACGCACCATAGCGCTAGACATCGGATCACCTCCTTTCTGCTGGTTGCCACCTGCCCGGAGTTCGCGCAGATCCCGGGCGGGCTGTCAACGATCGATTTCGCTCGTGCGTAGGTTCATGTGCCCTCGAGCTCGCGGAAATCGGCCATCCAGCCGTCGCAGGCGGCGAAAAATCCGGCCTTGTGGATGCGCTGCCACGCCTCGAGCTCCCATGGCTCGTCGCTGGCCTCGAGATGGTCGAGGCCGAGATAGAGCCAGGCCGCGTGACGGGCGCCATCGGCCGTCGCGACCCGGTGCAGCTCGGCCCGGTACTCCTCGCTCTCGTAGTGGTTGATGCGGGCGATGTCGCGCCGGGTGGCGTGCCGCAGCAGGAGCCCTTCGACCCGGCTGCCGGATGCCGGGATCAGGACCGGGTAGCTGGCGCCGCGAGCCTGCACGCGGCGAAAGCCCGCGATCGTGGCGGGCGCCAGATCGTCGAGATCGATCGGCCGGGCCAGCACGTAGGCCAGCACGTCGAGATCGGTGAGCGTGCCGAAGAAGAACAAGGGCTGCCGGCCGGCCGCCGACAGCGGGATCATCTCTGCCACCTGAAGTGGCCGGGACACCGGGGCCAGCGCCTGCCGCATCGCCACCACCTCCGTCCGTTGCCGCCGCGAGGGGCGGAGGGTCGTGCGCGGGAGATAGCAGACGATCGGCGCGATGCAAGGGCGCTCGCGGCCGCGATCGTTCCGGCTGGCCTCGGGGATCGACCTTGCGCTACGGGAAGGCAACCCGTGATCTCGAGAAGAGGAGCGCTCTTGCCGATCGTCCGCCTGCTGCACCGCCTGGGCCTTCTTCTGCTCGTGCTGCACGGCGCGCTGCCCACGACCCGTGCCGCCGCGGCGGCGATCCTCGACGATCGCCAGCGGCGCTGCCTCACCATGATCGCCTATGCCGAGGCGGCGGGCGAGGGTGCGGCCGGAATGGCGGCGGTGATGCGGGTGGTGCGCAACCGTCTCGCCCATCCGAGCTTTCCCAAGGACATCTGCGCCGTGGCGCTGCAGGACGGCCAGTTCCAGCCGGTGAGCGAGCGGCCCGCCCTGCGCAGCGCGCTGGCAGCACCCGAGGGCAAGAATCTCTCGGAGGTGCTGGGCGCCACCTCGCGCGAGGCGCGCCTCGTGCTGGTTCAGGCCTGGCGGCTCGCCGTGGCGCTCGACTGGCTCGCACCCCGCGATCCGACCGGCGGTGCGCTCTACTTCGTCAACCCGACCCTCATGGACCCCGCCAAATGCCCCTGGTTCGCCGGGCTGAAGCGAACCGCAGTCATCGGGCAGCACGTGTTCATGACGCACTACGCCGCGGGCGAGCCGCGCGGGGCGCCGGCGCTCGACTGCAGAATGGCCGGCAAGGGCTACGGCAAGGAGAAACAGGTGACCGCGGCTGCGGCCTATGGCCTGTTCGACCCGCGCGGACCCAAGATCCCGACCCGGCCGGTGCCGCCGGCGGTTCTTCGCGCCTGGAGCCGCACCGGCGAGCTGGCGCGACGGCAAGAACAGCTCAAGCGCTACTTCCGGCCGGGATGGCGGCTCGCCGAGAAGCCCTGAGCGGCCGCCGACAGCGTCGCCTCAGCGCTCGGCGAGGGCGAGCTGCTGCGGCGTGGCCTCGATCCGGACCTTGGCCACGCCCTCTTCGATGATGCCGAGGCGGCGGGCGGCGGCTTTGGAGAGGTCGATGACCCGGCCTTTCACGTAGGGCCCGCGGTCGTTGATCTGGACGACGATCGAGCGGCCGTTCTCGAGATTGGTCACCGTCACCTCGCTGCCGAGCGGCAGGTCGCGATGCGCGGCGGTGAGATCGTCCTGGTCGAACGGCTCGCCGCTCGCGGTGCGCCGGCCGTGAAAGCCGGGGCCGTACCAGGACGCCACGCCGACCTGGGCGAAGGCGGCCCGGCCCCGCCCGGCATGGGCCTGGCCGGCCGCCAGGACGAGAGCGAAGGACGTCAGGATGAATGCCGTCAGTCGGCGCATGTCCAGCATCTCCGGTTGTGCGCTCTGCCCACGTTCCGCCGAAACTTCTCGACCTCCTTTCCGAGGCGGAAGAAGCAGAAGACGCCGTTCTTGGTGCGTCGAGAGACGCCGGACTAACCGGAGAGCTGAAGGATTGTTCCCGGCAGCATCGGACAGCAGGGATGGGACTGCCGCCGTTCTGCCGGGTGGCTGGCGATTATTTCGGTTTGCTTGATCAGCGTTCGCGAAGAGATGCAGCCCGGAACCGGGCGGTCAGTCGCCCAGCCGGCGCGCGGCCTTCTTGCCGAAGAGGTCGCGCGTCTCGCTGCGGTCCGGGTGGCCGTCCTTGTAGCAGACCCGCTCGCGCCGGTTGCAGACCACGTCGTCGTCGGCCCGGAAGACGTGGTTGGTGCCGAACGCGTCGCGCACCCGGTCGGCCTCGCGCGCGGCCTTCCTGCCGAAGAAGTCGCGCGTTTCGCTCACGTCGAGCTCGCGGCCGCGATAGCAGGTCTCGGTCGCCCGATCGCAGACGACGTTGCCCCGCCGCACGAAACGGCCGGCATCGTCGTCGTAGCGCCGGAACGGGCCGCCATAAGGGCCATAGCCGTAAGGGCCGTAGAACGGATAGCCGGGAAGCGGCCGGGCGTAAGGATCGCCGTAGGGACCGCTCCAGCGTATGCCGGAGCTGGCATCGCCGTACCCGCCTCCGTTGCCGTCGGTCACGCATCCGGTGAGAAGCCCCAGGGCCACGAGCGGGCCGAGAACGCGCAGCATGGCAGCACCTCAGAGGCGGCCGATGCGCCGCCGATCATGATAGATGGTCCATGTTCCGCTCATGCGCAAGGGAAGGCGCGCGCCATGCCGGCCCGAGCCTTGCCGGTTTCCGGCGCCCGCTCTACCCCTCGGGACGGCAGCACGAGGAGAGGTGCCATGATCGCGGGCACGACCTGGCAGGTCGACAAGGAGGTCGTCCGCTCGGCGCGGGGAGTCGTCGCGGCACAGAGCCGCGCCGCGGCCGAGGTCGGAGCCGAGATCCTGCGCGCCGGCGGCAACGCGGTCGACGCGGCGATCGCCGCCTCCCTCGCTCTCGGCGTGGTCGAGCCCTGGATGAGCGGCCTCGGCGGGGGCGGCTGCATGCTGGTCTGGCTGGCCGAGGAAGGTCGGGCGGAGGCCATCGACTTCGGTATGGTCTCGCCCCGTAAGCTCGATCCCGCCCTGTATCCGCTCGCCGGCGGCAAGGCCGGCGACCTGTTCGGGTGGCCCGCCGTCGTCGGGGACCGCAACCTGCACGGCCCGTTCTCGGTCGCGGTGCCGGGGCAGGCCGACGGCTACCGGCTCGCGCACGAGCGGTTCGGCCGCCTGCCCTTCGCCGAGCTCGCCGCACCCGCGATCGCGCTTGCCGAGGCGGGGCTCGCGGTCGACTGGTACGTGAGCCAGACGATCGCGAACGCGGCGCGCGAGCTGCGGCTCCATCCCGAAGCCGCCGCCGTCTGGCTGCCCGAAGGCTTGCCGCCGGTGCCGCCCTGGACCGGCGACCCGCTGCGGCTCGCGCTGCCGGGGCTCGCCGACAGCCTGCGCGAGCTCGCCGAGGAAGGGCCGCGCGGGTTCTACGAGGGCGGGCTCGCGATGCGGCTCCTGGCCGACTGCACGCGGCTCGGCGTGCCGATCGATGCGGCGGACCTCGCGGCCTACCGCGCCCGGATCACGGCACCGCTCGCGGCCGAGCATCGGGGCAACCGCTTCCTCGCCATGCCGGGTCTTTACGCCGGGACGAGCTTCGTGCGCTGCCTCGAGCTCCTGCGCGAGCTGGAGCCCGGCCGCGACCGTCACCCCGGCCCCGCCGCCTTCACGGCTTATGCGCGTGCTCTGCTCGGTGCCTATCGCGAGCGGCTGACAGACCAGGGCGACGATCGGCGCGCTCCCGCCTGCACCTCGCATCTTTCGGTGGTCGACCGTCACGGCAATCTGGTAGCGCTCACGCAGACCCTCCTGTCGACGTTCGGCAGCAAGCTGCTCGCACCCGGCACCGGCCTTCTCCTCAACAACGGCATCATGTGGTTCGATCCGCGGCCGGGCGGACCCAACGCGATCGGCCCCGCGAAAAGGCCTTTGTCGAACATGTGCCCGGTACTCGGCTTTTCGGGCGAGCGGCGCTTCGCGCTGGGTGCTTCGGGCGGGCGGCGCATCCTGCCGGCGGTGCTGCAGATCGCCTCGTTCCTGGCCGATTTCGAGATGAGCCTCGAGGATGCGTTCCGCCAGCCGCGGCTCGACGTGAGCGGGCCCGATCTCGTGACGCTCGATGCCCGGCTGGGCTTCGCCATCGAGCCGGACGCTCTGAGCGGGGTGCCCGTCCGCAGCCTGCCGCCGCAGCCGAGCCCGCTCCTCTTCGCCTGCCCCGGCGCGGTGCTGCACGACGCGGCCGAGGAGCGCAACGAGGGCATGACCGAGATCTGGCAGCCTCGCGCCGCTGCGGCGGCCGAGATCTGAGGCTCACCCGGCCCGCTCCTCGGGCGGACGCACGTGGCGGAACCGGGCGAGCAGGGCGAGGTCGTAGGTGATCTTGAGCAGGCCGGCCAGGAGCAGCGGCCAGCCGAAGCCCGAGAGCCCGAGGAGCCAGCCCGCGAGCGTCGGGCTCAGGGCCGCGGCCAGGCTGCGCGGCACGTTGGTGAGGCTCGCTGCCGCCGGCCGTTCGGGCGGGGTCACCACCGCCATGACGTAGGAGGTGCGCGCCGGCACGTCCATCTGCGAGAGCAGGCTGCGGACGAGAAGGAGGGCCACCGCCTGCCAGAGGGCGCTCGTGAACGGCACCAGAGCGAGGCAGACATTCGCCGGCAGATGGGTGAACACCATGGTCCGGATCAGGCCGATCCGCCGTGCCAGCGGCGGGGCGGCGAGATAGGAGGCGGCGCTGAGCACGCCGGTCCAGAAGAACAGCTTCGCCGCTGCAGCGAGCGACAGGCCGAAAGCGTCGAACAGCCACAAGGCGAGCAGCGACTGCACCACGAGCCCGCCGGCGAAGCTGTCGAGGCTGAAGAGGGCGGCGAGCCGATGGACGATCCGCCGCGAAGGCCCGAGCGGCGCCGCTGGCCGTCCGTCCGTGCCGTCGCTCCCGCGCGGCAGCCCGCGATAGGCCAGCCAGGCCGCGACGCCGACGAAGCCGTAGAGGACGAACATCGCCCGCAGACCGGCGAGGAGCGGGATGCCGAGCCGCTCCCCGGTCTCGGGCAGGACGGCCACGAGCGTGCCGCTGGCGCCGCACAGCGAGCCCACGAGGCTGTAGCGGGCGAAGAGCGCCGTGCGGTCGCGTTCGGCGGTGCTGTGGGCGAGCAGCGACTGCTCGAGTGGCAAGAACAGGCTGACATCGCCCGAGGACGGGTTGAGCGTACCCACGAAGGCCACGACGAGGAGCGGCCAGAAGCCGCCCGCGAGCGCGAAGGCGAGGCCCGTCGCCGCCATCAGTAGCGAGGCCGCGAGCAGTGTGCGGCGCGGATCGAGCCGGCCCGCCATGAAGCCCACGGCCAGCGTCAGCACCGACGAGCCCAACATGGTCGTGGTGGCGAGGATGCCGATCTCGAGCGCGCCGAGGCCCAGCGCCAGAAGATAGGAGGGCAGGACGATGCTGATCCAGCCGTCGGCGGCGGCGCGCAGGCCCCGTGCCAGCAGCAGGAGCCTCGCTTCCCGCCCAGCACCCGGCGGCAGGAGCAGGCTCATCGGCCGGCATCCGTCGGGCACGTCGCCCGGCGGAGCGGGCCGCTGCCCACCCTTGCCGCGATCGTCGCGGTGCTCGCCACGATGCCCTCCTCGATCCGCCGGTGGATCGGGCCCCCCGACCCGAGCATCCGCCGTCGGGGGGCGGCGCGCTGCCGGAGCATGACCCCGAGAGCGGCCCTTCCGCCATCCCCGAAATGCCGCGCGCGACCCGGCCTGCTCACCGCCGGCGCACGGTCCGGTTTGAACGGGCGCCGCGCTTGCGCTACACCCGCCCGTCTCGTGATCGGTGAAGGAAGCCCATGATGCGCCCCTCCGGCCGCGCCATCGACCAGATGCGCCCCGTGAGCCTCGAGCTCGACGTCGCCCGCCACGCCGAAGGCTCCTGCCTCGTCCGCTTCGGCGACACCCACGTCTTGTGCACGGCCACGGTCGAGGAGCGGGTGCCACCCTTCTTGCGCAACACCGGCAAAGGCTGGGTCACGGCCGAGTACGGCATGCTGCCGCGCTCGACCAACACCCGCACCCCGCGCGAGGCGGCGCGCGGCAAGCAGTCCGGCCGCACCCTCGAGATCCAGCGCCTGATCGGCCGCAGCTTGCGCGCCGTCACCGAGACGGATGCCATGGGCGAGCGCCAGGTGATCGTCGACTGCGACGTGCTCCAGGCCGACGGCGGCACGCGCACGGCCTCGATCACCGGCGCCTACGTCGCCCTGCACCGGGCGCTTCAGAAGCTCGTGGCCGCGGGCGAGCTGCCGCGGCTGCCCTTGCGCGAGCCGGTGGCGGCGGTCTCCTGCGGCCTGATCCAGGGCACGCCCGTCCTCGACCTCGACTATGCCGAGGACAGCACGGCCGAGGCGGATGCCAACTTCGTGCTCGCGGCCTCGGGCGGCATCGTCGAGATCCAGGTCACGGCCGAACAGACGCCGATCGGGGTCGAGCAGTTCGAGGCCATGCGCGCGCTGGCGAGGGCGGGCATCGCCGAGCTCGTGGCGCTGCAGCGGCAGGTTCTGGGGCTCGCCTGAGGAACGGAAGGCACGAGAATGCTGATCGACGGCAAGAGGCTCCTGATCGCGACCCACAATCCCGGCAAGCTCAGGGAGTTCGAGTTCCTGCTGGCACCGCACGGGATCGGGGTCGAAGGTGCGGCCGCCCTGGGCCTGCCCGAGCCCGCGGAGACCGGTGCGACCTTCGCCGAGAACGCGCTCTTGAAGGCGCGGGCGGCCGCCGAGGCGACCGGCCTGCCGGCGCTCGCCGACGACAGCGGCCTCGTCGTCTACGGCCTGGGTGGCGAGCCCGGCATCCACTCGGCCCGCTGGGCCGGACCTGCGCGCGATTTCGAGCTTGCGATCCGCAAGGTTCTGGACGGCCTGCGCCGGCGCTTCGGCAGCTTCGCGGCGGCCGACAAGCGCGCCGCCTTCGTCGCGGTCTTGTGCTTATGTCATCCGGACGGCCGCCACCGCTTCTTCGAGGGCCGGGTCGAGGGCACCCTGGTCGATACCCCGCGGGGGGCCAGGGGCTTCGGCTACGACCCGATCTTCGTGCCCGACGGCTTCGAGAAGACCTTTGCCGAGATGACGGCCGAGGAGAAGCACGCCATCAGCCATCGCCGCCTGGCGCTCGACGCTTTCGTGGCAGCCATCGAGCAGGACTGACCCGTCGCACACGGGCAGCCTTGCACCGCCCGCCGTTTCGCGCCATATACCGCCCGCACCGGGGCCGTAGCTCAGTTGGGAGAGCGCCTGCTTTGCAAGCAGGATGTCGTCGGTTCGAGTCCGATCGGCTCCACCATCAAGCCTTGCACCTAAGCCTTTGATTCCTTGGCTGTCTGGCGTCCTCGCCCGTAGGGGTAGCACGAGGGGAGACACGGGGTCCAGACGGTCGTGGAGCACTGGTGGAGCAGAGCTGCGGTGTGTCCGCGAAGCGGAGCAGAGTGCGCTCCGTGTCAGGCCAGAGGGGCACCCGTGGGGAGCCCCGAGGGTCTGGATTTTCCCTCGTCAACATTGTCCCACCCTGAGACTGAGTTACACTATTCCTAGTAATTTACTAGGGTTTCCCTACTACATCTTGTGCTCACTCCTGGGCAGCCCGAGTGTCACCACTCGCGAGCCGACGGCCAAGGATGCGGTACACGCTGGCCCTCCCAATGCCGAGCCTCCTGGCGATCTCCGCAGGACCGACCCCCTGCGCCTTCAGGTCCATCACCTGGGCGCTCTTGGCCCGAGCCGTGGGCTTCCGGCCCTTGTACTTCCCCTCGCCCTTCGCCTTCTCGATCCCGACCCTCTGCCGCTCCAGCATCAAGGAGCGCTCGAATTCGGCCACGGCCCCGAGCATGGTCAGCATGAGGCGACCCGTAGGCGTCGCCGTGTCGAGCCCCAGGCCAAGGATACGAAGGGATGCTCCGCTTGCCTCGATCTGGCGCACCAAGGCGATCAGGTGCTCTACCGAGCGGGCGAGGCGGTCGAGCTTGGTCACGACCAGCACGTCACCCGGCCGCAGGTGGCCGAGGGCCTTGTCCAGTTGGGGGCGCTCCTTGGCTACCGCCGAGACCTGCTCACGGTAGACCTTCTCGCAGCCTGCCTTGCGAAGCTCCTCCTGTTGGGCCTCGAAGCTGGCCTCTTGGTCGGTGGTGGAGGTCCGCGCGTAGCCGATCAGCATGGGTGTCTCTCTCGCCCGCGTTCGTCTCATTGGGGCTTCCTTCTTGGATGAGACGTATCACAAGGTCAACACCCATTCGTGTGAGACACATTCGAGGCGGCACTCTCGTGTGCCGCTGGGGCAAGCCCATGTGAGACACAAGGGTGGCCTGGGGCTGCTCGTCTCGTCTTGTCTCGTTGGCCCAAAGCCAATGTCGGTGGCCAGTCCTCTATCGGTCACAAGGATGGCCTCACATTCTACCGCCACAACCATGGTCTGCACCACGAAGGCGAGCACGAGGGCAAGCGCCAGAGCCGGATCGGTGAGGATCAAGTGCCAGCCTGAGCGATCCCATCTAAGGAGGCTCCAGTGACACCCCTGCGGGCTGGCCCCCGGCCCCACCCCCGTCTTCAAAAAGAGACGCTTTCGCTGCTCGTTGGTGGTGTTGGTGTTAGAGGCTGGGCTGAAGCGAACGCTCTCGGAAATCATGGCAGCCACGAGGGCAGCCCGGTAGGCCCCACCCCCGGTCCTCACAGAAAGGGGGGGAGTATCTTTTCCTGCAGGAGGCTCCATACCTCCCCTGGCTGGAACCCTTGGGTCTGAGCGGCAGCCCTTGCTCCTGGTTACCGAGGCGGGGTGTCATTCGACTGAACAGAGTGCCGGATAAGACACTGAAGGAGCTGAAGCGTGCCTTTTGGTCGCCTTAACCTATGAACGGCTCGACGGCGAGCTACGGTTCCGCTTACTTCCGCCCAGGAGGTAGATGCACCGTGCAGCCCACCTATTGGCTCGACCTTTTCACCTATGAGACGTGGACGGAGTTTCTCGCCGCTGGAGCCAACGTTTCGGGCTTCCGCGAGAAACGCTGGAACAACGTTCAGAAGATGAACAAGGGGGACATCCTTCTCTGCTACCTGACAGGGGTGTCTCGCTGGATCGGCCTCTTGGAGGTCGTCGGCTCGGCCTTCAAGGACGCCAAACCAATCTGGACGGCAGGCGACTTCCCCGCCCGCATCCCGGTGAAGCTGGTTGCGAAGCTGGAGCCAACTACGGCCGTTCCGGTGATCGAGCTGAAGGACAAGCTCTCCGTCTTCCAGAACCTCAAGAGCCCCCACGCATGGACCGGGCACTTTCGGGGATCGCCATACAAATGGAAACCACAGGATGGAGCTGCTGTCGTCGCTGCCGTTCTTGAGGCAGTGAAGAACCCTGTGGAGCGTCCCTTTGATGCGACAAAGCTCTACAAGACGCCCCCCATCCTGAAGGCGGCCAAGGGTGGGCTCGTGACGATCCCGGAAGATGAACCCGAGGAGGTGCCGCCGCCACCACTGAACGGCCATCTGCCGATTGCCTCTGCCGAGGCTGAAGTCAAGGAAGCGACGGCCCATACCGAGATACAATGGCTGCTTCTCAAGCTCGGCAACGACATGGGCCTTGATGTCTGGGTGGCCAAGAATGATCGAGGCAAGTCATTTCAAGGTAATCTGTTCACTTCTCTGCCTAGGTTAAAGCCAACCCTACCCCTTCAGTTCGATGAGGCGACCACCAGGACGATTGAGCTGATTGATGTTCTATGGCTGAAAGGCAATTCCATTCAAGCAGCCTTTGAGATCGAGAGTACCACCTCAGTCTTCTCTGGCTTGCTTCGGATGTCCGACCTGATCACGATGCAACCCAATCTGAACATACCACTGTACATTGTTGCTCCAGGCGAGAGGCGGGCCAAAGTGATGACAGAAGTCAACAGGCCAACATTCGCCAGATTAACACCACCCATGTCAGAGATGTGTCAATTCATCTCTTTCGAGGAGCTTCGTTCCCAGGTGTCTGTGGCGAAGAACTTCCTCCAGTTCCTCAAACCTGAGTTCCTGAACGCTTTCGCAGAGAGCTGTGATGTCGAAGATGGTTGACACCACTCGTTTCTTCTTGTGAGTGCAACGCCAGTGGGTAAGGACCGAGGTCATTGCGCAGTACTCCTCGCAGTGGCCCACAGCCTGGAATTTCGGGCCACCTCTGGGTCGAGAGTTGTGGGATTACGCAAGGCACACTGGGTCTTCCTGCGTAACCCCACATCTCAGCAAACGAGACCGAGCAATCCCTGAAGAAAGTAGGCAGTCACGCAGAAAGAACCCAGGGTCTTCTTGCGTAAATGCCTAGTTTCTCAAGCAAAAATGTTCTTCATGCTGAGACGACCAAGGTCGGAGAAACCTATCATTCTCCCACGGGGAGCTTCTGGGTAAGTGATAGGTTTCGGCTTAAGCCGCGAGTAGCGACGGTAGCCGACACAGACCCTTGCCTTTACCAGCCAAGCCGAAGTCCTTCCGCCGGGCCTCCTGCCAACCATAGGCCTTCAGCACGGTGGCAACCTTCGGGTTCTTGAGCATCCCGACCAGATGCTTCACCTCGACCTCCATCACCTTCGCCAACTCCGGGTACCAAAGGACACCATCTTCGGTGGTCGCCAGGAGCCGGGCCAAGCGGTCGATCTTGGTCACCCCCTCCTGCTCGCCCCCGAGGATCACCGGGGGCCTCGCCCCGTGCCATACCTCGGTGACGAGCCTAACGGCCCTCTCGATAGGCATGGTGACGAAGAGGCGCATAGGGGACGCCACCCCATCTTGGTCGATCACTCGCATGGAGCCTCTGGCCGCAAGCTGTGCCGCCCATCGGCAGAGATGGTTGTCTCGAACGGTGGCGTAGTCTCCGGTCATGGTCGAGCCCAAGGCAGACCCGATATCGGTGGCGTCCTTGAACCGCTGCCCACGGAGACCAAGGACAGTGCCGACCACAACCGACTTCCTCGGCCAGAACTCCCCGAACTGGAACACGGTGGTCGCCTCCTTCGCCCAATTGGCCCCGATGTAAGCCCCCCAGGTCATCACCAGGACACGCCTGCCATCCACCTCCCAGGCGTCTTCAAGGCTGTGGGCAGCCGGGATGTGCTTCCCTTCGACCAGCTTCTTCTTGACGATGACCAAGACGGTCTCACCCGGTGTGGTGTGAGTGGCGACCATCTGGCGTACCCAAGCGGCGTACTTCCGACAGTTGCTTTCCTTCTCGAAAAGGGTGGTCAGGTTGCCACGGAGACCTTCCGGGGGTGTCAGGTGGTAGACCCTGAGGTTCCGGTAATCGACCCTAGGTGCCGCCACTCGCTCCAGCCCAGGTGCCATGATCTCGATGTTGGCGAGGTCTGCTGTCGCATCGAGGATCACGAGACCGGGGAAGGGTCGGAAGTTGAGGCGGTAGGCGACGAACTCCTTGGGCGGCTGCCGGTAGAAGAACGTGTAGCCCTGTTGGGCCGTCTTGATGAATTCAAGGACGACCGCAAGGCCCTCTGCCGCTGCATGACGGTCCTTCACGTGGGCTGGCACGAACCGCAACAGGGAGCCGATCTCGGGCTTGCCGATCACGGACACGTCGTCGTCCTCCGTCACAAGCTGGGGCGCATCCAAGGCCGGGCCATTCGCTGCGGCCTGGAAGATGGCCTGAGCGCGATCCTTGACGGCTGCCAAGAGGGGTAGCCAAGGATGCGCCTTGTCGTAGTCGTCAACGAGCTTCCAGGCGTCTGTGAGGGCCGTAGGGTCAACCGCCAAGATCGAGACCAAGGTAGGCGTCTCGTCAACGAACACGATGGAGCGCCGTTCGTCTCCGCAGAAGGTCAGCCCACCGATGCCGTTCTTGTGGCTCGACCCGAGCAAGCTCTGATGGCACCCGATGGCAATTCGGGCTTTCCTGAGGTCTTCACGGGTGAACCTTGCGGCAGGGATGAACCCGAGGTCGATCTTGGCGTCCTCATCGTCGAGGTAGTCGCCCTCTGCGTCATGGGCCGACGTGAACACGGCCACCGCCCCGTGAAGCTCCTTGGGCAGGAGCTTGAGGAGGTGACGGTAGAGGTCGTCTGCCTGCCGCATCTGCTCCACGACCAGACCCGCCGTGAAGGTCGGATCGGTCATGATCCCCGCAGCCACGAGGGCCAGCGATGCCATGGTCTTGCCCGAGCCGGTAGGCGCACTCCCCACGCGGATGCGGGGTTTGCCTTCAAGGCGGTCCTTCAGGGCAAGCTCCGAGACGCGCCAGATCAGGCCATCGATCTTCGCATCGAAGGTGGTATGGCTGCCCTTGTGGCCCGTCACTTGGGCGACCCGAAGGGTGTGGAAGGTCGAGCGGATAGTATTGAAGTCGAACACAGGGTGATCCCTTTCAGTTGAGGCTCGTCTGAGCTATGGACGTGCGAAGTCGGCCCGGGGACGGCCCCAGGCCCTCATCGTAAGCAATGGTATTGGAATGCCGGTAGGCGGCTTCAGAAAACGCGATCTCTTCTCTCTAGGACAAGATCGCTCGTTTTTGAGCAGGCCCCGGTGTCTTTACGCAGCTATGCTGCTCGTGTCTGGCTCTGCCAGAGCGGCGCTTTTGCGGCTTTCAGCCTCGCCATGTCCTCATCCGAGATTGCCCTTCGTGCCTGCCTCAAGCTGCCCGTGGGCGACCTTAAGGGCCTGCTTCAGGACATCCGTGGCGTTCACGAAGATGCGTCCACGGTCGAGCATGTCCTTGGCGAGCTTGGCCAGTATATCCCGGTCCTCCATCGTCAATCGGATGGTCACACGGTCTGGCAACTTGTATGCGTTCATCTTCCGTCTCCTTCGTCTCGTTGTGCGTTGATCTCTGGTCTGACAAAAAAGGGGAGAGCGTCGCTCCCGCACAGCGAAGCGAGCAAGCTCTCGTTCAGAAAGCAGCGTCTCGGCTTCGCCGATCTTGCGGCTTTGCCGCTCTTGTCTATTAAGGAGGAATAAGCGCCCTGATGGCTGGTTCAACATGACCAAGGCGGCGCAGCACTTCGGGAAGCGGGTGCCTGAGTTCATGCGCCTGCCTTCCACGGTCGAGTACATAGCGGCGCTTCGGGAAGCGGTGGGAAAATCCCACCCCTTGACCGAGACCGTCGTCGGTAAGGGTAAGCCACAGGGTATCTGGGCGCATCCTCAAGGAAGCGCTGATCCATGATCGCCCTCTCTCTATAAGTGCAAATTTTCCGCAAAAATGGTGACTAACCAATTGGCATCAAAAGGAAACTCATTGCTTATCCACAGGATGTAATCGCTCGCGCAGAGCTAAGCTCGGCACAGCGAAGCGAGCACCTACAGCACAGCGAAGCGCACGAAGGGTCCTCGCCCCCGCATGTGAGGACTGCTGCGCTTCGGGCTGTGGAAGCTGCGGGGCGCTGGCCGGGGTAGGCTGTCATGGCACCAAGACAGCCCCCCTCGTGCTGCTTCAGCCGTGCCTAGCGCGGCACTCGGCTACCTTGGGTAGCACCTCGTCATCATCACCCACCACGCTCGCGATATGGTCGGCCACCCGCTGCCATGCCTCGGCGCACCGATCCGTGTACGAGTGGCGGTTGTAGACCGCTCCGATCCTCCCCAGGACGCCACTGGGGGCGTGCCCGAGGCACAGCTCGATGATGAGCGGGTCCACCCCGATCCTGGCTGCCGTAGTCGCCCACGTCCTGCGTAAATCGTGGATCGTGATCCCACTTCCATGGAGCCCTGCGAGCTTCAGGAGCTTGATCCACCGCGTTCCCCAGCCGAGCCTCTTGGCCTCCCGCGCGTGCCCACAGAAGCGGTACAGCCGGGTTGCCGAAGGGACAGCCTGCCGGGGCAGAGTGACCCTGTGGGCCACGCCTTGCTTCGGGTCATCCAAGACGAGCACACGGGGCACTGGCGATCCCTCGACCTTCGCCGCCAGAGGCTCACCCCGCCTCATCCCGGTCAGGATCAGCACCTCCACGAACGATCCGAACCAAGAGCCTTCGATGTCGCAAGCCTGCCAAAGCGCCTTCAACTCCTCCTCGGACAGCACCCGATCCCTGGCGGTCTCCTTCACGCGCTTCCGCAGGGTGGCCACGGGCGACTTCTCGATGAGCCCTCGCTCTACGAAGCGGCCGAACATGGCCTTGGCGTATTGGAGCACCCGGTTCGCCATCACCGGCCCACGGGCCTCCACTCGGTCGAGCACCTTGGCGACATCGGCCCTGGTGATGGAGGCCAGAGGTCGAGAACCCAGGCTGGCGATCAGGTCACGCTTCAGGTCGGCCTCGATGGCCTCCCCCGTCTTCATCCTGGCGAGGTACGTCTTGGCGTAGTGGCCGAAGGCTTCCTGAAGGGTGACGACCTCGGGCTTGGCCCCAGGGTCTTCCCCACGGTCGATCTGCCGCTTGGCCTCCAGGGCTCTGCCCCTGGCTTCAGCGAGCGTGGTCGCCGGGTAGGTCCCGAGCTTCAGCCTGCGTCGCGTTGCGACCTTAGCAGTTCCACTGCGGCGTTGCCCCGTGGGCAGGCTGTACGAGAGGAACCATGTGGCACCCGAGGCGTGAGCCCTGATGCCGAACCCAGGGAGAGCATCGTCCCGCAACTCCTCGCCGGGCTGGAGGCTGGCGATCTTCGAGGTGGTGATACGTCGCTTTGCGACCTTAGCAGTTGCACTGCGAGGCATGTCCGGTCCCGTTGCGTGGGCTCCAGGCCGTCCCTCGTGGAGCAGCCGTGGAGCACTGGTGGAGCAACGAGGAGCCAGACAGTGGGGGTCAGAGGCTCATGGCGCGTGTCCTGCCCAGAGCGGCAACCCCTTGTCTCTCAAAGGAAACTCCGGGCCGAACCGGGGCGATGGACCAGTTGGACTTCCGCATCGCGCCTGCTTTGCAAGCAGGATATCGTCGGTTCGAGTCCGATCGGCTCCACCATCATTCATTCTCTTCGCGCAACTTCTTGGTCTCGACCTGCCCAGCGCCCTCGTCCTTGGCGGTGGGTCGAGGTCTGCGCTCTGGCCGGCCAGGGAGCGCCGGTGGAGCCACGCCGTGCTTTCCGGCCTGTTCCGGCTGGGCTGGCAGCACGACGATCCTCCACTCGGGCGCGCGCTCGCCCGTGATGGCTGCCCCGCTGCCATCACGGACCGTTCGTGCTTCTCGCTCGTGATCATCCTCCTTCCAGTGACTCGACGCACAGCTCGGCGCGGCCTCCTGCGGCAGGCTGAAGGAGTTCGGCGCTGGCCCGGAACCATGCTCTGGAGGGTGCGATGAAGGTGATCTGGATCGTGCGGCGGCGTAGGCTCGAGGAGGCGTGCACGAGCCTGCAGGAGGCGATCGATTGCTGGGAGCAGGAGGCGTGCGACATCGCGGCCGAGCCGCTCGAGGTCGCGGCCGGGCGGCAGCGCAAGCGAGCCACCGCCGGTCAGCCGGCACCGGGGCACGGCATCTTGCAGCCGGCCTGAGGGACGACCATGCCCCAGGTCCTCGATCATGCCACGGGTACCACGACCACCTACGGCACCAAGACCGCAGCCCTGGCCGCCGGCCGCCTTCTCGCCCGCCGGCTGGCTGCGTCGCGGGCCCTCACGGGGATCTTGGAGGATCCTCGCGACGATGGCCTGCTGATCTACGGCACGGTCCAGGACGCGACCGGCCGGATCGTCGACCTGCCGCCGCTGGTCCGGGTGTCGTTCCCGGGCCCGACCCGACGCCCACGGCGCGGTTAGACCCGAGGCCCAGCCCTGCGACGCCGAGCGGCCGGCCGACATCTCCGCTCGGGGTTCGCCGCCCGCGGCTGCGAGACCACATCTGGCTCGCAGCCGCTGTCATTGTGCCGCGGCATCGAAGGAGCGGGCAGCAGCCGCATGACGGATCTCGTCGAGATCGGCCGGTTCAGGCGACGCGCCGATGCCGAGCCGTTGGCGCTCGTGCTGGCCGCGGTGGGGGTCGATTACCGCCTCGTCGGCGACGGCTGGGGCGTGTCGCTCCTCGTGGCGGCACCGGACGTCGAGCGGGCGCGGCGCGAGCTCGAGCTCTACGCGCACGAGAATGTGCCCGCACCGAAGCCACGGGCAGAGCCATCCGCGGCCTTCCACGGGCTTGGCGCCGCCCTCTTCTGCTGCATGATCCTCCTGTTCTTTCACGGCGCCGACGAGCGCCGGCTCCTCGGAATCGACTGGTCCGCGGCCGGCGCCGCGCAGGCCGGCCTGATCCGTGCAGGAGCCTGGTGGCGGACCGTGACGGCGCTCACCCTCCATGCCGATGCCGTCCATCTCTTGGGTAACCTCGCCGCCGGCATCGCCTTCGGCCTGCTCGCAACCCAGCTCCTGGGCGCAGGGCTCGCGTGGCTTGCGATCCTCGTCGGCGGTGCGCTCGGCAACGCGCTGGATGCGTTCCTCAGCACGCCCGAGCACACCGCCGTGGGGGCTTCCACCGCGCTGTTCGCGGCCTTGGGCATCCTCGCCGGCTACTGGCGCCGGGCCGGGGTCGTGCCGTGGCGCGGCGGAGTCCGCCGCTGGGCGCCGCTCGCGGCCGGTGTCCTCCTTCTGGTCCAGCTCGGCACCAGCGGCGAGCGCACCGCCGTCGGTGCCCACGTCGCGGGCTTCGGAACCGGCGTGACGCTGGGCCTGCTGCTCGCCCACCACGGAAGCCGCATCCCGCGCGGGCCGCGCGCGCAAGCCATCTATGGCGCCATCGCGTGCGGCCTCGTCGTCTCGGCATGGCTCCTGGCGCTGGGCCACGCCGGGTAGCGGCGGCTCAGGCGCTCCTGAGATCGCTCCGGCTGAACGGCAGGACGTGCATCCGCTTGCCGCTGAGCGCCATGACGGCGTTCGCGACCGCAGGACCGATCGGCGGCACGCCGGGCTCGCCCACGCCCGTCGGCGGCTCGCCCGACCGCACGATGTGGACCTCGACCTCCGGCATCTCGCTCATCCGCAACACGTCGTAGCCGTCGAAGTTGGTCTGGACCACCCTGCCACCATCGAGCGTGATCTCGCCCTTCAGGATCGCCCCCAGCCCGAAGCCGATGCCGCCCTGCATCTGTGCCTTGATGACGTCGGGGTTGATCGCGATGCCGCAATCGACCGCGCACGTCACCTTGTGGACGCGCAGCCTGTCGCCCTCGAGCGAGACCTCGGCCACCTGCGCCACGTAGCTGTCGAAGCTCTCGGCGAGTGCTACGCCGCGCGCCCGGCCCTCCGGCAGCGGCGAGCCCCAGCCCGAGGCGTCGCGCACCGCCTCCAGCACCGCCCGGTGCCGCGGTTTGTCGTCGCCCAGCATCGCGAGGCGGAACACGATCGGGTCCTGCCCCGCAGCGTGCGCCAGCTCGTCCACGAACACTTCCGCGGCATAGGCCGTATGCGTGCTGCCGACCGAGCGCCACCACAGTACCGGCACGCCGACGTCGGTCGTCACCAGCTCGACCCGGAAGTTCGGGATCGCATAGGGCAGGTTGCTGGCCCCTTCGACCGAAGTCGGATCGACCCCGTTCTTGACGAAGGCCGAGAACGGCGAGCCCTTCATGATCGACTGGCCGACGATGCGCTGGCGCCAGGCGGCGAGCCGGCCCTCGTCGTCGAGCGCCGCCTCGAGCTTGTGGACGTAGATCGGGCGGTAGCGCCCGGCGGTCATGTCGTCCTCGCGGGTCCATTGCAGCTTGACCGGCGCCTTCCAGCCGATCGCCTTGGCGATGCTGCAGGCTTCCGCGATCACGTCGGCATCGGGTGTCGCGCGCCGGCCGAAGCTGCCGCCCGCCATCATCACGTGCAGCCGCACCTTGTCCGGTGGCAGCTCGGCGATCTTCGCCGCCACGGCCTGGTAGAGGTCCGGCATCTGGTGCCCGCCCCAGACCTCGACGATCCCGTCGTGCTTCCAGGCGACCGCGTTCATCGGCTCGAGCGCGGCGTGGGCGAGGTAGGGAAACTCGAACACCGCCTCGAGCCGCTTGCCGCTGCCGAGCGCCGCCTCGACATCACCGTCGTTCCTGGCCACGGCCACACCATCGGCTCGATCGAGCAGCGCCTTGTATTCGGCGAGGAGCCGGTCCGAGCCGCGCCGCTCGGCCCCGCTCTCGTCCCATTCCACCTTCAGCGCGTTCCGTCCCTTGATCGCCGCCCAGGTGGTCTCGGCCACGACCGCGACCCCGCGCGGGATCTCGACCACGTCGACGACGCCCTTGACCTTCCGCGCCTCGCTGGCGTCGAAGCTCTTGACCTTGCCGCCGAAGCGCGGCGGGTGCGCCACCACGGCCGTGAGCATGCCGGGCAGCCGGACGTCGATCGTGAAGACGGGCGCTCCCGTCGTCTTCGCGACGTTGTCGAGCCGCGGCAGGCTCGGGTCGCCGATGAGCCTGAAGCTGCCGGGATCCTTGAGCGGCACCTCGGTCGCGGGCTGCATCGCCGCCAGCATCTCCTCGCCGATCCGTGCGGCTGCGTCCGCGAGTTCGCCCATGGTGGCGCGCTTGCCGGAAGGATGCGAGAGCACGCCGCGCTCGACCTTGATCTCCTCGGCCGGCACCCTCCATTCCTTGGCCGCCGCCGCGACCAGCATCGAGCGTGCCAGCGCCCCGGCCTTGCGGTAGCGCATGAATGAGCTCGCCATCGCCGTCGAGCCGCCCGTGCCCTGCACGTTGCCGCCCCAGGCGAGGTTGCCGTAGAGCTTGGGATTGCCCCAGGCCCCCTCGGCGCGCATCTGGCTCCAGTCGGCATCCAGTTCCTCGGCGACGAGGGTGGCGATGCCGGTATAGGGGCCCTGACCCATCTCGAGATGCGCTGCGAGCACCGTCACCGTGTTGTCGGGAGCGATGCGCAGGTAGGCCTCGAACGGCTGGACCGCCGTATCGGGCGTGCCCTGCGGCCCGGCCGCGCGCACCACACCGGGCACGCCGAAGCCGATCGTGAGCCCGGCACCCGCCACGGCGGCGCCCACGAGAAAGCGGCGGCGGCTCGTCGCCGACGCCATGGACTCCGGGAGGAGATTGGCGAGAGGCAGCATGGCTCAGGCCTCCAGAAGCTCGGCCGCGTGGTGCACGGCAGCGCGGATGCGCTGGTAGGTGGCGCAGCGGCAGATATTGGTCATGGCCGCATCGATGTCGGCGTCGCCGGGCTTCCGGTTCTCGGCGAGGAGTGCCGCCGCCGCCATGATCTGCCCGGACTGGCAGTAGCCGCACTGCACGACCTGGAGCTTCTGCCAGGCGGTCCGCACCGCCTCGCCGACCTTGCCGCCGAGGCCTTCGATCGTGGTGATCTCGACACCGGTGGCCCCTTCGACGGGAAGCTGGCACGAGCGGGTGGCGACCCCGTCGACGTGGACGGTGCAGGCCCCGCACTGGGCGATGCCGCAGCCATACTTGGTGCCGGTCATCCCGAGATGGTCGCGCAGCACCCAGAGCAAGGGTGTGTCGGGCTCGGCGTCGACCTCGACGGCCTTGCCGTTGATCTTGAGGGTGAGCATCCGGTCCTCTCCACGCCTGCCTGCGAGGAAAGGGCAGACCATAGACCGGATGCCTGTTCCTGCCCTAGCGGAACGTCACGTGTGTCTTGCGATGGCAGCCATGCGCTCGGCCGTCGGCGTGCCCGTTCTGGCGACGTGGCGCGCCCCCAGCAGCATCGGGCCGCAGTGCGGGATGTAGGGCAGGAAGGCGCCGCCCCAGGCGGGAGTGGTCGTTTTTATGCGACTCTCCGGGCAGCGTAGATGGCCGGGCGATAGCGTGGTTCCGGGATCGGGTCGCCATGCTCGCGGGCACTTTCGAGCCATGCCTGCCTGGCGACCTTGACCTCGGCCAGCGCTTCTTCCGGCTTGCCCCCATGGGCCGAGCAGAACTTCAGATCCGGCACGTCCGCGATTCAGCAGGCGTCCTCGTCCGACCAGAACAGGTTGCGGCCATGCGCCTGCCCCTCACCGCGCCGGTGCCGGCGCTCCCCCCGTCTTGGCCACGTGGCGCGGGCCCAGCAGCATCGGGCCGTAGTGCAGGATGTAGAGCAGGAAGGCGCCACCCCAGGCGAGGCCGGCGAGGTGGAGGGCCGGTGTGTAGGCCGCGGGCACGAGCGAGGCCAGGACGCGCGCGAGCGCACCGACATTGACGAGCACGAAGATCACGCTCGTCCAGCGGTCGGCGGTGAGCGCGCGGCCGGTGTGGCCCAGCGTGGCGCGGGTCATCACGGCGAGCGTCATGGTGCCGAAAGCACCCGCGGTCATGGCGTGCAGCGCCGCCGAGCGCGGCACGATGCCGAAGGCGGCGAGGCCGAAGAGGGCGAAGGCCAGGGCCAGCCAAGCGTAGCCGACGTGAAGGATGAGAAGAAGCGGCTCGCTCGTCGTGGCCGCACCCTGCCAGCGGGCGAGACGGGCGGCGGTACCCACGGCGGCCGCGAGCAGGAGCAGCCCGGCAATGGCGCTCTCCGGCAGGAAGAACCAGGCGAGGAGTGCCAGGGCGGTCAGGATCAAAACCCCATTGTCGAGCCGGCTCACCGGCGCCGGCAGAGCCTGGGCCTTGCGCGCCTTCAGCCAGTTCGTCGTGAAGCTCGGCGTGATCCGCCCGCCGATCAGCGCCACGAGACCGGCGACGGCGCCGATCGCGAGCCGGTCGCCCAGCATGTCCCAGGGCAGGGTCAGGACCTGCTCGAGATGCGAGAGCAGATCGGCCAGCGCCAAGAGGCTCACGAGCGTCACGACCGGCAGGTTGCGCCAGTTCTTGCCGGCCACGATCTCGCGGGCGACAACGCCCGCCAGCACCGCAAGAAAGCCCACGTCGAGCACGAGGCCGGGCCAGGGGCCGAGCCGGGCGCCGGCAAGCACCGCGAGCCGGGCCGCGAGCCAGAGCGCCACGAGCCACAGGAGCGGCTTGCCGCGCAATGGCAAGCCGCCGGTCCAGTTCGGCACGGCCGTCAGCAGGAAGGCCGCGATCACGGCCGAGATGTAGCCGAACAGCATCTCGTGCCGGTGCCAGGCGAGCGGCTCCATGGCCGTCGGCAGCGTGACCCCGGCGAGGGCCGAGAGCCACAGTGCCAAGGCGAGCACCGCCCAGACGGCGCCCAAAAGGAAGAAGGGACGAAAGCCGTGCTGCAGCACGGGCGGGAGGCGCTCGACCTCGGGTCGCATCGTCGGATGTCTCTCTCGTTTCGAATCAACCTGTCTGGGCCGCGCGCCGCAGCTCCTCGTCGATCCATTGCCAGCCGGCGACGGCGCGCGGCAGGCCGCACATGGTGGCGGAAAGGAGGACCACCTGCTCGAGCTCGGCACGATCCGCTCCGGCGGCCACAGCACGGCGGATGTGGCTCCTGGCCGCCGTCTCGTGGAACTGGCCCACGGCGATGCCGAGCTTGACGAGCTCGCGCATCTTGGTGTCGAGCGGGCCGGCCTTGTCGACGGCCTGCGCCAGCCCCTCCCACAAGCCCGCGATCTCGCCGTACTTGTCGGTGAAGGCCTTGAAGGTGTCCGGGGCCGCGTCGCGGCTGCCGATGGACTGCTGCATGATGGGCTCCCTTGCTGACCGGGCCGGGATCTCGCCCGCCGCGTGGTCGAGGAAGAACCGTACCATGCAGTTCCCTCAGTCGTCAGCGGCCTCGCTCACCCCATCCAGGCGCAGCCGGCGCCGGACGACGGCGGCAAGGAAAGCCGCACCCGGCGCCCGATCGCCCTGGAGCGCGCTCGTCACCGTGGTCCAGGCCTCGTCGTCGTCCTCGGCCAGGAAGTCCTGCACGGCTTGCGCGAGATAGGCCTCGGGCGAGGTGCCCCGGCACGCGGCACCTTCGGCGAGAAGGCGGGCGAGCGGCGCATCCTCCGCCGCGAGCTCGGCCACGAACCGGGCCTGGCCTTGCAGCGCTTCCTTGATCAGGCGGCCGAGCAGCATGACGTGTCGGGTCCATAGCACCTGGCGAAACGGGCGAAGTCGGGCAGCGGTGTGTGGCCGACGATCGGCCGGGCATCGCCCTGCGTCGGCAGGAAGCGGGCGGCGGCGGCATCCAGCGCCAGCATCCGGCCGGAGGCGAGATCGTAGTACCAGCCGTGCAGCGCCAGCCGCCCGGCCTCGACCCGCTCGCGGATCCAGGGAAAGCTCATGAGATTGTGCAGGCTGTTCAGGATGCCGGCCTGCTCGATCGCCGGGCCTCGCGCCGCTTCCGGGATGGCGCTCCCGAGCACGCTCTTGAGGCCGGGCTCGGCGATGCGCACCCAGCCGCCCAGGAACTCGAAGCCGCCGCCGTCGCGCTGCGGCGCGCTCGCCTGCTGGGCCAGGAAGCGCATGCCGCCACACTGCGCATGGCCGATCACGACGATGTGCTGGACCTCGAGCCCGCGCACCCCGAACTCGATCGCCGAGCTGGTGCCCTGCGGGCTCCGCTTCGGATCGTAAGGCGGGACGATCGCCGCCACGTTGCGCACGATGAAGAGATCGCCCGGCCTGGCACAGGTCAGGATCGCGGGATCGGTCCGGCTGTCCGAGCAGGCTACCACCATTACCTCGGGGCGCTGCCCCTCGGTGGCGAGGCTCTGCATCAGCTCCGGATCCTGCTCGAAGTGCTGGCTCCGGAAGGCCTCGAAACCCTTGATCAGACGCGTGATCGGCTTCGGCATGGCGATGATTCGTCCCTCTTCGCCGGCCTACTGGAGGAGCGGGCTTTCGGCACCTTCGAGGTCGAGGCCTTCGATCCGGGCGCGCCCCACCAGCAGCCGGACATACTGGCTGCAAGCGGTGCTCCACGACATGTCACGTAAGTACGCGGTGACAAGAGCCTTTGCTTCGGGAAATTCCCTGCCGGCGAATTTGTGGCGGTTCTGGTCGTACCAGCGCCGGCAGGTGATCTCGTCGGGCTCCGGCGTGGTCACCTCGGCGCGCAGCAGGGCGTCGATACGCTCGTCCTCGCTTCCGCCCCGAATACCCAGTTCTTCGCAGCGCTGGCGCAAAAGCTCGCGCACGACGAGGGCCGTGGCCGCCCGCTGCCAGGCTTGCGCGAGCGAGCCGCCCGGATGGTACTGCAGCTCGCGGCCGATCTCGGCCTCGGGGATCGCCGTGCCGTTGACCAGGACGGGCGGCATGGGAGCCGGCTTCGGCTTGGGTGCCGCCTTGCGCTGCGGCCGGTGCTCGTGCCGGGCGGCGAAGATGGTGGTCTTGGCCATGATCGCTCACTCCGCCGGGACGGCTTCGGGTGCGACCGGCCGGGGAGCGACCGGGGTCGACGCCTTCGCCGGGCTCGCCACGGGCTTGGACTGGAAGCGCTTCCTCGTGCGGACGATCTGCCAGCTCCGCATCAGATACCAGACCGGCGCCGACCAGATGTGGACGAGCCGGGTGAAAGGAGCGAGCAGCAGGATCGTCATGCCCAGCACGAGGTGCAGCTTGAAGATCAAAGGCGCATCCATGACGTGCTCGGCGGCACCCAGCTTGAGGTAGACGATGCTCTGCGCCCACGCCATGAACTTCACCATCTCTTCGCCCGAGGGATGGGCGAGCGAGTAGGGCACCGTGATCAGACCCAGCGTGAGCTGCACCCAGAGCAGCACGATCACGAGATTGTCGCTGAAGCTCGAGGTCTTGCGGATGCGGACGTCCGAAAAGCGGCGGTGCAGCAGGATCGAGAGCCCGACCCAGGCCATGAGCCCGGCGACGCCGCCGACCCCGGCCGCCATCACCTGCTTGAAGCCGTTGCTGATCCCGAAGGCATGGAACAGCTCGACCGGGGTGAGGAGGCCCACGAAGTGGCCGACGAAGATCACGAGAATGCCCCAGTGGAACAGGTTCGAGCCCAGCGCGAACTGGCGCGTGCGCAGGAGCTGGCTCGACTTCGAGCGCCAACTGTACTGGTCGGTGTCGAAGCGGAGCAGCGAGCCCAGGAACAGCGAGGCCGCCGCGATGTAGGGATAGACGCTGAACAGAGCATGGTTGAGCACGGGGTTCATGGCTCAGGCTCCGCTGGGCTGGATCGTGGCGCGCGACGCCTTCGCGGCATCGGCGCTGTAGGGGCAGGACTGGAGGACGGAAGAGCTCGTGAACTCGACCGGGGCCTCCTCGTACTCGCGATCGAGCGCTTCCAGGCTGTCGACCTCGGGCGGGGCGGCGCTCCGCAAGGCCTCGAGCTCCTCGCTCGCGGCCTTGCGGTCGCTCAAGGCCGCGAGCACCGTGAACAGGGCCGCGTAAGGCGAGCCCTTGGCTTCGAGCCGCTCGGCCAGGATCAGGAGGATCGCCACCGCATCCGCCAGCATCCGCCGCGCGGACGCTAGCGGCACCAGCGACAGGAACTCCAAGAACGCCGGCAGGTAGTCCGGGATCTCGCCCTTGACGAGCTCGAGCCCGTGCAGGCGGTAGAGCTGCATCAGCCGCACCATCGCCATACCGCGGTCGCGGCTCTCGCCGTAGGTGTGCTCGTGGAGATGGAGCCCGAGCCGCCGCGAGCGGTCGAAGAGTGCGATCCACTCCTCCTGCAGCTCGAGGAGATCGCCGTCGCCGAGCCGGTCGAGAAGCGGGGCGAGGGCGCGGAGCTGCCGGCTCGAGAGGACGCCTTCCTCGACGAGGCAGGCCTCGATCTCGCGGATCGCCGCCTGCAGCTCCGCCGTCGGATAGTCGAGGATGGCACCCAAGGCCTTGAAGGTGCGCATGGTCACATCACCTCCGCCGGGTCCTTGACCTTCGGCCGCTTGAGCGAGCCGAACAGGCCCACCTCGCTCGAGCCGCCGCAGCCGTTGCCGAAGCTGAAGCCGCAGCCGCCGCGGAGCTCGTAGGCGCTCTCGGTGATCTCGCGATGCACGGTCGGAATGACGAACCGGTCCTCGTAGTCGGCGATCGCCATGGTCTGGTACATGTCCTCGACTTGGGCCGGGGTGAGCCCGACCTGCTCGAGCACCGAGGCGTCGTCCCGGCCCTCGACGTGGCGGCCGCGCATGAAGATGCGCATGGCGAACATCTTGCGGATCGCCTCCACGACCGGCTGCTCGTCGCCGGCGGTGAGCAGGTTCGCGAGATACTTCACCGGGATGCGCAGGGACGAGACGTCGGGGATGGCGCCGTCGAAGCCGATATGGCCGGCTTCCGCCGCGTGCTGGATCGGCGAGAGCGGCGGCACGTACCAGACCATCGGCAGCGTGCGGTACTCGGGATGGAGCGGAAAGGCGATCTTCCACTCCATCGCCATCTTCCAGATCGGCGAGATCTTGGCCGCCTCGAGCCAGGCCTCGGCGATGCCGGCGGCCCTGGCCTCGGCCTGGACGAGAGGATCGTTCGGGTCGAGGAAGACGTCGAGCTGCGCCCGGTAGAGATCCTTCTCGTCCGGAACCGAAGCCGCGGCCTCGATCCGATCCGCATCGTAAAGGACGACACCGAGATAACGGATGCGCCCCACGCAGGTCTCGGAGCAGACCGTGGGCTCGCCCGATTCGATCCTCGGATAGCAGAAGATGCACTTCTCGGCCTTGCCCGACTTCCAGTTGTAGTAGATCTTCTTGTAGGGGCAGCCCGAGACACACATGCGCCAGCCGCGGCACTTCTCCTGATCGATCAGGACGATGCCGTCTTCCTCGCGCTTGTAGATCGACCCCGAGGGGCAGCTTGCCACGCAGGTCGGGTTCAGGCAGTGCTCGCACAAGCGCGGCAGATAGAACATGAAGGTCTTCTCGAAGTCGCCGTAGACCTTCTTCTCGATGTCCTTGAAGTTGGCGTCCGCCGAGCGCTTCTCGAACTCGCCGCCCAAAATCTCCTCCCAGTTCGGGCCCCACTCGACCTTCTCCATCCGCTCGCCCGTGACGAGCGAGCGGGGGCGTGCCGTCGGCATCGCTTTCGATTCGGGTGCGGTGTGCAGGTGCTCGTAGTCGAAGGTGAAGGGCTCGTAGTAGTCGTCGATCTCGGGGAGATTGGGGTTCGCGAAGATGTTGGCGAGGATGCGCCACTTCGGCCCCTGCCTGGGCTCGATTCGGCCGTTGGGCTTGCGAACCCAGCCGCCCTTCCACTTCTCCTGGTTCTCCCACTCCTTGGGATAGCCGATGCCGGGCTTGGTCTCGACGTTGTTGAACCAGGCGTATTCGACACCTTCGCGGCTGGTCCAGACGTTCTTGCAGGTCACCGAGCAGGTGTGGCAGCCGATGCACTTGTCGAGGTTGAGGACCATCGCGATCTGGGCACGAACCTTCATCTTCCGGGCCTCCTCACTCGGCCGCCGCTACCGCCCGGACGGCCTTGCCGTCGTCCGCGGGCTTGTCGAGCCAATCCACCTTCGCCATCTTGCGCACGATCACGAACTCGTCGCGGTTCGAGCCCACCGTGCCGTAGTAGTTGAAGCCGTAGGCCTGCTGCACGTAGCCGCCGATCATGTGGGTCGGCTTCGTCACCGCGCGCGTCACCGAGTTGTGGATGCCGCCGCGGGCACCCGTGATCTCCGAGCCCGGCACGTTCACGATCTTCTCCTGCGCGTGGTACATCATCACCATGCCGGGTTTGACCCGCTGGCTGACCACCGCGCGCGCGGTCAAGGCGCCGTTGGCGTTGAAGACCTCGATCCAGTCGTTGTCCCGAATGCCGGCGCGGCGGGCGTCCTCCTCGCTCATCCAGACGATCGGGCCGCCGCGGCTCAGGGTCAGCATGAGGAGGTTGTCGGTGTAGGTGCTGTGGATGCCCCACTTCTGGTGCGGCGTGATGAAGTTCAGCACCACCTCGGGGTTGCCGTTGCTGCGCTTCTCCAGCAGGGGTGCCACCGCCTTGGTGTCGATCGGCGGCTTGTAGCCGGCGAAGCCCTCGCCGAACGCCCGCATCCAGGGATGATCCTGGTAGAGCTGCTGCCGTCCGGTCAGCGTCCGCCAGGGGATCAGCTCGTGGACGTTGGTGTAGCAGGCGTTGTAGCTGACCTTCTCGCTCTCGAGGCCGGACCAGATCGGCGAGCTGATGATCTTCCTGGGCTGGGCCTGGACGTCGCGGTAGCGGATCTTGTCGTCCTCGCGCGGCCGGGCGAGGTGCGTGTGATCCCGGCCCGTGGCCTTGCCCAGGGCCTCCCACGCCTTGACCGCGACCTCGCCGTTGGTCTCGGGTGCGAGGGTCAGGAGCACCTCGCAGGCGTCGATGTCGGTCTCGATCCTGGGCCGCCCCTTGGAGACGCCCTCCTCGGTCACCACACCGTTGAGCCTCTTCAGGAACTCGACCTCGTGGCCGGTCTCCCAGTTCATGCCTTTGCCGCCGTTGCCGAGCCTGTCGAGGAGCGGACCCAAGGACGTGAACTTCTTGTAGGTATTCACGTAATCGCGCTCGACCACGACGATGCCCGGCATCGTCTTGCCGGGCACGGGCTCGCACTCGCCCTTCTTCCAGTCCTTGACCTCGAACGGCTGGCCGAGCTCGTTCGGCGTGTCGTGGAGCAAGGGTACCAGCACCACGTCGCGCTCGGTCCCGAGATGACCATGGGCCACCTTGCTGAACGCCTTGGCCAGCCCCTTGAAGATCTCCCAGTCGCTCCGGCAGCCCCAAGCCGGGTCCACCGCCTTCGAGAGCGGGTGGATGAAGGGGTGCATGTCGGAGGTGTTGAGGTCGTTCTTCTCGTACCAGGTGGCGGTCGGGAGCACGATGTCCGAGTACATGCAGGTCGTGCTCATCCTGAAGTCGATCGTGACCAGGAGATCGAGCTTGCCCTTGGGCGCTTCGTCGCGCCACACGGCCTCTTCCGGCTTCTGCCTGCCTTCCTCGCCGAGATCCTTGCCCTGAACGCCGTGCTGCGTGCCGAGCAGGTGCTTCAGGAAATATTCGTGACCCTTGCCCGAAGAGCCCAGGAGGTTCGAGCGCCAGACGAAGAGGTTGCGCGGAAAGTTCCTCGGGTTGTCCGGGTCCTCGCACGCCATGCGGACCGCACCCGACTTCAGGTCCTGGACGAGCCGCGCCTTGATCTCCTCGGCCGTGCCGCCGACGTTCCGGCTGTAGGCCAGGGGGTTCACCTCGAGCTGCGGCGAGCTCGGCAGCCAGCCCATCCGCTCCGCGCGGATGTTGAAGTCGATCATGCTGCCGGTGAGCTTCCTGTCCGCCGTCGGCGAGAGGATCTCGTTCACGCCGAGCGTCTCGTAGCGCCACTGGTCGGTGTGCGCGTACCAGAAGCTGGTCGAGTTCATGTGCCGCGGCGGGCGGTGCCAGTCGAGGGCGAAGGCCAGAGGCGTCCAGCCCGACTGCGGCCGCAGCTTTTCCTGCCCCACGTAGTGCGACCAGCCGCCGCCCGACTGGCCGACACAGCCGCAGAACACCAGAAGGTTGATGATCCCGCGATAGATCATGTCCATGTGGTACCAGTGGTTCACACCGGCCCCCAGGATCACCATCGACTTGCCGTTCGTCTTCTCGGCGTTGGCGGCGAACTCGCGCGCGGTCGCGATCACCTGCTCGGCCGGCACGCCCGTGATCTTCTCCTGCCAGGCCGGCGTGCAGGGCACGTCCTCGTCGTAGGACCTGGCGACGTTGCCGCCGCCCAGGCCCCGGTCGAGGCCGTAATGGGCGAGGATCAGGTCGTGGACCGTCGCCACCAGCACCGGGCCCTCGGCCGTATCGAGCTTCTTCACCGGTACGTTGCGGACGAGAACCGCATCGTGCTTCGTGCCGGTGAAGTAGGGGCTCTGCGGACCGCTGCCGAAATAGGGAAAGCCCACCGGCGCGACTTCGCCCGTGCCCAGGAGCGAGAGCTGGAGCCGGACGTCCCGGCCTTCCCTACCCTCCTTCTCCTCGAGGTTCCACTTGCCCTGCTCGCCCCAGCGATAGCCGGCCGAGCCTGATGGGCAGACCAGCTCGCCCGTGATCTCGTCGATGGCGACCGTCTTCCACTCGGGATTGTTGGTCTCGCCCAGGGCCCCCTCGAGATCGGCGGCGCGCAGGAACCGCTCGGGCACGTAGCGGCCGTCCTGCGGCACGAGCCGCACCAGCATCGGCATGTCCGTGTATTTCCGGACATAGTCCCGGAAGTAGGGCACCTGCCGCTCGAGGTGGAACTCGCGCAGGATGACGTGGCCCATGGCCATGGCGAGCGCCGCGTCGGTGCCCTGCTTCGGGCTCATCCAGAGATCGGCGAATTTCGCGGCCTCGGAGTAGTCGGGGCTGACCACGACCGACTTCGCCCCCTTGTAGCGGACCTCGGTGTAGAAGTGCGCGTCGGGGGTGCGGGTCTGGGGCACGTTGGAGCCCCAGAGCACGAGGAAGGTCGAGTTGTACCAGTCGGCCGACTCCGGCACGTCGGTCTGCTCGCCCCAGGTCTGCGGGGACGAGCAGGGCAGATCGCAGTACCAGTCGTAGAAGCTCATGCAGGTGCCGCCGATCAGCGACAGATAGCGGGCGCCGGCGGCGTAGGAGACCATCGACATGGCCGGGATCGGCGAAAAGCCGACGATCCGGTCCGGCCCGTAGGTCTTCGCCGTATAGACGTTGGCAGCGGCGATGAGCTCCTGCACCTCGTCCCAGTCGGCGCGGACGAAGCCGCCGAGCCCCCTCACCTCCTTGTAGCGCTTCGACCAGTGCGGGTTCTCGACGATCTCGGCCCAGGCGCGGACGGGGTCCGGGTGCTTCGCGCGCATCTCGCGCCAGATCCGCAAGAGACGCGAGCGGATCATCGGGTACTTCAGTCGGTTCGCCGAGTAGAGATACCAGCTATAGGAAGCGCCCCTGGAGCAGCCGCGCGGCTCGTGGTTCGGCAGATCGGGCCGGGTGCGGGGATAGTCGGTCTGCTGGGTCTCCCAGGTGACGATCCCGTCCTTGACGTAGATCTTCCAGCTACAGGAGCCCGTGCAGTTGGCGCCGTGGGTCGAGCGGACGATCTTGTCGTGCTGCCAGCGGCGACGATAGCCGTCCTCCCAGCGCCGGTCCTCGTTGGTGACCACGCCGTGACCGTTCGAGAAGCTGTCGACGTTCTTCTTGAAGAAGGTCAGGCGGTCGAGAAAGTGGCTCATGTTCAGCTCCGCGCCCGGATCCACGATAAGTCGGAGCGGAACCTAGACGAGATCGCCGCGAGGCCCGTTGATTCAAGTCAAGCGGACCGGCCGGATCTCCGAGAACGCGGCGCGGCGGAAAGCCACAATTTTTATCGGGAATATACTTATGATTCTTGGCTGCATGATTTGATATATATCAATAAGCGTACGTGAGAGCCCGACCACCCCGGCCGTGCTATGCTGTCCCGGCACGATGGCGCGATGTCCGGACGGCAGCGGCAGCGGAGCCGCAGTGGGAGGAGCAGGGAAACGCCGAGCATGAGCCTCGTTGCGCGTCTCTATCTCTTGGTCCTCGCGGCCATGCTGCCGGCGCTCGGGATCCAGCTCCATCACGAGCTGGAGCTGCGGCGCCAGGGCGAGGCGCGCGCTCACGCCGAGGCCCTGCGCCTGGCACGGCTCACTGCCGGCGAGATGGACCGGATCATCGACGGCGCCCGGATCTTCCTGCTGGCCCTCGCCCATCAGCCGGCGGTGCAGGAGTTGAACGGCCCGGCTTGTTCGGCTTACCTCGCGAGCTTCACCGGGACGCCGGGCTTCCCCTTTCGCGACCTGATGGCGGTCGATCTCGCCGGCCGCCCGTTCTGCACGCAGGGCGACCGGCCGCCGGAAACGGACGACGGTGAGCGCACCTACGTCAGGGATACGTTGACATCGGGCCGGCTCACGGTGGGCCGGCTCGTCGCCACCCGCGGCAGCGGTGCCTGGCAGTTGCCGGTAGCGATGGCTTTTGCCGATGCGGGCGGCAAGCGCGCCGGTGCGGTGGCGCTCGGGATCGGGGTCGACTGGCTCGCCGACTATTTCAAGATCAAGCAGTGGCCGCCGGGCGGCTCGGTGACGATCGCCGACCAGGGCGGGACGATCCTCGTCCGCTGGCCGAATCCGGAACTCGTGGGCAGCCCGATCACGGACGGATTCCGCTGGATGCTGGCCGCCACCCAGTCCGGCACCACCGAGGGTGCCGGCCACGACGGGGTATGGCGGATCGCCGGCTTCGTGCCGCCCACGGGCGGCAACAATCTCCTCGTCACCGTCGGCCTGTCGAAGGAGGCGGCGCTGGCCGATCTCGATGAAGCCCTGCGCCAGGACCTCGCCCTCATCGTCGCGGGTCTGGCTCTGGCGCTGCTCGCCGCCCATGTCGGCGGGCGCTGGTTCGTCAGCCGACCGGTCGACCGCCTTCTGAAGGTCGCGGCAGCATGGGGCAAGGGCGACTATGCCGCCCGCGTCGGGCTCCGGGACCAGGGCTCGGAGTTCGGCCGTTTGGGCCGGGCCTTCGACGCCATGGCGGCCAAGCTCGAGGACCGCGAGGCGGCGCTGCGCGCGAGCGAGGAGCAATTCCGCCTCCTCGCCGACACGGTGCCCGACATGATCTGGACCGCCGCCCCCGACGGCACCATCACCTATGCCAACAGCCGCTGGTTCGATTACGTCGGCATCACGCCCGAGGAGAACGCCACGCGCTGGCCCGAGCTGGTGCTGCATCCCGACGACCGTGAGCGCTGCCTCGCGGCGTGGAGCCGGGCGCTCGCGGAAGGCACGCCTTACGAGGTCGAGGTGCGCAACCGGCGCTTCGATGGCGTCTATCGCTGGTTCCTGACCCGCGCCGTTCCGGTCCGCGGGCCCGAAGGGCGCATCGTCGCCTGGTTCGGCGCTACCACCGACATCGACGACCGCAAGCGGGCCGAGGAGGAGCGCGAGCTCCTGATGCGGGAGCTCGTGCACCGCATCAAGAACAGCTTCGCGCTGGTCCGCTCGCTGGCGATCCAGTCCTTGCGCCACAGCGCGACGCCGGAGGCGTTCGAGACGGCGTTTCTGGGCCGGCTCGACACGCTGGTACGCCTCTCGACCCTGCTCGGGGCGAGCGATCAGCAGGCGGTCGATCTCCGGGCGGTGGTC
>NZ_JBBLZC010000070.1:0-1127 GCF_037908215.1 Benzoatithermus flavus | reverse complement strand
CGACCGGTCCCGACGCCTGGGACGGCTATGCCGCGCAGGCGGTCTGCGACGCCGCGCTCGAGGCGCTGCGCACCGGCGAGCGGATCGAGGTGGCGCCGCGCGAACGCCCGGCTTTCTACCGCTGACCGGCCGACCGAAGCAGACTTCCGACAGGGCGGGAGAGGAAGGCGTCTCCTGCCCTTCCCCGTTCGGGGTACCTGGTACCATGAACGAACCGTTGCCCCACAGCCGATCCGAGGAGCCCGAATTGTTCACGCTTGCCGCCTGTGCCGAGATGCTGTTCCTCGACTTGCCCGCCGTCGAGCGGGTCAGGAGGATCGCGGCACTCGGCTTTCACGTCGAGATCTGGGACTGGACCAGACACGACATCGAAGCGCTCGCGCGCACCGGTGCCGTGTTCTCCTCGATGACCGGCTATATCGAGGGCGATCTCCTCACCGAGGATGGCACGGGCGCGCTGCTCCGCACGGCCGAGCAGTCCGTCGCCGTCGCCAAGCGGCTCGGCTGCCCCCGGCTCAACCTGCACGGCACCGGGCTCGGCGCAGGCGGGCTGCCGGTGAAGCCGGTCCACGCGGTCACCGGTGCCATGTGGCTGAAGGCCCGGGACACGCTGGCGCGCGTCGCCGCGCTCGGCGAGCGGGCGGGTGTGATCTTCGTGCTCGAAAACCTCAACACCGCGGTCGACCACCCCGGTGTGCCGTTCGCCCGCGCCGCCGACACGCTGGCCCTGGTCGAGGCCGTCGATCACCCGCACTTGCGGCTCAACCTCGACCTCTACCATGCGCAGATCGGCGAGGGGAACCTGATCGAGCTCGTTCGTCGCGCCGCGCCGTTCATCGGCGAGATCCAGGTCGCCGACGTGCCCGGCCGGTACGAGCCCGGCACCGGCGAGATCAACTACCCGGCCGTGGCGCGAGCACTCGCCGCACTCGGCTATCGCGGCACGATCGGCCTCGAGGCCTGGGCGTCGCGCGACAGCGAGCTGGCGCTCGAACGGTTCCGCCACGCGTTCACGCTCGCGACCTGACCGGGCCGCGCCGAGGCCCCGACGCCATCAGGGAGGACCCACGTGAAGATCGCTCTCGATCCCTACATGCATCGCCACGTGCCGCTGCTCGAGCTGCCGC
>NZ_JBBLZC010000069.1:0-1166 GCF_037908215.1 Benzoatithermus flavus | reverse complement strand
GGATCCCGAGCTCGCTCCAGACGTCCTGCAGCGCCTCGACCAGGCGCTCCATGAGCGCGTCGTCGTGCAGGGGCGAGGGCGTGATCCGCAGCCGCTCGGTCCCCCGCGCCACCGTCGGGTAGTTGATCGGCTGGATGTAGATCCGGTGCCGCTCCAACAGCAGATCCGAGGCCGCCTTGCACCGCACCGGGTCGCCCACCAACACCGGCACGATGTGCGACGGGCTCGCCAGCACCGGCAGCCCCGCCGCCAGCAGCCGCGCCTTCAGGGCCGCGGCCCGCTCCTGGTGCCGCGCCCGCAGCGCGCGCCCCGCCTCGCCGCGCAGGAGCCGCACCGCCGCCAGCGCCGCCCCCGCCACCGACGGCGGCAGCGCGGTGGTGAAGATGAACCCCGGCGCGTGGCTCCGGACCGCGTCCACCAGCGCCGCGGAGCCGGCGATGTAGCCGCCCATGCCCCCCATCGCCTTGGCCAAGGTACCCTGGATCACGTCCACCGCCGCCATCACCCCGTCGCGCTCGGCCACCCCGGCCCCGTGCTCGCCGTACATCCCGACCGCGTGCACCTCGTCGAGGTAGGTCAGGGCACCATGTTCTTTCGCCAGAGCACAGATCTCCCCGATCGGGCCGAAGTCGCCGTCCATGGAGTAGACGCTCTCGAACACGATCAGCTTGGCGCGCTCCTTGGGCTGCGCCTCGAGCAGGCTCTCGAGATGCAGGAGGTCGTTGTGGCGGAACACCTGCTTCTCGCAGCCCGAGTGGCGCACGCCCTGGATCATCGAGGCGTGGTTGCGCGCGTCGGACAGGATCAGGCAGCCGGGCAGCAGCCGGGCGATGGTGCTGATCGCCGCCTCGTTGGCGACGTAGCCGGAGGTGAACAGCAGCGCCGCCTGCTTGCCGTGCAGCGCCGCCAGCTCCTGCTCGAGCAGGACGTGCAGATGCGTGGTGCCGGAGATGTTGCGGGTACCGCCCGCCCCGGCGCCGTAGCCGCGCACCGCCTGGCAGGCAGCCGCCAGCACCGCGGGATGCTGGCCCAGGCCGAGATAGTCGTTGGAGCACCAGACCGTCACCTCGACCGTGCCCTCGGGCCGGTGCCAGAGCGCCGTGGGAAACGCCCCCGCCTGCCGCGCCAGGTCCGCAAACACCCGGTAGCGACCCTCCGCGCGGACC
>NZ_JBBLZC010000012.1:0-157901 GCF_037908215.1 Benzoatithermus flavus | reverse complement strand
ATCGCCACCCCCCTTCGCCGCGGACGGCAGCGAATCACCCCAAACCGCGCCGACGCCAGTGGTTTTTCGAGGAGTCCCCTAGGCGGGCGCGGCCTTGCCGCTCAGCCGGACGAACCGCGCCATGTTGTAGGCGAGGTTGGCGAGGCCGATCTTCACCCGCGCCCTGGCGATGCCGATGGTGCGCCCGACCAGCGCCATCGGCCCCTTCTGTCGGGCAAAGACGTGTTCGACGGCCGAGCGCACGGCCGACTTGCGCGCATTGGCCCGGTGCGTCCGTGCCGCCATCGGCCGCCCCGGCGGCTTCTTGCGGTGGATGCGCGAGACCAGGCCGCGCTCGGCCAGCCACGCCTCGTTCTTCGCCGAGCGATAGGCGGTGTCGGCCCAGACATCGGCGGCGGTGTTGTCGGCATCGACCACCGCCGCCAGCCGCGCCCCGTCATGGGCGGCGGCATGGCTCGCGGTCCAGCCGCGGATCAGCCCGTGCCGGCGATCGATGGAGATGGGGTTCTTGTAGCCGAAGGCCGGCACCGCGCGATCGACCTGCGGTGCGCCATCCTCGCGCGGCCTGGCCTTGGAGAACTTCACCGTCCAGCGCGCGTCGCGGTCCTTCTGGCGCAGCTTCGCGGGCTTGTCCGCCCAGCCCTTGGGGATCTGCCCGGCCTTGATCACCGCCCGCTCGGCCGCGGTGTTGCGCTGCTTCGGTGCGGCGACGAGGGTCGCGTCCACGATCCGCCCGCCCATCGCCAGGTAGCCGGCGGCGCGCAGCGCGGCATCGAAGAGCGCCGACAGCCGCTCCACCGCGCCGGCGCGCTCCAGCGCCTCGCGAAAGGTCCAGATGGTGTTGGCATCCGGCACCGGGTCGGCCCGCCCGCGGCCGAGGACGCGCATGAGCGACAGGCGGTCCTTGATGAGGTACTCGCAGCGCTCGTCCGACAGCCCGTGCATCGCCTGCAGCAGCAGGATCTTGACCATCAGCACGCGATCGAAGGCGGGCCGGCCGCCCTTCGTGCCGTCGGCGCGCGGCACGGCCTTCTCCAACCCGGCGCGGAACATGGAAAAATCGACCAGCGCGGCGATCCGCTCGAGGTCATCGCCCTTGGCCGACAATGCCCGCAGCCGCGCCGCCACATCGAAGAACCCAGGCTGCCGCACCATCGCCATCCCCCACGCCAGTCCGCGTCAGTGAAGCAGCCGAACGGCATCAGGACCAGGGGGTTCTGGAGGTATCCGGCTTTGCGGACAGGCCCTCCCGGACCGCGTGCCCGTCGGCGACATGCCGAACACGCGACTGGACCATCGCCAACGAAAAGGCCCGCCGGAGCGCTCCGGCGGGCCTCGTCGCGACTATCCTTTGCCGAACGTCAGTTCAGCGGCGCGGGCGCGGGTGCGGTCGCGGGCGGCTGGGTGACCACGGCAGCGGCCTGGTCCTCGTCCACCTCGGACAGCGGCTCCGGCATCCGGTCGAGGGCGATCTTCAGGACCTCGTCCACGTTGGTAACCGGGATGATCTCGAGACCCTGCTTCACGTTCTCCGGGATGTCGGCGAGATCCTTCTCGTTCTCCTTGGGAATGATCACGGTCTTGAGACCGCCCCGCAGAGCCGCGAGCAGCTTCTCCTTGAGCCCGCCGATCGGCAGCACCCGGCCGCGCAGCGTGACCTCGCCCGTCATGGCCACCGAGGCCTTGACCGGGATCTTGGTCAGCACCGAGACGATCGAGGTCGCCATGGCGATGCCCGCCGACGGCCCGTCCTTGGGCGTGGCGCCTTCCGGCACGTGGATGTGGATGTCCAGCTTGTCGAAGGTCTCGGGCTTGATGCCCAGCATCAGCGCCCGGCTGCGCACATAGGACCTCGCGGCCTGGACCGACTCCTGCATCACGTCGCCGAGCTTGCCGGTGATCGTCATCTTGCCCTTGCCGGGCACGGTGACAGCCTCGATCGAGAGTAGCTCGCCACCGACCTCGGTCCAGGCAAGGCCGGTGACCACACCGACCTGGTCCTCGAGCTCGGCCTCGCCGAAGCGGTACTTGCGCACGCCGGCATACTGGTCGAGGTTCTCGCGCGTGATCGTGACCGTCTTCTTCTCGCCGGAGACGATCTCCTTCACCGCCTTCCGCGCGAGGTTCGCGATCTCGCGCTCGAGCGAGCGCACACCGGCCTCGCGCGTGTAGTAACGGATCAGGTCGATCAGCGCCGTGTCCTCGATCGTCCACTCGGCCTCTTTCAGCCCGTGCTCCTTCCTCTGCTTCGGGATCAGGTGCCGCTTGGCGATCTCGACCTTCTCGTCCTCCGTGTAGCCCGCGAGCCGGATGATCTCCATACGGTCGAGCAGAGGCTGCGGCATGCGCAGCGTGTTGGCCGTGCAGACGAACATCACGTCGCTGAGGTCGTAATCGACCTCGAGATAGTGGTCGTTGAAGTTCTGGTTCTGCTCGGGATCGAGGACCTCGAGCAGAGCCGAGGACGGATCGCCCCGAAAGTCCTGGCCCATCTTGTCGATCTCGTCCAGCATGAAGAGCGGGTTCGACGACTTCGCCTTCTTCATGGACTGGATGATCTTGCCCGGCATCGAGCCGATATAGGTCCGCCGGTGGCCGCGGATCTCGGCCTCGTCACGCACGCCGCCGAGCGAGAAGCGGATGAAGTTCCTACCCGTGGCCTTCGCAAGCGACTTGCCGAGCGAGGTCTTGCCCACACCCGGAGGGCCGACGAGGCACAGGATCGGCCCCTTCATCTTCTCGACGCGCTGCTGCACGGCGAGATACTCGATGATCCGCTCCTTGACCTTCTCGAGGCCGTAATGGTCGGCATCGAGGATCGCCTGGGCGAGCTTGATGTCCTTGCTGACCTTCGTCCGCTTCTTCCACGGCAGGCTCAAGAGCCAGTCGAGATAGTTGCGCACGACCGTGGCCTCGGCCGACATCGGGCTCATGGTTCGGAGCTTCTTGAGCTCGGCCTTGGCTTTCTCGCGCGCCTCCTTCGAGAGCTTGGTCTTCTTGATCCGCGCTTCGAGTTCGGACGCCTCGTCCTTGCCATCCTCGAGCTCGCCGAGCTCCTTCTGGATGGCCTTCATCTGCTCGTTCAGGTAGTATTCGCGTTGCGTCTTCTCCATCTGACGCTTCACGCGGCTCCTGATGCGCTTCTCGACCTGAAGGACCGAGATCTCGCCCTCCATGAAGCCGTAGAGCTTCTCGAGGCGCTCGGCCAGGCTGCCGGTCTCGAGCAGCTCCTGCTTGTCGGCGATCTTCAAGGAGAGATGGGCCGCGACCGTATCGGCCAGCTTCGCCGGGTCGTCGATCTGCGAGAGCGAGACCAGGACTTCGGGCGGAACTTTCTTGTTGAGCTTCACGTACTGCTCGAACTGGCCCACCACGGCGCGGACCAGGGCCTCGGTCTCGCGCGCCTCGCCCTCGGTCTCGGGCAGGATCTCGGCCTGGACCTGAAAGAAGCGCGGGTTGTCGACGAAGCCCTTGATGCGGGCACGCGCGTTGCCCTCGACCAGCACCTTGACGGTGCCGTCGGGCAGCTTCAGGAGCTGGAGAACGCTCGAGACCGTGCCCACCCGGTAGATGTCGTCACGGCCGGGATCGTCCTGGCTCGCGTTCTTCTGCGCCACGAGCAGGATCTGCTTGTCGTCCTTCATCACCTCCTCGAGAGCGTGGATCGATTTTTCACGCCCGACGAAGAGGGGCACGATCATGTGCGGAAAGACGACGATGTCCCGGAGCGGCAGGACGGGAAAGACGGTGCTCTGCGGGAAATCGCTCATTTAACCTCGCTACGCCGTGGGGCTGTGCGGGACATCCCCACGGACCACGGATACTTGCCCCATCAGGTGGCCTGTACGCTGCCGGGTTTCAAGCGCGACAGCCCGGCTCTTCACGGCCACCATCTCTCCCTTTCCCGTGAGGCCTCCGGCCGGCTCAGGAAGCCGCGTCCCCCTTGCGGTCGGCATAGATCTTGAGCGGCGCCGCCCGGCCTTCCGCCACCTCCTTGTTGATCACGCACTCGGTGACCCCGTTGAGCGACGGCAGCTCGAACATGGTGTCGAGCAGGATGCTCTCCATGATCGAGCGCAGGCCCCGCGCTCCGGTCTTGCGCTTGATCGCCTTCTCGGCGATCCCTCTGAGCGCGTCCTCGGTGAAGGCGAGCTTGACGCCCTCCATGTCGAACAGCTTCTGATACTGCTTGACCAGGGCGTTCTTGGGCTCCTTCAGAATCTTGACCAGGGCGTTCACGTCGAGGTCGTGCAGGGTCGCGATCACCGGCAGACGGCCGATGAACTCGGGAATGAGTCCGAACTTCAGGAGATCGTCGGGCTCAACCTCCTTCAGGAGCTCGCCGGTCTTGCGATCGTCGGGGCCGGCCACTTCCGCGCCGAAGCCCATCGAGCGCTGGCGACCGCGCTGGGCGATGATCTTCTCGAGCCCGGCGAAGGCGCCGCCGCAGATGAAGAGGATGTTGGTCGTGTCGACCTGCAGGAACTCCTGCTGCGGATGCTTCCTGCCGCCCTGCGGCGGCACGGAGGCCACCGTGCCCTCGATGATCTTCAAGAGCGCCTGCTGCACACCCTCGCCCGAGACGTCGCGCGTGATCGACGGGTTCTCGGACTTCCTGCTGATCTTGTCGACCTCGTCGATGTAGACGATGCCGCGCTGCGCCCGCTCGACGTTGTAGTCGGCAGCCTGGAGCAGCTTCAGGATGATGTTCTCGACGTCCTCGCCGACATAGCCGGCCTCGGTGAGCGTCGTGGCGTCCGCCATGGTGAACGGCACGTCGAGGGTGCGGGCGAGGGTCTGGGCGAGGAGCGTCTTGCCGCAGCCCGTGGGCCCGATCAGCAGGATGTTCGACTTCGCAAGCTCGACATCGCCGCCCTTCCCGCCGTGAGCGAGCCGCTTGTAGTGATTGTGGACGGCGACCGAGAGCACGCGCTTGGCATGGTCCTGGCCGATCACGTAATCGTCCAGGACCGACTTGATCTCCGCAGGAGTCGGGACACCGGCGCGGCTCTTGGCGACGGCGCTCTTGTTCTCCTCACGGATGATATCCATGCAGAGCTCGACGCACTCGTCGCAGATGAACACGGTCGGCCCGGCGATCAGCTTCCTGACCTCGTGCTGGCTCTTCCCGCAGAAAGAGCAGTACAGGGTGTTCTTGGAATCGCCGTTGGATTTCGACATCGACGCTCGGTTCCCACACAACTCTGAGCGGGCATGGTAGCGACGCCCAGAAGGCGAGACAACCGCCTTCACGTGCTGCCGCGCGCATGTGCCCTTCTCGTTTCCCCAATCCGGCCGGTGACGACGGGCGCAACCACGCGCGCCTTCAGGCGACCTCCCGGGTAAGCTCGCGCGACGACAGGTCGCGCCGGCCACCCGATCCAGCAGACAGCGCACCGTTTCGGGTGCGACGGGCGGATACGGCCGACATCCTACGCGCAGCTGCAACCGATCGGCCACCATCACCGGCCCGTATCCGAACAACCGCCCATATGGGATCGAAGCTTCGTCCGCGCCAGACTTCCCGGCGAACACGCCGGGTCGGGTCGGCAGCCGTGCAGGAGGCCGCGCTAGCGTCGAGCCGCCGCGCGGAAGAAGCGCTCCGGGTCGATCGCGACCAGGCTCACCCGGGTCGGTGCCGCGGGCTTGCCGAAAGCCGCGAAATAGAACCGCCCGTGCGCGTCCCAGGCATCGTAGCCGTAGAGCCACATATTGGCGAAGCGCGGCTCCAGCCGGAACAGGTTCGCCCGGCGCGTCACCCGCCCCTGGCCGAGGTCGAACTCGACCACAGCCCCCGACTTGTTCATGAGATAGGCCTTGGTGCGGGCGCGGTTGACCTGGAGCACCCAGGTGGCCTCGACCTTGTCGGCCGGCCGGTCCCAGATCTTGCCGAGCTCCTGCCAGCCGGGCCGGCCGGTCTCGGGATCGCGCTCGAGGAAGCGGTAGATCCGGCCCACCCCGTCGGCGAGGTAGCATTCGCCCGCGACCGGGAAGCACTGCGCCGTGTCGATGGCGCGCTGCTCGTGCAGCCGCCAATCCGTGAGCTCGACGAACCGACCCGCTGCCGGATCATAGGCGTGGACGTGGTCGAAGATCGCCGGATCGTAGGGAGCGCCGTTCCAGGGTTGGGCAGCGCCGGCCGTGAAGTAGAGCCGGCCCCGCGCATCGGTCCACATTGCCCGCCCGGCATAGACGTAAGGCCGTCGGTAGTCCGGCCGTCCGAGCCGCCGCGTCGTGTTGCGGCGGACGTCGTAGGCGTAGATGTCGCCGGTCGGTACCATGGCGCCGTAGATGACGCCGCGCCCCCGGTCGACCGCGATGCTGACGAGCCCGCCATGAGCCACGGCCGCGCCGCCCGGCCGATCCGCGCTCAGATCGAGCAGCCGCCGGTCGCTCTCGTCGTAGGCATACCAGTGAAAGCCGCGCTTCTCGAGATAGCCCGCATCGAGCGTCGAGTGGTTGAGGTTCGGCAGGTAGACCCGGCCATCCAGCCAGGTCGGGTGGGTGTGGAACTTCTCGATCCCCTCGCCCGGTCGCAGATTGCCGACCGCCTGCGAGGCCGCCCGGGCGTCGCCGACATAGGCGAGCGTGAGCCCGGGCGCCCCGGCCGAGCCGCCCTCCGGACCCAGCCGGTAGAGGGCCGCGTTGGTCACGTGGTCCATGCCGGCGACATAGATGGCGCCATCCGGCGCGCTCCCCGCTCCCGACCAGGCCTGAACCGGCACGAGCCCGTTCGGCGTGTCCGGCAGCTGCCAGTACCACAGGCCGTCCGTGGCACCGACCTGACGCCGGGCGGTGGGCGCCGCATCGGCGGCCGGCACCGGCACCGCGACGAGCACGATCCATGCGAAGGCGGCCACCGCCGCCAGCCAGCGAGACCTCACGCACGCTCCCCCGACCGGCACGAGCCGACCGCATCCGAACGAGAACCGTCGAGACCGGGACCATCACGCACGCTCGCCGGTCCCACGGCCAGCAGCTACTGCAGCCTCCTCCCAGGGCGGTCGTCGACCGGGTGAAATCACGCGGCGACGAGGGTGAGATGCCCCAGGCCATATCGCACCCTCCTCCGGAGCCAGGTCCGGCCCGCCCGATCTCCGGCATCGTCGCCGTTCCCCGCCCGTGGCACGGTCCCTGCAAGCTCGCGGCCACATCGTTGTACCACATCGCACGTCACGGGAGGACGAGGATCATGTCAACCATCAATCTCGAGGCAGCGCTCATCGCCATGGGCGTCGTTCTCGCCACGGCCACCTTCCTGTCCGTGCCCCCGGCCCACGCCACCATCGTGGCGCAGATCGGCAAGGCCGTCCGGACCGCCGACGGCATCATCGTTCTCGCCCGCCAGGGCGCCGACGATGCCAAGCACGATGATCGCGGCGGCAAGGGCAGAAAAGGCGGCAAAGGCCGCGGCGGGAAGGACGACGGTCGTCATCACCGCTGAGGACCGAGCCCGGACCGAGGTGCCGGGACAAGGACCGCCCGGCATTTCGGCCCGGCCAGGCCCCCGCCGACACCGACCGTCTCGGCGCAGGGACTCCGACGGGTCCGAGAGCCCTTGCGCTCCCGCCACGCCTCGTACGGATCGGCCGTGGCCGATCCACCGGCAGGTAGCGGATGCGCATCGCCTACTCCGCGAGCGGCTTGGCGAGCCCGGCACAGACTGCCGCCGCCGGCGGGCCGAAGCGCTCGGCATCCTCGCTGGCACAGACGAACCACGCCTCGCTCACCCCGGCGAGGTACATTGGCGGCGAGGCACATCGGGCAGGGCAGCCGCTGGCATGGATCACGCAGCCATCGAGCCGGGTCCTGCGTCGCGTGGGTCTCGTTCCGTTCACACCGATGGCGATGATCCGCCCGTCCCTCACGACGACCGCCCCGAATGGCCGCCCGCCATGATCCCGGACGTTCGCGACGGCCAGATCGACGGCCATGCGCAGGAGGCGTTGTGCACGGTGAGCACCAGAAATAGTCCTCGTTGCCCGCCATGCCTTTCTCCTGGCCTTCCTACCCCCATCCATCGAGCCATCGACCCTTTGCCGGGCCTCGCGAGCCGATCCGCTGTGATGAGGCCGGTACACCCCCTGCCCGGACGGACCCGATGTAGGACTGCTCCCCCAACGATCGTTCGCGTCCTAGGGAAATTGGCCCTTCCGTGCGGTCCGATAAGTTGTAAACTCCACGGTCACCGTTCCGGTCGGCCCGACGGCCGGACGGAGGCATACGAAACGGGCCACGAGAACGGAAGAATCCAGGGGTGGGAGGGCGACCTCATGCGGCAGCTCGTGCTGACTCTCGCGTTTCTGCTGAGCCTCGGCGCCGGACCCGTTCTGGCCGCCGAAGCGGCCATCATGACCGGCAAGCCGACCGGGACCTATATCCGCTTCGGTCAGGACATCGCCCGGGTAGCGGAGCATTTCGGCCTCAAGCTCGCCGTCCAGCCCTCGGCAGGCTCGCTCGAGAACGTCGAGGCCGTCCTGAAGCGCCCCAGCACGCCGTTCGCGATCGTCCAGTCGGACGTGCTCGACTTCATCGCCACCTTCGCCGACGACAAGGACCTGAAGCGGACCGCCGCCGCCATGCGGATGGTCTTCCCGCTCTATACCGAGGAGGTGCATCTTCTCGCCCGTCCCGGCATCGATCGGCTCGCGGACCTCACCGGCAAGCGGGTCGCGGTGGGCGCTCCCGACAGCGGCACCCTGCTCACCGCGACGCTCATGCTGGCATCGGCCGGCGTGGATGCGGAGGACGAGGTCCGGATCGACACGGACGAGGCGCTCACCGCCATGCGCGAGGGTCGGATCGATGCGATGTTCTACGTCGCCGGACGGCCGGCCAAGCTGTTCGCGAGCGATGTCACGGAAGCGGATGGCTTCCATCTGGTTCCGATCACGGACCCGGAGGTGCGGCACCTCTACCAGCCCGCGACGATCCCGGCCGGGACCTATCCCTGGCAGAAAGCCGAGGTGCCGACCGTGGCGGTCCGGGCGGTCCTCATGACCTACGACTACGCCCGGCCCACGTCCTACCACCGGATGGCCTGCGCCACGGTCGGCAAGGTGGCCCGGATGATCGCGAGCAACCTGGACTGGCTGCGTGGCGCCGGACGCGGCCACCCGAAATGGCAGGAGGTCGACCTCGACGCCCATCCGGTGAGCTGGCAGCGCTCGGCATGCGCCGAGGCCGGACTCACGGGCCCCGAGGACTTTCTGATCTCCGCCCTCCCGAAGACCGGGCCCGTTTGCGACGATCCGAACCCGATCCGGCAGAAGCTGTGCCTCGTCCGGCAGCAGCTCCGCCAGCAGATGCCGCCTGCGGCCGATGCGAAGCTGATGTGAGTGACGGACGTGCCTCTCCTGGTGGACGAGGAGCGATCGCGCGGCTTTCCATTCGCCCGCGACGCGCCCGATGCGGTGCCGGTCCCGAGCGACGGAGACGAGGAACGCTGGCTGCAGGAATGGCAGCGCGACGAGGTCCGATGGCTGGCGGGCCGAACCGAGGAGCTGGAGCGGCAGCTCTGGCGGCGGACCATGATGCTCGGCTGCATTCTCGCAGGCGTGGCAGGGCTCGCGGCAGGTATCGGGGTCTTCTCGACGCTGCTGCCCGAGCGCCGCGCCGCCGAGATGATCCTGCCCCTGCCGCCCTCGCCCGCCACTGCATCGGCCGTGCCGCTCGAGGGAGCAGCGGCTGCGCTCGAGCGGCAGCAGGCCGAGAGCACGCCCGTCCCGTCGGCAGCTCTCGCTTCGTCCCCGGACCTGCCTGCCGTCGAGCCGTCGCCGGCCGATCTTCCACCGTCCGGACCCGGGCAGGCGGCGTTCCGCGCATCGCTGCGCGACACGCTGATCTCGATCAAGGAGCAATTGAGCCGAGCCGCCGATCCGACCCGCCCCGGCGCCAAGTCCCTGCCCGCCACAGCGGGCTCGCGATCCATCATGCTCTCGGATCGCGAGCCTGCCGGTCTTCTGCCGGCCGAGCTGACGGCGGCCGCACCGACTCCGCCAGCAATGGAGTCGCTCTCGTCCCCGGGCCGAACGGGAAGCGGCGCCGGCTCGGATCCACGCTCGCCCGAGCCGGGGCTGCCGGCAGGAGATGGCAGCATCACCGTGACCGAACACGTCAAGCTGCGCGCAGTACCCGACAACGATGGCAAGGTGCTGGCCATCGTCGAGCCCGGCGCGGCGGTGCAGGCCACGAGCCGCCGCTTCGGCCGGTGGCTCGAGGTTCGCGAGCAGAGCGGGCTCACGGGCTGGATCCACAGCCGCTTTCTGAGCCGTGCCGAGGCGAGCCGCTGAGCCTGCTGGCGCCGTTCGTGCCGAGGGCGTATCGATCCGGTGTGCGTGCGAGCAGGAAGCGGGAGCGGACATGAGCGGGCGGACGGTCACGGCGGCGGTGATCATCATCGGCAACGAGATCCTCTCGGGCCGCACCCAGGATGCGAATCTCGCCTTCCTCGCGCAGGAGCTCGGCGAGATCGGGGTGCGGCTCAGGGAGGCACGGGTGGTGGCCGACGAGGAGGACGCCATCGTCGAGGCGGTCAACGCCTGTCGCGCGCGCTACGACCACGTGTTCACGACCGGCGGCATCGGCCCCACCCACGATGACATCACCTCGGCCGCGATCGCGACGGCGTTCCAGCGGGCCCATCGTCGCCATCCCGAGGCCGAGCGGCGCCTGCGCGCCTACTACCCGCCCGAGAAGCTGAACGAGGCGCGGCTCAAGATGGCCGACATGCCGGAAGGCGCCGAGCTCATCGACAATCCCGTGAGCGTGGCCCCGGGCTTTCGGATCGAGAACGTCTACGTGCTGCCGGGCGTGCCCTCGATTCTCCAGGCGATGTTCGCGGGCCTCAAGCCCAGGCTCGAAGGCGGCGCGCCGGTGCGCTCGCGCACGGTGACGGTGCTCTGTCCCGAAGGCGAGATCGCGAAGCCGCTGGGCGAGATCCAGAGCCGCCATCCCTCGATCGAGATCGGCAGCTACCCTTTCATGCAGCAGGGGCGCTTCGGCACGAGCCTCGTCTTTCGCGGCACGGACGAGACCGCGATCCGGGCCGCAGCCGAAGAGCTCCTCACCCTCGCCCGCGAGCGTCGCATCGAGGTCCTGCAGCTGTTCTGACGCCTCGCGCTTGCCTTGATGGCCATGACGGCTAGAGTGCCGCCGCTGCCCGCTTGGCGGAACAGGTAGACGCAACGGACTTAAAATCCGTAGCCCGCAAGGGCGTGCCGGTTCGAGTCCGGCAGCGGGCACCAGCACTCAGCGGGTCGACTGCGCCAAGCTCGGGCGGCATAGCTATCATTTGGCTACCATGCCGACGAATGTCGCATCGCTCAACCCTCGGCCGCGAGCACGAACAGCGTCAGGCAGTAGCCGCCGAGCTAAGGGCGCTCCTAGTCGAGGCCCGATGCCCCTACCGGCGACAGCATTCAAGTTAGCCTCTTGCAGCGGGACGACGATGAAGGGTGCCGGTATTGATCCCTGGCTTGGGCGGACCCTGCCCGCCCCCACCGCACGAGGCGGTCCTCCTGGAAGATGGCGTAGTGGTCGGCGCGGTCCCAACCCCAGCCGGACATCAGCCGGTTGGTATACTCGTAGCCGACCACGTCGCCGCTGCGCTGGAAGCTGTCTGGCCTTCCCATGAGCACCTCGACCCGAGCAGAGATCATACCCTCACGCAAGGACGTCGTGTACCGCCCGCAGTGCAGGTCGCGAGCAGGAGGATAGGCGAACAGCGTCTCCTCGGCCTTCGCCGGTGCCACCAGCAGCGGGCCGCGTCGGGCGCGGATGTGCGCCTTGGCGCGGCCGACGAACGCGCTCGTGATCAGGCCGCCCATGCCGGTCAGGAACCCGCGTCGCTTGAGGTCCATGTTGCGTCTCCCTTTCGTGCCCGGAGGGTCGGTCAGCCTACCAGCGCCTCGTTCTCCCAGGGCACGTCGGCGCGCCCGAAAGGACCGAAGGTGGCCGTCTTGCGGTAGATCGGTCGGCGCAACCCCAGCCGCTCGATGATCGAGGCAGGCCGCAGCAGCGCCGCCGCGCGCACGCCCTGGCCCAGCCCGCGGCGACGAGATGCTGCGCGAGCTGCCGCGCGCCGCAGGCGGCCGAGCGATCGACCTTGGTCGGGTCCTCGCCCGAGAACGCGCCGCCGCCGTGCCGGGCGGAGCCGCCGTAGGTGTCGACGACGGCGTCGCTGATCTGGTCGCAGATCTCGTCGGGGTGGCCGTCTGCGACCGCCTCGGCCGTCGCGAGCCCGTCCACGGCCCGGCGGCCGTACGCGGGAGATGTGGACATGAAAAACCCTTCTTCGGCTGGCACCGAGGAGGGCCGACGCGTAACTTGGCCGAGCCCTGGCCGAGGCGCAGCCTTCCTCGTGCTAGCGGAGAACCGAGGAAGACCGACGGCATGATCGTCTTTCGCGGGCCGATGGAGAAGAGCGCCGAACGGCTGGTCCAAAGCTTCGCCCCGCTCAGCGATGATGCCCTCGTCAGCCTGCCCGCCGTGGCCGCCTGACCAGATCCGGCCAAGCCGGAGATTGCGGTGGTCGCGCCGCTGAAACTACACCACGGCTTGGGACCCGATCCTGCGGGGCAGCGTGCTCCGTGCAAGTCCATCCCTGCGATCACCAGCCCAGGCTCATCGCATCCTCGCGGCACCACCCTTTTCCGCGTTCGTGATCGGCATCGCCGCCGTCGGCGGATACATGAAAATAATCCCGACCAACCGCCAGAAGCCGACCGGAACGACCAATCAACTTCTCGGCTAAAAATAGTCTCGCTAATTCTTATCAATTCAAGTTGTTGTTCCTCTTAGAGGAGAAAGGCGCCCATTGAACTTGACTTTCTCGCAACCAAGTATTTTTATGAATCGCGCCGATGACATTCACTGGCGCGATCCAGGATTGATAAAAAAACCTGTGTGGCCGGGTCATGATTGATTAAACTCTTGGGAACGGGCGTCTGCTCCTGTCCCGACGTGCTTGCATCGATCAGTTGTGGAGAAGATTGGCATGTTGAAGCGGATGGAAGATGACCCTCGGAGTACATTTCTACCACCCTATGAACAGAATCCGCATCTCCACATCCGGGCCGTCGAGGTCACGACACCATTCCCTCGGTCGAGCGGGCCACGTATCGGCGTGGCAGTCATCGACGACCTGTCGCTGCGCCGCAGCAGCACGCTCGACTTCCTGCGCCAGCGCGGCCGCGAGCCGGCATTCCCTTTCGACAGCGCCACCGACCTCTTGACCCGCGGCTCCGCGATCCTGCACGATCTCGCCTGCGTGCTCCTCAACGTCGGTGGCTGCTCGATCGACACAGCCAAGAACCGCGGGCAGATCGAGCAGCTGCACCGTGCGCTGCCCGATGCGGCCCTGGTCGTCATGTCGGATCGCGAAGACATCGAGGAGGTCGTCGTCGCCTTCCGCCACGGCGCCAGGGGTTTCATCCCGACCAGCTTCGAGCCCGAGGTCGCGATCGAGGCGATCGGCATCGTGCTCGCCGGCGGCACGTTCTTTCCGGCCTCCGCCCTGCTGCGCGTGTACCGCGAGCGGCTCCGCCTGGCCGTCAGCGGGCATAAGCCCGAGCCGCGCCGGGACAGCGAGCAGTGGCCGCCGCGACAGCTCGCCGTGCTCGAGCTCCTCGCCCAGGGCAAGGCCAACAAGGAGATCGCCCGCGAGCTGCACGTCGAGGAAAGCACCGTGAAGGTGCACGTCTGGCACATCATGCGCCGGCTGAAGGCGAGCAATCGTACGGAGGCGGCGCTGCGGGCCCGTCAGCTCGGCATCTTCGTCCACGAGAGCGGCGAGGAGCAGGACACGGTGGCGGATGAGCACAGCAGCGTCGCCGTGGCGCCGATCCGCAAAGCGAGCTAGCGCCTGCGCCGGACGCGGCCGTGATGGGTGCCGTGCGCTTTCCCTCGATGGCTCGTCCGTGTCCGGTTCTTTGCCAAACCATTCCGGAAGACGATGATGAAAACGACCCTTCGCACCCATGTCTCGAGGATCGAGACGGTGTCGCCGTCCGGGAAAGGGCGGCCCGGCACCGCGATGCCACCGGCTCGCCCGCCGTCGGTCGGGTCGATGGCCGTCTGAAGAGGCCGGCTCGCCTTGCCCGCGCCTGACGACCTCGAGCGACCGAGCGCCGGGCGGCACAAGCCCCAGCGACGCCGGCCGAAAAAGGTCATCCTCTTCATCGATCCCCTGCCGCTGCGGTGCGAAGGCATCGCCTGCGCCCTCGAGGCCCATGCGCGCGACCTGCGGGTCCTGCCGCTCGCCGATCCTGCGCTCGCCGCCGGCATCACGCGCGACGCCGACCCGATGCTCGTCCTCCTCAACATCGCCGGGGCCCACGTGACGGATGCCGCCGTCACCGAGGCGGTGGCCGCGATCCGGGCGCATCTGCCCACCACACCGATAGCGTTGCTCGCCGAGCGCGAGATCGCCGCAGAGATCGTGACGGCGATCGAGAACGGCATTCGCGGCTACATCCCGATCCGGCTCGAGCCGGCGGTGATGATCAAAGCGCTGCGCCTCGTTGCCGCCGGCGGCACTTTCGCGCCGGCCGAGGCATTCATGCACGCTCAGGAAAGCGAAGCGACAGTGGTCCGGGCCGGAGCCGACCCCGCAGCCGCGCGGGCTGATCAGGGGGAGCCGGCGGTGCTGGCCACCTTGAGCCCGCGCCAGCTCGCGATCCTGGATCTGCTCCGCACCGGCCGATCCAACAAGGCGATCGCCAACGAGCTCGTCATCCCGGAAAGCATCGTCAAGGCCGAGGTGCGGCGGATCATGCAGAAGCTGAACGCCTCGAACCGCACCCAGGTGGCGATGCTCCTGGCCGATAAGCTGCCGAACGGCTAGTGGATCTGTTCTAACGCCTGCTGGCATTGCCGCGCCAGCCCTTCTCGATGATCTGATCCGGGTCGGCCGTCCGGACGACGGGCTCGGGGTCGCCGCAGGCGCACCGCTCAAGCCTTCGCCTGGTCGGCCCGACGAAATGGGTTTGCCTCGCTTCGGTGGACTGGAGGAAGGCTTGCGCGTTCAGGCTGCCGTCGGCGTCGCTCGGTGCTCCTTCGTCGCCCGCATTCTGGCGGTCCTCGCCGGACCGACAGGCCAGCAGGCCATCGGCTCACCCCTGACGCTGCCCTGGTCGGATGGGCAAGCGGCCGTCCTCCTGCCCGACGTTGCGTTCATCCGGTTCTGTTGCGCAATAAAAGCCGGAGGCTTGTCGCTCCGGCCGAGCTGTGCGACGGTGAGACGGTCCGGGCCGGGATTCCCGCATGGCAGGAGGAGGATGATCTCGCTGATCCGGCGCCAGGCGATCGGTTGCGGCATAGCCCTCCTGACAGGGGCGATCCGTGTCGGCGCGGCTGGGGCGTCGATCGGCGAGGTCACCGCCCAGCGTGGCGATGCCTGGGCTATCCGGCACGACAGGATCCAGCCCTTGACCATGGGTGATCCGGTCCTCGTCGACGACATCGTCCGCACCGGACCGGATACCCGTCTGCTCGTCACCTGCCGCGACGGGCTCGCCATCGCGATCGGAGGCGGCAGCGAGGTCGCCCTGCGCGCTTACCTCGCCGACCGTTCGGCCGGCCGCCTGCAGGTGGCGCTGGGCCTTCTGCACGGCATCCTGCGCCTGTTCGGCGAGCGCTCCCTGCCCAGCCGGTGGATCGAGGTGGATACCCGAACGGCACTGGCCTCGGTGCGCTCCACCGAATGGCTGGTCGAGGCCGACGAGCGGGGTACCGGCGTGCTCGCGATCACGGGCGAGGTCGAGGTGCGCGGCCTCGCCGGCGGCGTGGTCCTGCTCCGCCCCGGCGAAGGCACCGACGTAGCGCCGGACGCGCCGCCGAAGCCCGCGGCACGCTGGGGTGAGGCACGGCGGAAGGATGCCATCGCCCGCACCTCGTTCTGAACGACGACGCGAGCCGCCGTCCTGGCAGCAGCGGCTGCTGATGGCCCTGGCCGTCGCAGCGCTCCTCACCGTCGTCGAGGTGCGGCTGGCCGAGACCGACGTGCTGCGCTCGCTCGAGCTGCAGACACTCGACTGGCGTTTCCGGCTGCGCGGGCCGCTTCCTCCCGGCGGCGAGACCGTGCTCGTGATGATCGACGATGCCAGCGTGGCGCGTCTCGGCGCGTGGCCGGCGCCGCGCCGGGCCATCGCCGCCGCCGTCCGGCGCCTCGCCGAGGCAGGGGCGCGGGTCATCGTCCTCGACCTCTTGTTCGCGGAACCGCAGGAACCGCTTCCGACGACGTTGCGGCCGCTGCTCGAGGCGGCGCTCGCGGCTCTGCCGCCGGAGGTGGCGGACGTGCGCCGGCGGATCGAGGCGCTGCTCGCCGACGGCGGCCCCGATCGCGAGCTCGCGGCCGCCATCGCCGCCGCCGGCCGGGTGATCATGCCCTATGCCTTCGTCACCGATCCGCGACAGGCCAACCTGATCGCTGTCCCGCCTTGGATGGAGGCGACCGCCTATCGCGTCCGCACGACGATCGGGCCCGGCGGCGACGAGCCGGCGGCGCTGGCTCCGGCAGGACTGCTCGTGCCGGCACCGGTGCTCGCCGTGGCCGCGGCATCGAGCGGCCATGTCAGCCTGGTGCTCGACAGCGATGGCTCGCTCAGGGCGGAGCTCCCCGCCGTGGCCTATGGCAGCGAGCTCTACCCCTCGCTGCCGGTCGAGGCGGTGCGGACCTTTCTCGGCCTCGGCCGCGAGCAGGTGGCGCTCGATGCCGAGCACGGCGTACGCATCGGCGAATGGCATCTGCCGCTCGACGAGAGCTGGCGGCATCTCGTCGACCATCTGGGGCCGCAAGGTACGATCCCGACCTATTCGCTCGTCGACCTCCTGGAAGGACGGGTGGCGCGAGAAGCGCTCGCGGATCGCATCGTCGTCCTCGGCGCCTCGGCCGCCGGTGCCGGCGACCGCTTCGCCACGCCCTTCACGGCGCGCCTGCCGGGTGCGGAGTTCCTCGCCGTCGCCATCGACGACATCCTGCACGGACGGGCGCTGCTCCGGACCGAGGCCGTCCGCGGCCTCGACACGGCCGCCATCGCGGGCCTCTCGCTCGCTGCCGCCTTCCTCGCCGGCCGTCGGTCGCCCCTGGTCTCGCTGGGGGCGATCCTCCTCGTGCTCCTGAGCTGGTGGGTCATACTCCAGGGCGCGTTCGTGAGTGCCGAGCTGTGGCTCGCGGCCCTGACCCCGAGTGCCGCAGCGCTCGCCTCCGGCGCGGGTGTGGAGGCGATCCGGCTGGCCGAGGAGCGTCGACGCCGGCGCCGCCTGGAACGGCAACGGGCGAATCTCGCCCGCTACTTCGCGCCTCCGGTGGTGGAGCGCCTTGCGGCGAGCGATGCGCCGGCAGCACTCGACCGCACGCAGGAGGCCGCCGTCATGTTCGTGGACCTCGTGGGTTTCACCCGGCTGGCCGAAGCCATGAGCCCGGCCACGGCCATGAATCTCCTGCGCGCGTTCCACACCAAGGTGGAGGAGGCGGTGTTCGCGCATCGCGGCATGGTCGACAAGTTCATCGGCGACGGTGCGCTCGCCTGTTTCGGCGTGCCCGACCCGGCACCCACGGCAGCAGCCGACGCGCTCCTCGCCGCCTTCGCCCTCCTCGATGCCCTGGCCGTGCCGGTCGCGGCCGACGCCGGCGAGGTCCGGCTCACGGCCGCCATCGGCATTCATCACGGCCCGGTACTGATGGGCGACATCGGTGGCGCCACCCAGTTCCAGTTCACGGTGGTGGGCGACACGGTCAACGTGGCGAGCCGTCTCGAGGCGCTCACCCGGCAGGCGGAGACGGCGCTGATCGTCTCGAACGCCGCGCTCGAGGCTGCACGATCCCATCTCGAGCCGAGCCTTCTCGCCCGCCTCGAGCCGCTGCCCAGCCTGCGGCTCAAGGGCCGCGAAGGCATCGTCGACGGCTGGCGACTCGTCCGCTGAACGCCTTCTCTCGGTCATTCCCACCTGCCCATGCGCAGCCTAGGATGAGGGCCGGGAACGGCGCAGCGGGGGAGGATCGAGGAATGAGCCGGACCATCGGCCTTGCGCTCGGCCTCGCGATGCTGGGATCGACAGCGACCCCGGCACAGGACCTGCCGGGCGATCCGGAGCGGGGACGGGCCATCGCCGTGCGCTGGTGCATCGCCTGCCACGAGATCGACCGCGGCGTGCGCGAGCCGTCCACGGTCGATGCGCCCACCTTCCAGGCCGTGGCCGACGATCCCGCCGTGACGGAGCTGGCGCTGCGCGCCTTCTTCCAGACGCCGCATCGCGACATGCCGAACCTGCAGCCGAGCGCCGAGGACAAGGCGGACCTGATCGCCTACATTCTGAGCCTCAAGGGGCGACCCGATGGCTGAGCCCGACGGCTCGGGCAAGAAAGCCGCGTCCGGCTCGGCAGCGATCCGGCGATGGCCGGCGGAACCAGCGAGCGCCATCCTCAGCGGCGGATACGGGTGCTAAGCTGGCTTCCACCCCGGAACGCTCGGAGACCCCCATGGAACCATCCCGGATCAGCCGCTTTCCCGTGCCGACGCTTTCGGAGCTGCCCGGCGACATCCGCGAGCGCATCCTGGCGGTGCAGGAGAAATCGGGTTTCGTCCCGAACGTGTTCCTGGCGCTGGCACGCCGGCCGGACGAGTTCCGGGCCTTCTTCGCCTATCACGACGCGCTCATGGAGAAGCCGGGCGGCCTCAGCAAGGCCGAGCGCGAGATGATCGTGGTCGCGACCAGCAGCGCCAACCAGTGCCAGTACTGCGTCGTGGCCCACGGCGCGATCCTGCGCATCCGCGCCAAGAATCCTTTCCTCGCCGATCAGATCGCGATCAACTACCGCAAGGCCGACATCACGCCGCGCCAGCGGGCGATGCTGGATTTCGCGATGAAGGTAGCGCTCCATTCCCACACGATCGAGGAGGAGGACGTCCGAGCGCTCGAGGCGCACGGCTTCGGCCGGGAAGATGTCTGGGACATCGCCGCCATCGCGGCCTTCTTCGCCATGTCCAATCGCCTCGCCAACGCCATCGACCTGCGCCCGAACGGCGCGTTCTACGGCTTGGGGCGCGGCTGAACGCCTCCTCGCGCGGTATCGGGCGGCGGGAGCCGCTCCGCTTCCGTGCCGCCCCTGCGCTTCTCAGCCCCGCCCGATGAACGGCATCTTCGTCGCCATCACCGTCATGAACTGCACGTTCGATTCGAGCGGCAGGCTCGCCATGAACAGGACCGCCTTCGCCACGTGCTCGACGTCCATGCGTGGCTCGGGTGCGATCCGCCCGTCGGCCTGCGGCACGCCTTCGGTCATGCGCGCGGTCATCTCGGTGGCGGCGTTGCCGATGTCGATCTGACCGCAGGCGATGTCGAAGTTGCGGCCGTCGAGCGAGATCGACTTGGTGAGGCCGGTGATGGCGTGCTTCGTCGCGGTGTAGGGGGCGGAATTCGGCCGCGGCGCGTGCGCCGAGATCGAGCCGTTGTTGATGATCCGCCCGCCGCGCGGGCTCTGGCGCTTCATCAGCCGGAACGCTTCTTGGGCGCACAGAAAGGCGCCGGTGAGGTTGACGTCCACGACGGCCTGCCACTGCTCGAACGGCACCTCGTCGACGGGAGCGGAGATAGCGCTGATGCCGGCATTGTTGAACAGCACGTCGAGCCGACCGAACGTCTCCTCGACCTTCGCGAACACCGCCCGCACCTGCGCCGGATCGGCGATGTCGGCGGGGGCCACGAGCGTGCGCGCTCCTGTGGCCTCGCCGGCCTTCGCCGTGGCCTCGAGCTGCTCCTTGCGGCGGCCGACCAGCGTCACCGCATAGCCTTCCGCCATCATCGCCAGCGTCACCGCCCGGCCGATGCCGCTGCCGGCACCCGTGACCAGCGCCACCTTGCCTGCACCTGCTGTCATGTCCTCCCCCTTTCTCCTCGTTCGGACGAGCCGGAGCGCCTGCCCCGGGCTCGCCCGTGAGGTCTAGAGCTTCCGGACCCGGTCGCGCCAGTCTTGATCTCGAGCCGGTCGGCATGGCACTCGGCGAGCCAGCCGTCCCGGAAGCAGGGCGGGATCCGGTCGTCGCCGGCTGCGCGCCGAAGCCTCACAGCACGATTGATCCCTCCCGCGCGGTCCGCCAGACTGCGACCACGCAACAAAAACGCGATCAGCAGGGGGTGAGGGACATGAGGCAGCAAGGTGGTCCATCCGCCGACCGGCGTGGGTTCGTGCAGGGCGCCGGAGCGCTCCTCCTAGGGGCGGGCCTCGCCGGCAGCATGCCGGGAAGCTTGCGGGCGGCCACGCCCAAGAAGGGTGGGCATCTGAAGCTCGGCATCGACAGCGCCGGCGCTACGGACAGCCTGGATCCCGCGACCTACACGGCGTGGTACATGCAGATCGTGGGCTTCCAGTGGGGCAACTGCCTGGTCGAGCTCGACGAGAAGGTCCGGCCGGTGCCCGAGCTCGCGGAGAGCTGGGAGCCCAACGCCGATGCAACGCGGTGGGTGTTCAAGCTCCGGAAGGGTGTCACCTTCCACAACGGCAAGGAGCTCACCGCCGCCGATGTGGTCTACTCGATCAATCATCACCGCGGCGAAGGCTCGAAGTCGGGGGCCACGGGCTATCTCACCGTCATCAAGGACGTGAAGGCGACGGGGCCCAACGAGGTCACGTTCGTGCTGGACAGCTCCTATGCCGACCTGCCTTACGTGCTCGCGGACTATCACCTCCTGATCGTACCCGAGGGAGCGGACTGGACGAAGCCCGTGGGCACGGGCGGCTACATCGTCGAGACCTTCGAGCCCGGCGTGCGCACGCTCGCGAAGCGCAACCCCAACTACTGGAAGGAGGGCCGCGCCTGGGCCGATTCGATCGAAACCCTGGCGCTCAACGATCTCACCGCGCGCACGAGCGCGCTCCAGACCGGCTCGGTCCATTTCATCAACCGGCTCGATCCCAAGACTGTGGGCCTGCTCGAGCGCGCACCCGGCATGCAGGTCTACAACATGCCGAGTGCCGGGCATTACTGCTTCCCGATGCGCTGCGACACGGACCCGTTCACGAACAACGACCTGCGCCTGGCGCTGAAGTACGGCATCGATCGCGAAGACGTCGTCAAGAAGATCCTGCGCGGCTACGGCCAGGTCGGCAACGATCACCCCGTGCCGTCCTTCGACCCGTTCCACGCCGCCGACATCCCGCAGCGCGCCTACGACCCGGACAAGGCGAAGTTCCACTTCAAGAAGGCGGGCGTCTCGGGGCCGATCCGGCTCAGCGTGTCGGATGCAGCCTTCACGGGGGCCGTGGACGCGGCGACGCTCTATAAGGAACATCTCGCGAAGTGCGGGATCACGCTCGACCTCGTGCGCGAGCCCGCCGACGGCTACTGGTCCAACGTCTGGATGGTGAAGCCGTTCTGCGCCTCCTACTGGGGCGGCCGGCCGACGGCCGATCTCATGCTCTCAGTGGCCTACAAGTCGGATGCGGCCTGGAACGAGTCGTTCTGGAAGCGACCCAAATTCGACCAGCTCCTGCTCCAGGCGCGCGGCGAGCTCGACACCGCCAAGCGCAAGCAGATGTACCACGACCTCCAGATGATGGTGCACGAGGACGGCGGTGAAGTGATCCCGATGTTCAACAATATGCTGTTCGGCGCCCGAAAGGACGTGGCGGGATTGGTCCAGACCCCGGTGCTGGCGGGCCTGCGTTGCGGCGAGCAGCTTTACTTCACCTGAAGCCGTGCGTGCTCATCCGCTCCTGAAGCTCGTGGCCCAGCGCCTGGCGCTGGGCCTGGGCACGCTCCTCGTGGTCTCGGTGCTGATCTTCATCGGCACCCAGCTCCTGCCCGGCGATCTGGCCCAGGCGATCCTGGGCCAGTCGGCCACGCCCGAGGCCGTCGCCAACATCCGGGCGGAGCTCGGCCTCGATCGCCCGGCCCATATCCGCTACCTCGACTGGCTGTTCGGATTCTTGCGCGGTGACTTCGGCATGTCGCTCGCCAACAAGCAGCCGATCGCCGAAATGATCGCAGGAAGGCTCACGAACACGCTGTTCCTCGCCGGGGTCGCAGCGTTCGTCGCCGTGCCGGTGGCCGTGAGCCTCGGCATCCTTGCTGCGCGCTTCCGCGAGACCTGGATCGACAAGACGATCTCGATCGTGACACTGGCCGCGATCTCGATGCCCGAGTTCTTCATCGGCTATCTTCTGATCTACATCTTCGCCGTGAAGCTCCTTGTGGCCCCCTCGCTCGCCAGTATCTATCCCGGCATGGCGCTCCCGGAGAAGCTGGGCGCGGTGGCCCTGCCGGTGGCAACCCTCTCGCTCGTCGTCATCGCGCACATGATGCGCATGACCCGGGCCGCGATCGTCAACGTCATGGCAAGCCCCTACATCGAGATGGCCGAGCTCAAGGGCCTTTCCCGCTGGCGCATCACCGTGCGCCATGCGCTTCCGAACGCGCTCTCGCCCATCATCAACGTGGTCGTCCTCAACCTCGCCTATCTCGTCGTGGGCGTGGTCGTGGTCGAGGTCGTGTTCGTCTATCCCGGCATGGGCCAGCTCATGGTGGACCACGTCGCCAAGCGCGACGTGCCGGTGGTCCAGACCTGCGGGATGATCTTCGCCGCCACCTACATCCTCCTGAACATGACGGCCGACATCCTCTCCATCCTCGCCAACCCCCGCCTGCGGCACCCGAAGTGAAGACGTTCGCGCGCATGCCGCTTTCCGCCAAGGCGGGCCTTCTCATCGTGCTCGTCTTCGCGTTCGCCGCCATCTTCGGCCCCTGGCTCGCCCCGCACGGCGAGGCCGAGATCGTGGGCGACGTGTGGGAGCCGTTCTCCACCACCTTCCCGCTCGGCACCGACAGCCTGGGCCGCGATATCCTGAGCCGGATGCTCTGGGCCGCGCGCAACACGATCGGCGTGGCGCTCGCCGCCACCCTTCTCTCCTTCGCGCTCGGCATGACGCTGGGCTACGTCGCGGCCGTGGTTGGTGGCTGGGTCGATCTCGTGCTCTCGCGCCTGATCGACACGATCATGGCGATCCCGACCCTGATCTTCGCCCTCGTGGTCCTGGCCGTGCTGCCGCCCTCCCTGCTCACCCTCATCCTCGTCATCGCCGTCCTCGATTCCACCCGCGTCTTCCGGCTCAGCCGGGCGGTCGCCATGGACGTCGCGGTCATGGACTATGTCGAGGTGGCGCGGCTTCGGGGCGAGCGGCTGCCCTGGATCATCTTCCGCGAGGTCCTGCCCAACACGTTGCCGCCTCTGATCGCCGAGTTCGGCCTGCGCTTCTGCTTCGCCTTCCTGTTCCTGAGCTCGCTTTCGTTCCTGGGCCTCGGCATCCAGCCGCCTGCCGCCGACTGGGGCGGCATGGTGCGGGACAACGCGAACGCCATCAGCTTCGGCCTGATCGTGCCCCTGATCCCGGCGGCCGCGATCGCCATCCTCACGATCGGCGTCAATCTCGTCGTCGATTGGCAGCTCGAGCGCTCCTCGACCGTGCGGCGAAGGGCCTGACCTCATGACCACCAACCTGCTCGAGATCGACGATCTCCACATCACCGGCCAGGGCGAGAGCGGCGAGCCGTTCGAGATCGTCAAGGGCATCTCGCTGCGCCTGAAGCGCGGCGAGGTCCTGGGCCTGATCGGCGAGTCCGGTGCCGGCAAGTCGACCCTGGGCCTCGCGAGCCTGGGTTACGCCCGTCACGGCTGCCGGCTCGTGCACGGCTCGATCCGCCTCGGCGGCAAGGAGCTCCTGGGCGCGCCGCCCGGCCTTCTTCGCACCATCCGCGGCGTCAACGTCGCCTACGTCGCCCAGTCCGCCGCCGCCGCCTTCAACCCGGCGCACCGGCTGGAAGACCAGATCGTCGAGGCCGCCGTCCAGCACGGCGGCTACAGCATCGCCGAGGCCAGAGCCGAAGCGCGCCGGCTCTATGCCAAGCTGCGCCTGCCCGCCCCCGAGCGCTTCGGCCAGCGCTACCCGCACCAGGTCTCGGGCGGCCAGCTCCAGCGCGCCATGACCGTGATGGCGATGGTGCCGAAGCCCGACATCATCGTCTTCGACGAGCCGACCACGGCCTTGGACGTCACCACCCAGATCGAGGTGCTGGCCGCGATCAAGGATGCGATCCGCTGCGAGGGCATGGCCGCCCTCTACATCACCCACGATCTGGCGCTCGTGGCCCAGATCGCGGACCGGATCATGGTCCTGAAGGACGGCAAGCTGGTCGAGGAGGGGCCGACCGCCCAGATCCTGCACGCGCCCCGCGCGGCCTACACCAAGGCTCTGGTGAACGTGCACCGGGTCGGGGGTGTGATGAAGCCGCCCTCCGGGAAGATCCCCTCGCTCGAGGTGCGCGGCATCGATGCCGCCTACGGCCTGCTCCGGGTTCTGCACGACGTCACGCTGCGCCTCGACCACGGGCGCACGGTCGCCATCGTCGGCGAATCGGGCTCGGGCAAATCGACCCTCGCCCGCGTCGTCACCGGCCTCCTGCCACCGCTCAAGGGCGAGATCTGGCTCGCGGGCGAGCGGCTGCCGGGGGCTTTGGCCCAGCGCAGCAAGGACCAGCTCCGCCGCATCCAGCTCGTCTACCAGATGCCGGATGTGGCCCTGAACCCGCGCCAGACCATCGAAGAGATCATCGGCCGACCCCTCACCTTCTATTTCGGCCATCGCGGTGCCGAGCGCAGACGCCGGGTCCTGCGGCTGCTCGAGGAGGTGGAGCTGCCCGCCGGCTTCGCCGGCCGTTACCCCGCCGAGCTCTCCGGCGGCCAGAAACAGCGCGTGTGCATCGCCCGGGCGCTCGCCGCCGAGCCCGAGGTGATGATCTGCGACGAGGTGACGAGCGCGCTCGACGCCCAGGTCGCCGATGGCGTCCTGCGCCTCCTTCTGCGGCTTCAGGCCGAGACCGGCCTCTCCTACCTCTTCATCACCCACGACCTCGCGACCGTGAAGGCGATCGCCGACGACATCGTCGTCATGTACCAGGGGAAGATCGTGCAGCAGGGCCGGAAGGAGGAGGTCCTCACCCCGCCGCACCATCCCTATACCGACCTCCTCCTCTCCTCCGTGCCCGAGATGGAGCTGGGCTGGCTCGACCGCACGCTGGCCGAGCGCGAAGCCAGGAAAGCGCGCGGCGAGCGGGTCATGGAGAGCGCCGACCGTTGAGGCCGACGCCTCCAGGCTTCAGCTCCTGGCGCGCGAGCTCGGGTTGCTCTCGTCGTCCTGTGTCACCGGGCCCTTCGACCCTTTCGAGCCGCCGCCCCATTCCTGCGCGCTCTGGACCGCATCGCCGCCCCCGGAGGGGGTGCTCTGCTTGCTGCCGCTCGCAGCCTTGTTGCGCTGATGCTCCGTGTCGTTCGCCATCGGGAAATCCTCCGAGCTTTCGGACAGGGATCAGGTCCACGCGCCCGCCACGGACCTTGTTCCGCTACTCGGCCGCCATGCGCAGCCGGGCAGCCGCCCCGACCCGCTCCGCCGCGAGATCGATCGCGGCCAGCACCGCCTCGGGTGCCGTATGGTGGACCATGTGACCGGCGCCGGGAACGACGCGCAGCTCGCTCTGCGGCAGGAGCCGGTGCAGCCGCACCGACTGGTCCTCCGTGCCGACGAAGTGATCGTCGGCGCCGGCAGCGATCACGACCGGCACGCGCAGCTCGCGATAGTGGTGCTGGAGCCCTGCCACTGCGGGCACCAGAGCAGCGCTCTCCGAAGCGCTCGCCCGGATCTGCGACGGGCGCAGCATCATGCCTTCCAGCGCCTCGAAGCCCGGTGTGGCCGGAGCCGGCCCGAACAGGAGGCGCAAGATGCCGGGCCACGCCAGCCGGCCGAGGAGCGGCGAGACCGTGTAGCGCATGACATCGCCCACGACCGGAATCGCCGGAGGTGCCAGCAGCGGAACCTCGGCGCGCACAGTGGGGAAGTAGTAGCCCGAGAGCAGGACCAGGGCGCTCACGGCCTCCGGATGACGCAGGGCCAGCTCGAAGGCGACGATCGTGCCGAAGGAATGGCCGACCACGATCGGTCGCTCCAGCCCCAGCCGGCGGAAGGCCTCGTGCAGCAGGTCGGCCTGCGCCGCCGGCGTCCAGACCCGGTCGCGGGTGCGGTCGCTGTAGCCGTAGCCCGGCCGGTCGAAGGCGACGACGCGGTAGCGCTCGGCGGCGCGGTCGAAGAGTCCGCTCGCCGCCATCTCCTCGGCCATGGTCAGATTGCCGTGCAGCAGCACCACCGGCCGGCCGCGCCCGCGCTCGAGATAGTGCAGCCGCACGCCGTCGATCTCGACGAAGCGGCCGCGCGGCGGGTGCCGGCGCTCCGCCTTGCGCGCTCCGGCATAATTCCAGAGCGCGGCGGCACCCAGGGCCGCGGCGGCGCCGAGCAAGACCCCCTTGTACGAACGGGCTTGGCTGGAGAAGTCGTGGGCGACCATGGTCGTCTCCTGAACAACGGCGGGCAAGATCCTGCTGCGTTGCAGCAGCGGGGCTCACAACGGGGTGCATGGCCGTTTTGTTCCGCCGCACGGACGGTCAGTGGCGGCGCGGTTGCACCGCGGCCGGGTCTGGCTGCTCCAGAATCGCCTTCGCCTCGCGCAGGTCGGGTGTGGCGAAGCCTTCGGTGAAGCGATCGAAGACGGGGGCGAGCAGGCGCCGCGCTTTCACCCCATCGTGACCGGCGACGAGGCGGGCGAGGCTCACGGCTGCCCGCAGCTCCCACCAGCGCGCGTGCTGCCGCGCGGCGATGGCGCGGGCGCGATGCAGGCTCGCCTCGGCTGCCGCACGATGGCGGGGTGCGCGCAGCAGGAGCAGCTCGCCCCTGAGACGCAAGAGCTCCGCCTCGCACCAGCGTTCGCCCGTGCGCTCCGTCCGGGCGAGCGCGTCTTCCAGGAGCCGCAGCCCTTCCGCCGGGCGCCCGGCCCTGGCGCAAGCCTCGGCGAGAAGGGCCTGAAAATAGGGAACGAGATGCTCCGCCCCGGTCGCCCGCCAGGCCGCGATGCCCTGGCGCATCGAGCGGATGCCGGCCGCGAGCTCGCCCCGATCCGCGAGCGACCGGCCGTGCAGGATCGCAGCGCCCGCGCGCCACAAGGAGAGATCGTGCTCGCGGGCCAGCGCGAGGAGCGCTTCCGCCCGATCCCGGACCGCCTCGGAATCGCGGAGGAGCTGGCTCATCATGCCGTCGGAGAAGAGTACGACAGCGAGGGCACCGGGCTCGCGGTCCGGGATCGCCGTCTCGCACAGCATCGCACGGCTTCGCGCCCTCGCCTGATCCGGATGGCCCAGAACGAGAAGGGCCGAGCAGCGATAGGCGAGGCTCGAGAGCCTTATCTGGAAGCCGTAGGCCGTATCGAAGGCGGAGCGCCGCATGGCCGCCTCGTCCGCGAGCGCCGCGCCGAGCGAAGCTTCGGCTTCCGCGAGCCGGCCCAGAAAGAAGGTGATCGAGCCGCCGATGGCGCGCGCCGCGACCAGAAGCTCGGCATCGCCCTGCCACTCCGCCCGCCGCAGGAGCTCGTCGGCCGCGATCCGGGCCTCGTTGAGCTCGGCGCGGAGGAAATGGAAGCCATAGAGCCCGAGCAGTGCTGCGGTCGGGACGGGAGCCGCCTCGTCCTCTTGCCACGACAGCTCGTAGGCCCGCTCGAAGGCACGGCCGACCTCGGGCGCCGCCCGACCGCGAGCGAGGCTCAGCACCTGTCCGATGGCGAGCTGCAGCCGCGCCTCGAGCCGCCGTCGGTCGGGGTCGTCCGGCGGCAGGGCGGCGGCGAGGTCGAGCCCGGCTTCGAGCCGGGCCATCGCCTCGGACGTCGCGGCCTGGCGCAAGGCCAGCTCGCCGGCCTCGAGCCACTGCCAGGCCGCCTCGCGGACCGCCCCGGCGCGAGCCAGATGCTGGGCGAGGAGCTCGGGTGGGGTTCCGGGGAAGCGCTGCCGCAGCGCCTCGGCGACGCGCGCATGGAGCTGGCGCCGACGCTCGCGGAGCAGCGTCTCGTAGGCGACCTCGCGGATCAGAGCGTGCCGGAAGGCATAGACCGGCTGGTCCTCTTCCGGGAGCCGGCGCACGAGGCCGGCGGCGACGAGAGCGGCCAGGGCCTCCTGCAGCCGGTGCGGGGACCAGGGCAGAACCGCACGCAGGAGCTCGAGCGGGAAGCTCTGCCCGATGACCGCCGCCATCGGCGCCACCTGCTTCGCCGGTCCCAGCCGGTCGAGCCGGGCCATCAGGCTGTCCTGCAGCGTCTCCGGAATGGCGGGCGCCGGCATCGAGCCGGCGGCACCGTCCATCTCCACCGGACCGATCTCGACCACGGCCCGCGTCAGCTCCTCGATGAACAGCGGCACGCCGTCGGCACGGTCCAGAATCCGCTCGAGCACCAGGGGCGGCAGCTCCCTGCCGTCCGCGATTACGGCGGCCAGCGCCGCGCCATCCTCGCGGCCGAGTCGGTCCAGGGGCAGGATCGACACGTGCGGGAGATCGTTCCAGCCGGGCACGCGCCCGGACCGCGAGGTCACGAGCAGGAGGACCGACGAGGATACGGCCCGCTGTACCAGCCGTGCGAGGAGCGCCTGCGAGGTCGGGTCGGCCCAGTAGACGTCCTCGAACACGAGCAGCAGCGGGCGGACATGCGAGCCGCGCAGGAGATGGCTCGCCAGGAGCTCGAGCGCCCGCGCCTTGCGTCGTGCCGCCCCGGTCTCGTCGGGCAGCTCCGCGCCGGCTGCGATGCCCAGGAGCTCCGTGACGGCGGAGAGATCGGCGCCTTCGAGACCGAGCGCGGCCGCGAGCTTCCGCAGCCGTGCCTCCGGCGGGTCCGAACGGGCGAAGCCGGCTTCCCGCTCGAGCTCCGGCAGCACCGGATGGAGCGTACTGGTCTCGCGCAAGGGCGAGCAGGCGTAGCGCCGCACGAGGCAGGCTTCGCCCTCGATCCGCTCCTGTAGCGCGTCGGCGATGCGGGATTTGCCGATCCCGGCCTCGCCCACGAGCAGGACCGCCTGCCCCGTCCCTCCTCGCGCCTGCCTCCAGCGCTCGAGCAGCCACATCATCTCCCGCTCGCGACCGACGAGCGGTGTCGCGCTCTCGGCCGTGCCCGGCTCCGCCACAGCCCCGATCACCCGCCAGGCCCGGACCGGAGCAGGGAAGCCCTTGAGCCGCCGTTCCCCCAGATCTTCGCAAGCGAAGCCCTCGCCGATCAGCCGCCGGGTGGATTCCGCCACCACCACCGCACCGGGCAGGGCCAGTGCCTGGAGCCTCGCCGCCAGGTTCGGCGTCTCGCCCACGATCTCCGCGCGTGCAGCGCTTCTGCCGATCAGGTCGCCGGCGACGACCAGCCCGGTCGCGATCCCGACCCGCGCCTGCAGCGGCGGACCGCTGCCGGCGCACAGCCGACCCACGGCCTCGACCAGGGCCAGTCCGGCGCGGACTGCGCGCTCGCCGGCATCCTCCAGCGCTCGCGGCCAGCCCCAATAGGCCAGGATCCCGTCACCCAGGAACTTGGCGATGTGCCCACCGAGCGGCGTGACCGCCTCGACGGCGGCCGCGTGGTAGGCGCTCATCACCTCGCGCAGATCCTCGGGATCAAGCGCTGCGGCGAGCGGGGTGGAGCCCACGAGGTCGCAGAACAGGACCGTGACCTGCCGCCGTTCGGCCTCGGCCGCGGCATCGGAAGCCGGCGTCGTCCCGTCCCGCAGAGCGGCGATCGCGGCGAGCAGCTTGCGGCGGTGGCCGACGGGGCCGACACCGATCTCTTTCAGGTCCTCGGCCGTCAGCAGCGGCAGCACGTCGGCATCGATCGCCTGCGCACGGAAGGCCTCCTCGTAAATCCCGAGCCCGAGCCCGCGCAGCCATGCCGCGACGTCCACCATCACCTCCTGCCCGCCCGGTGGTTGGAGCGCCCATTCTACCCGATCTCAGAGCTGACCGCTCATCCCGTACCAGGCATAGGTGCGCGCCAGCATCGAGCGCAGATCGCGGTAGTGCGGCGCGTAGCCGAGCTCGCGCCGCGCCTTGCCGATATCGATCGCCCGGTCGGCCATGAAGAGATCGAGCCGTTCGGGCGAGAGCGGCGGCTCGATGCCGACCGCCTTCGCGACCGGTGTGGTGAGGAACGCCGCCGCGCGGGCCAGCGGCAGGGGGATGTCGCGCCAGGGCCGCGGGTTGCCGACGAGGCTGCCGGCGATCTCCAGCATCTCGCGTAAAGTATGCCGCACACCGGAGGTGACGAGGTAAATCTCGCCCGCCCTGCCGCGGATCGCAGCGAGCAGCAGCGCCTGTGCGACGTCCTCGACGTCGACGAGCGGCTTCTGCACGTCGAGCCGGCCGCCGAACACCGGGAACATGCCCTTCCTGCACAGGCGGAACAGCTTCAGGAGTACGCCGCCGCGCTGCCCCTCGCCCGCGATCAGGCAGGGTCGCACGATCACGACCTCGAGGCCGGTGCGCTGGCCCAGCTCGAGCAGCCCTTCCTCCGCTGCGCGCTTGGTCACCTCGTAAGGGCTGGTCGGCCGGCACGGCGTCGTCTCGTCCACCTCGGGCACCGGCGGGGCGCCCATGGCGGCCGTGCTCGAGACGAACACGAACCGCCTCGCTCCGGCCTCCGCCGCCAGCAAGGCCAAGGTCAGCGTCCCTGTGACGTTCACCCGGCGATAATCCTCGAGCGACAGCCTGGCGCCCGGCTGGCCGGGCATGACGGCGGCGGCGTGGAGCACGATGTCGGCCCCTGTGCAGGCCGCGGCCAGGCCTTCGGGCTCGCCGAGATCGCTCCGCACGAGCCCGGCCCTGCCCCGGACCGCCGCCGGCAGATCTTCCGGGGTCATGGCCGAGCGCACGAGGAGCCGGATCGCGGCGTCGCTGCCTTCGGCCAGGGTACGCACGAGATGCCGCCCGACGAAGCCCGTCCCGCCGGTCACGAGCACACGCCGACCGTCGAGCTCGCGCAGATCCATGCCGCCGTTCCTTCCCTGTGGCCGTCTCAGCCCGGCCGGGCTTCGAGCGCGCCGATCTTGAGCAGCCAGCCGATCGCGCGGAGCGCCGCCACCCGCCGCTCCGTCGGCAGGCTCGCGAGCACCGCATCCAGCGTGAGCCCGTGCTCGACCGCTGCTATCCGGGACAGGATTTCGCTGGCGAGCGGCGAGCCCCTGGTCAACGCACCCTCGACGTTCACCATCCCGAGCCGGGCGGCCTCTCGCACTGCTTCGCGCCGCAGGCGCGAACGCCGCAGGCGGCTGGCCGGCCCGAGCTGGTAGCTGGCATAGCACGAGAACAGCTCGAGCGGATTCGGGTGCCACGGATCGGCGGGTGCGGTCCGCCCGTCGGGGTTCGTTCGACGCGGCGCGGTCTCGGTCTCGTGCTCGCGTCGGGCCGCGAGCTCCCCCCACAGCTCCTGGTACTGACGGATCACCACCCGCCAGTCGTAGCGCTCGGCCGCACGCCGCCGCCCGGCCGCTCCCATCGCCGCCCGACGTTCCGGGCTGCCGAGCAGCGCCTCGAACACCTCTCTGGTCGCGACCGGGTCGACCGCAGCCAGCATGCAGGTCTCGAGCAGATAGCGATCGTAGCTCAGCCGTCCGTCGGCATGGAGCTCGGCCACCGCCGTCCCCGCCTCGGCCGGCACCAGCGTGGTGGGGATCAGAAAGCCGGTCTGCCCGTGCACGACCGTGTCGCGATAGCCGTCCCAATCCGAGGCGATCACCGGCAGGCCTGCCGCCATCGCTTCGGCGGGGGTGAGCCCGAAGGTCTCCTGGATATTGTCCGAAAGCGAACAGAAGATGTCGGCGACGTGCCAGATCCCGCGCCGCGCCTCGACCGTCCGTCCGTCCACGTGGTGGTGCCGGACGGTGGGTGCCAGCGCCGTCTCGGCCTCCAGAAAGCGCCGCTCGATCCCCTCGTTCGCGAAGTAGCCGGCCTGGACCAGATGCACCGTGCCCTCGGGCCGCAGCGCACGGACCGCCTCCTCGAGGCCCACGAGCATCGGCAGCGGATGGGCTTTGGCATGGAAGCTGAGCCGGCCGACGAACAGGACGACCAGGTCGGCATCTGCAATGCCGAGCCGGATGCCCCATTCGCGGCGCAGCCGGGCTGCCTCCTCGGGCGGCGGCGCCAGGCGCGCCATGTCCACGCCCAGCGGGATCACCGGAAGCTGCGGCCGTACGATGCCGGCGGCGGCGCCCACCCGCTCGCGCAGGTATGCCTCGTGTCCGGCCAGGAGATCCTCGACGGTCCGGCGCACGCAGGTCGAGGTGCACACCAGCGCGTCCCAGCTCTGCACGGGCCAGGTCAGGAGCGAGCCGATCAGCCGCATCGCCTCGCGGGAGGCCGTGGTGTGGGTCACACCGGTGATCGAGAACGCCCGCTGGTCGCCGCGGCGCCGCAGCCACGCGAACCGGTCGAGCTCGGGGCTCGGCACGTGCACGGCTCCCGCTTCCCCGAGCCGAGACCACGAACCGGGCCCGAGCACGGTCCGCGGCAGATCGTGGTGCGGGAGCGCCGGGTCGGCCGCGATCGTCGCGAACAGCCGCCCGTGCTCGGGCGTGTCCGCATAGGCATGGACGCGGTCGATCGCGGCAAAGCTCAAGAAGCCGCGTAAGAAACCTTCCCCGGCCGCGTGCCGCCCCTTCAGGTCCTCCCGCTCGGTGAGGTAGGCGCCGGGATGGAAGTAGAGGGCGGCGTTGCCGAGCGCCGTCACGGTCGCGGCGGCGGGAAGCGTCGCCCGGCCTCGACCTCGTTGAGGTCGAGATGGTTGCGCATGTATTGTCGGCTCGCGTCGGTATGGGGTTGGTAATCCCAGCTCGTGTACTGGCCCGTCATCACGGCCGACCAGGCGAAGCGCCGGGTGCGCTGGCTCTGCAGCACCTGCTCGTGAAGCGCCTTCGGCTCCCAGTGACGGTGGACGAGTGCCGTCAGCCGCGCCAGCTCGTCCGCGTGCGCCGGATCGACGGCGAGATTCGTGAGCTCGTGCGGATCGCGCGCGAGGTCGAAGAGGAGCGGCGGGTCGGCCTCGCTCCAGATCAGCTTCAGCTTGCCGTCGCGTACCATGAGGATGGGGGCGAGCGCCCCTTCCGCCGTGTACTCGGCGAGCACCGGCCGGTCCGCCACGGGTCTGCCCTCGAGCCAGGGTACCAGGCTCGCCCCGTCGCCCGCGAGCACGGGATCGGGCGTCCCGCCTCCGAGATCGAGCAGGGTCGGCATCACGTCCACGAGCGAGACCGGACTCGCCACCCTGGAGGGCGCGAAGCGGCCGGGTGCGGTCACGATCAGCGGCACCCGGAGCGCCCACTCGAAGAAGTGCATCTTGTACCATAAGCCCCGCTCGCCCAGCATCTCGCCGTGGTCGGCCGTGAAGAGGACGATCGTGTCCCTTGCGAGCCCGAAGCGCCGCAACGCCGCCATCAGCCGGCCGACGTGATCGTCGACATAAGAGATCTCGCCGTAATAGGCGTGCCGGGCGCGGCGCACGTCCTCCTCGGTGATCGTCACGGCACCCATGTCCGAGACCTGGGTCAGCCGCCGGCTGTGCGGGTCCATGGTCTCCCAAGGCAGCGGCGGCACCCGCGGCAGATCGATCTCGCTCTCGCGGTAGCGGTTCCAATATTCCTCGCGGATGGCGTAAGGATCGTGCGGGTGGGTGAACGAGACGCATAAAAAGAAGGGGCGCCGCCCTTCACCCTCGCGCGCCCGCTCCGACAGCCAGCGCTCGGCCTGGAAGCCCACCTCGTCGTCGAAATCGAGCTGGTTCGTGGCCTCGGCGATGCCGGCCTGCTTCACCGACATCATGTTGTGATACCACCAGTCAATCCGCTCCTCGGGCGCGTCCCAGTGCGGCGTCCAGCCGAAGTCGGCGGGGTAGATGTCGGTGGTGAGCCGCTCCTCGAAGCCGTGGAGCTGATCCGGGCCCACGAAGTGCATCTTGCCCGAGAGGCAGGTGCGATAGCCCAGGGCCCGGAGTCCGTGGGCGAAGGTCGGTATCGAGGCCGCGAACTCGGCCGCATTGTCGAAAGCCCCGATCCGGGTCGCGAGCCGGCCGCTCATGAGCGCCGCGCGCGACGGCGCGCATAAAGGGAAATTGCAGTAGGCGTTCTCGAAGACGACGCCCTCGGCCGCAAGGCGGTCGATGTGCGGCGAGCGGACGATGGGGTGGCCATAGGCGCGCAAGGCCAGCGCCGTGAGCTGGTCCGCCATGATCATCACGATATCCGGCTGTTGCCGCATGCGTCGTCCTCTTTTGCTTCTTGCTCGCTGCCGCCCTATCCTGCACGGGCCGACGACACGACGAAAGAGGAGGCGAGAATGGCGGCGGCCACGGTCACGAGGCTTGACATCGACACCATCGAACGGCAGGCGCGCATCGATCTCGCGGCCGCGTTCCGCCTGACGGCCAGATTCGGCTGGCACGAGGCGGTGGCGAACCATTTCAGCCTCGCCCTCGACCCCGAAGGCAAACGCATCCTCATCAACCCGCGCTGGCGCCACTTCGCCCGCATCAAGGCGAGCGACCTCCTCCTCCTCGACGTGGACGACCCCAGGGTCATGCAGCGCCCCGACGCGCCCGACCCCACGGCCTGGTGCATCCACAGCGCCCTCCACCGGCTGCGGCCCGAGATCCGCTGCGTGCTGCACACGCACATGCCTTACGCCACGACGCTGACCAGCCTCGAGGACAGCCGGCTCCTGCCGATCGACCAGAACTCGATGCGCTTCTTCGGCCGCATCGCCTACGACGACGCCTATGGCGGCTTCGCCCTGACCCAGGACGAGGGGGAGCGGATCGCGAAAGCGCTCGGCGACAAGCCGATCGCGTTCCTGAAGAACCATGGCGTCATCGTCACCGGCCGCTCGGTCGCGCACGCCTTCGACGAGCTCTACTATCTCGAGAAGGCCTGTCAGCACCTCGTCCTCGCCTACTCTACCGGCCGGAAGCTCCATCCCGTCTCCGACAACATGGCAGCTGCGATGGCGCGCGAATGGGACGAGTACGAAGGCTTCGCCGAGGCCCATTTCAACGAGCTGAAGGCGATTCTCGACAACGAGGACCCGAGCTACGCGACCTGATGCAGCGCAGGAGAGGACGGGCACGGTCCTCCTCTCCTGACCGTCACGGGTTCTTCCTTCGGCGGCGCAGCCAGAGGAGGCGCTGAGGGTCGACGATGGCGGGGCCTCGGCCAAACGGTCAAAGCGCTGCACCTACCGCTGCCGTCATTCGCGGATGCATGATGTCCGATTCACGCATATAGACGTCCATTATACGCAAATACCCCGATCACGAATGCATAGTCTGCCCCCGAGCGGCCGGGGCCGTCGATCCGAAGCAACAGTCGTCATCGGCCTTCCCCCAATCCGGTGCAATCTGCTTCACGGATGGCATCCGGCGCTCCACGGGCAATGGACATCCCAACGTCGATTGTCGCCCGACATCGATGGTTGATGTCGATGATTGCGAAGACAGGCAGGCGATAACGTCATCTCTTTATCTCGTCGGCTGACCTCTTCATCCAATGCTCGTGAAGGTCTTCCCGAGTGCGGGTCGCCTTCGACCGGCACCGGCCACCTGCCCCTTGGGAGCGTGCCGATGCTCGACGTCAGCCTGCCGGACATTCGCGATCTCGTGCGCCGCCGCCGTCCCGGCTACAGCCTGGAAGCACCCTTCTACACGAGTCAGGCGGTCTTCGATCTCGACCTCGAGGCGATCTTCGATCGGCACTGGATCTTCGTGGGCGTCGAGCCGGACGTGCCGGAGCCCGGCGACTATGTCACCGTGGGGATCGGCCGCCAGTCGATCGTCATCGTCCGCGACGACGACAACGAGGTGCGCGCCTTCCACAATCTCTGCCGGCACCGCGGCGCCCGGCTCCTGCACGAGGAGCGTGGCTCGGTCGGCAACATCGTCTGCCGCTATCATCACTGGGCCTACGACCTGACCGGTGCTTTGCTCCACGCCGAGCACATGGGCGAGAGCTTCGATCGGTCCTGCCACGGGCTCGTCCCGGTCCATCTCCGGAACCTCGAAGGGCTCCTGTTCGTCTGCCTCGCCGACGAGCCGCCCGCCGACTTCGACGCCATGGCCGCGACCATGGCGCCCTTTATCGCTCCCCACGATCTGCGGCACTGCAAGGTCGCGCACAGGATGGACCTGATCGAGGAGGGCAACTGGAAGCTCACGATGGAGAACAATCGTGAGTGCTACCATTGCAGCAACCACCCCGAGCTCGGCCTCTCCTTCTTTCCGCCGAGCTTCGGCTTCGATCCTGCGGATATCAGCCCCGAGCAGGCAGCCGAGATCGCTGCCTACGAAGCGGCCAAGGAGAGCTTCCGTGCCCGCTGGGCGGCCTGCGGCCTGCCCGTGGGCCCGATCGAGGACCTCGTGACCCGGCCGACCGGGTTCCGCACCGAGCGCCTCGTGCTGTCGGGGGCCGGCGAATCGCAGACCATGAGCACGAAGATCGCGTGCCGGAAGCTTCTGGGCTCGTTCACCGAGCCCAAGCTGGGCGGGCTCCATTTCTGGACGCAGCCCAATAGCTGGCATCACTTCATGAGCGACCACACGGTCCACTTCTCCGCCATCCCGCTCTCGCCCGAACGCACGCTGGTACGGACCTGGTGGCTCGTGCACCGGGACGCGGTGGAGGGTGTCGACTACGACCTCGAGCGGCTCACCGAGGTCTGGATCGCGACCAACGCGCAGGACGGTGAGCTCGTCGGCTACACCCAGGCGGGCGTGCGCTCCAAGGCCTATCGGCCGGGCCCGTACTCCCCCTTCACCGAGAGTCTGGTCGACGCCTTCACCACTTGGTACGTGCGCCGGCTGTCGGCGCATCTCGGCATCGCGGACGAGCCGGGGTGCCGCGCAGCGTGACCGATCGCCGGCAGAACCGTCGAGGAATCGATGAACCTCAGGGAGGAAACGCAGGCATGAGCGGCGAGCGTCGGCAGCGGATCAAGGTCGAGGGCGTCACCAAGCTGTTCGGCAACGTGACCCAGGCCGTGCTCGACCGTCTCGACCGCGGCGAGCCGCGCGAGGCCATCAACCGCGCCACGGGCTGCGTGCTGGGTCTGCGCGACGTCAGCTTCGACGTGGCCGAGGGCGAGATCCTGGTCGTCATGGGTCTCTCCGGCAGCGGCAAGTCCACCATGCTGCGCTGCCTCAACCGCCTGATCGAGCCGACCCGCGGCCGCGTGCTCGTGGATGGCGTCGACGTCACCACGCTGAAGCCGGTCGAGCTGCGCGCGTTCCGCCGCAAGACCTTCGGCATGGTGTTCCAGCATTTCGCGCTGTTCCCGCACCGCACCATCCAGGAGAACGTCGAGTTCGGCCTCGAGATCCAGGGTGTGGAGCCCATCAAGCGCCGCGACCGGGCCATGCAGGCGATCCAGCAGGTGGGCCTGAAGGGCTGGGAGAAGGCCCTGCCCTCGCAGCTCTCCGGCGGCATGCGCCAGCGCGCGGGCCTCGCCCGAGCACTCGCGACCGACGCTCCCATCCTCCTCATGGACGAGGCCTTCTCCGCGCTCGATCCCCTGATCCGGCGCGAGATGCAAAAGGAGCTCGTCCAGCTCCAGAACCAGCTCAGGAAAACGATCGTCTTCGTGAGCCACGATCTCGACGAGGCCATTGCCCTGGGTGGCCGGATCGTCCTCATGAAGGACGGCGAGATCGTCCAGATCGGCACGGCCGAGGAGATCCTCGCGGCCCCTGCCAACGACTACGTCGCCGACTTCGTCGAGCACATCAACGTCCTCTCCGTGCTCACCGCCGGGCGCATCGCCGAGTCCGCGCCTCCGACCTTCCGGGAGGGCTTGCGGATCGCCGATCTGCCGGCACGGCTTCCTGCGGCCGCAGCCGAGACGCTGTGCGTCGTCGACGAGGCCGGGCGCCTGGTCGGGACGGTGGCGGGCGACCTTCTGGACGCGGTCGTGCACCCGGACCGCACGACGCTGGGCGACCTCGCTGTCCGCAACGGGCCGGTCGTGCGCGGCGATGCATCCCTGCAGGCCGCGCTGACGGTACTGGCGGGATGTCGCGAGCCCGTGCCGGTCGTCGACGACAACCGTGTCCTTCTCGGTGTGCTCACCGCCAGGGCCGTGGTCGCCGCCCTGGCCCATCAGCAAACGCCGCCCGGCGCGGATGCCGGTGCGGCCGATCGGAAAGAGGCCGCATGGACTGGACCGTTCCCAAGTTCCCTCTCGCCGAGATCTGCGACCGCGCCCTCGCGTGGCTGACCGTCGAGATCTCCGGGGTGACCCGGGGTCTCAGCCATGTGGTGGCAGGCGGGATCGAAGCTTCCACCAGCTTCCTGACCAACGTGCCGCCCTGGGCGACGATCGCGGTGCTGACACTGCTCGCCTGGCGGCTCGCCAGCCGGCAGGTGGCGCTCCTGACCGCCCTGGGCCTGGGCTTCCTGTGGAATCTCGAGCTGTGGGATGCGACCGTGCAGTCGGTCGTGCTGGTCGCGGTCTCGACCCTGCTGGCGCTGCTGATCGGCATCCCGATCGGTGTCATGGCGGCCTTGAGCCCGCGCTTGTGGAAGGTGCTGCGGCCCTTCCTCGACATGATGCAGACCATGCCGTCCTTCGTGTACCTGATCCCGGCGATCCCGTTCTTCGGCCTGGGCGCCGTCTCGGCCTGCTTCGCCACGATCGTGTTCGCGATGCCGCCCACGATCCGGCTCACGGCCTTGGGCATCCTGCAGGTGTCGGGCGAGCTGGTCGAGGCCGCGGACGCGTTCGGGGCGAGTCCCTGGCAGAAGCTGGCCAAGGTTCAGCTCCCGCTGGCAGCGCCCACGATCATGGCCGGCATCAACCAGACCATCATGCTGGCGCTGTCGATGGTGGTGATCGCCGCCATGATCGGCGCGGGCGGGCTCGGTGGCGAGGTCTGGCGCGCGATCCAGCGGCTGGAGGCGGGCCAGGGCTTCGAGGCCGGCATCGCCATCGTGATCCTCGCGATCATCCTCGATCGCATCACCCACAACATGTCGCGCCGGCTGCAGGCGGAGTAGGCGCGGCCTCCCCCCTTCCCCTCGCACACGGTAGATCAAGGAGTCTGCATGCTCTCCAAGCTGATGAAGATGGCAGCGGTGGCGCTGCTCGCGACCGGGCTCGCGACCGCTCAGGCCGATGCCGCCTCCAAGGGCAAGATCAAGCTCGCCTATGTCGAGTGGTCCGACACCGTGGTCGCGACCAACCTCGTCAAGGCGGTGCTCGAGGATGCCGGCTACGAGGTGACCACGACCCCGCTGGCGGCGGCTGCCATGTGGCAGGCGGTGGCGACCGGCGAGGCCGATGCCATGGTGGCGGGCTGGCTGCCGGCAACCCACGGCGCCTACTATGCCAAGCTCAAGGACAGCGTGGTCGATCTCGGCCCTAATGCCGAAGGGGCCAAGATCGGCTGGGTGGTGCCGGCCGATTCGCCGCTGAACTCGATCGAGGATCTGAAAACCAAGGGGGACATCGTCGGCAACAAGGTGATCGGCATCGATCCCGGTGCGGGCCTGATGCGCGCCTCCGACAAGGCGCTCAAGGACTACGGCCTCAAGAAGATCAAGCTGATCGAGGGCAGCGACGCCACCATGGTGGGCGCCTTGAAGGACGCGATCGCCCGCAAGGAGCAGATCGTCGTCACCGGCTGGACGCCGCACTGGATGTTCGCGAAGTTCAACCTGAAATACCTGGCCGACCCCAAAGGCACCTTCGGCGGCGAGGAGGCCGTGCACACGATCGTGCGCAAGGGCCTCGACAAGGACATGCCCGAGGCCTACGCGATCCTCGACAAGTTCAAGATCTCGCTCGAGGACGAGCAGGCGATGATGGTGGAGAACGAGGAGCCCGGCGCCAACCCGGCCGAGACCGCGAAGCGCTGGATCGCCGCCAACCCCGAGAAGGTTGCAGCCTGGCGCCCCTGAGCGCGGTCTGCCGACCTTCTCCATGACCGGGCCGGCGTGCGGCAGCGCGCCGGCCTTTTCTTTGCCTCCGTTTCCTGTGCGGCCGATGATGCAGGATGCCGGCGGCCGGCAGTACCTCACTGCGCCGGGCGGATCTTCGCTTCTCCTGGCTTGACCCCCGGACAGGCTAAACGTAGAGCGCCGAGATGGGACGACGACGATGTGAGCCCCGCATGAACCGACGAGCCTTGCCCGAGATGCATCGCAGGACCGAGAGCCGCGCCATGGCGCGAGGGGCCGCCTGATGCAACCCTTGCGCATGCTTCAGGCCTATCGCTCGCTCCTGGCCTCGCAATGGCTCGACCGCGACCGGCTGCGAGCACTGCAGGAGGAGAAGCTGCGTCGGCTGATCCCGCATGCTTATGCCACCGTGCCCCATTATCGCCGTCTGTTCGACGAAGCCGGCATCGATCCGAGCCGGATCCGCACGCTCGAGGACCTGACGCGCGTGCCGATCACGGCCAAGCCCGACCTGCAGACCGCGGAGCCGGGCACGATCGTCAGCAGCGCCTATCGCCTCGAGGAACTCACGGCCGCGCGCACCACGGGTTCCACCGGGCGCCCGATGACGACCTATTACGACGCGCGTTTCCTGCAAATCCGCAACGCCCTGTTCCTGCGCGCGCTGACGGTGGCGGGCTACCGGCTCGGCCGGCACCGGATGATGCTGATCACGGACGAGCGCGCGAAGCGCTCGCGGCCGCTCCTGCGCTGGCGCTACGTCTCGGACGAGGAGACACCGGAGCGGATGCTGGCCGAGTTCCGCGCGTTCCGCCCGCACGTGCTCTACGGCCTCGTGACGCCGCTCCGGCAGATGGTGCTGGCGGCACGCGCCGAAGGAGCCACGCTGCCGCGGCTCGATGCCGTGATCACCACCGCCGAATCGCTCGATCCGGGCACGCGACGCCTCCTGGGCGAGGCGTTCCAGGCGCCGGTGTTCGACATCTACGGGCTCACCGAGATGGGACCGATGGCGTGGGAGTGCCCGCACCATGCCGGCTATCACCTGAGCGAGGACACGGCCGTGATCGAGCTCGTGCCGACCGGGCACGGCGACAGCCACAGCCTCGTGATCACGAACCTCGAGCTCTACGGCATGCCGCTGATCCGCTACCGCACCGGCGACCTGGCCCGGCGCGGCCCCGAAGGGCGCTGTGCTTGCGGCCGGCGTCTCGCACGGCTCGAGGCGGTGGAAGGCCGGGCCGTCGATGCCGTGCGCTTACGCGACGGTCAGACCGTCTCGCCCTATCGCATCACGGTATCACTCGGCCGGATACCCGGCTTCCAGCGCTATCAGGTGATCCAGCACGACCTCTCCACCTTCACCGTGCGCTTCGAGAGCCCGCCGGAGCGCGAGGCGGAGGTGGCGCGCGACATCCGCACGGTGCTGGCCTCGATCGTGGGCAGCGATGCGGTGATCGAGCCCAGGCGCGAGCCCAGCCTGGACCCGCCACCCGGTCGCAAGTTCCGCACGGTCGAGTGCCGGCTGCCTGCTTAGGGCGCTGCGGCGCCTCACGCGCCTGCTCGGCGGCCGGAGGTTGATCACCTGGCCCACGTGGACGACGAGGTCGTCGGGAAGCGCGTTGCGGTCCTGCTGCGACGTCAGAACGTATAACGCAGACCGAGGAGCACCTCGTGCGAGACCACGTCGTCGACATCGACGTCGCCGATGTCGATACCCGCTAGGTCGGCCGAGAAGTCGGTGCCGGCGAGGCGGAGATAGCGGTAGCTGGCACTCAGCGCCACGCTCGGGGTGATGTCCCAGGTGAGGCCGGCCGAGAGGTTCCAGGCGAAGGCACCGGCCTCGTCGTCGACCTCGAGCGGGGAATCGTTGCCGGTATCCACCTCCACATAGGCCGCACCGACGCCGCCGCCCACGAACGGATGCACCGGCAGGCCGAGGTCGGGATCGATGAACAGATTGACGAGGCCCACGACCGAGGTGGCCTCACCGTCGCCACCGCTCCTCAGGCCCTCGGCGTGGACCTTGTCCACGTCGTACTTGCGATACGAGCCGTTGAGCTCGAGGCGGGCATACGTGAATCGATAGCCGATGGCGCCACCGAAGACGGGCGCCTCCTCGAGGTCGATGTCGCCGTCGATCCCGCCGACGCCGGCATCAACCGATTCCGGGAACGAGTAGCCGACCTGGCCCTCGACATAGACCCCGGTGTTCACCTCGGCCCAGGCCGGGGCGGAAAGCAGCAGGACGACGGCCGCAGCCGGAAGGACGTATCTCAACAACCGCTCCTCGCACAGATCCGCGTCGCCATCGGCCGACGGACGAGGCAACCGAGATCGACGTGCATAGGTTAGCTCCGGCGCACGGTCAATCCGGCGGCAGCGCAGCAGCCGTCGTAAGCCGTGTGCGCACGAACGCGGCTCCTCGGCACAAGGCATCCGTCGCTTTCGGCACCATGCGGCTCAGATGCAGGAAGCCATGGAGCACGCCGTCATAGGCCGCGAACTCCACGGGCACCCCCGCCGCCTGCAGCATCACGGCGAGTGCCATCGTGTCGTCGTGCAGGGGATCGAGCGTCACGGCGACGAGAAAGGCCGGCGGCAGCCCGTGCATGTCGCCGGAAAGGAGGTCGTAATAGGGATCGCGCGCGTCCTCCGCCGTGCGCAGGAAAGCCTCGCGATAAAAGCGCAAGCTCTCCTCGTCGAGCCCGTCGATCTCGCCGCCCCAGAGCCGGCGCGAGGGTGAATCCGCAAGGCCGAAGGCGCCGTAATAGAGGAGAAGCGCCCCGGGCAGCGGCCGGCTCCGGTCGCGGCGGCGCATGGCGAGCGCCAGCGAGAGATGGGCACCGGCCGAATCGCCGGCGAGCGCGAAACGCTCCGTGCCCACGACCTCCGGCAGCCGGTCGAGGACCGCATCGACCTGATCGAGCTGGGTCGGGAACTTGTGCTCGGGTGCCAGCGCGTAATCGACGCCCAGGACGGCGAGCCCGGCATGGGCGGCGAGCAGGCGCATGATCCGGTCGTGCGTGTCGAGCGAGCCCACGACCCAGCCGCCGCCGTGGAGATAAACCAGCACGGGCCCGCCCGCTACCGCTGCCTCGGGGCAATAGCGGCGAAGCGGCGTGACGAGGCCCGCGGCCTTGATGGCGCCATTCTCGACCGAGGCGAGCTCGACCGGCACCTCGTTCCAGTAGCGCCGCTCGTAAGCATAGGCCGCGCGCATGGCGGTGATCGGGTCCGCAGGCAGCATCTGGGGCGGCAGGCTGTGGGCAGCGCTCGCCTCCAGCGCCGCCGCCATCTCGGGATCGAGCCGCCCGCGGACGTCGAGCTTCATGCACGCCGCCTCCTCAGGCCGTGAGCCAGACCCTGATTCCGGCGAAGCCGTTCGACAGCTCGCCGGCCGGGTCCTTGACGAAGCCCTGCACCTTCGCGCTGCGGGCGTCGATATAGTCGTTGAACATCGGCAGGATCAGCCCGCCATCGTCGCGCACCATGAGGGCGAGCTGCCGGTACATGTCCTTGCGCTTGCCCTTGTCGAGCTCGCCTCTCGCCTGGACCAGGAGCCGGTCGAACGCGGGCCGGAACCACTTGGTGTCGTTCCAGTCGGCGGTCGAGACGTAAGCCGTCGCATACATCTGGTCCTGGGTCGGACGTCCGCCCCAGTACGAGGTACAGAAGGGCTGCCTGTTCCAGACCTCGGACCAGTAGCCGTCGCCGGGCTCGCGTTTGATCTCGACCGGGATGCCGGCCTTGGCGCAGGCCTGCTGGAAGAGGACGGCGGCATCGTTGGCGCCGGGAAAGGCCACGTCCGAGGTGCGGAGCAGGATCGGACCCGAGTGGCCGGACTTCTGATAGTGATGCCTGGCCTGATCGGGATCGTAGGGGCGCTGCGGGATGTCGTCGGGGAAGAGCTCGTAGGCCTCGTTGATCGGAAAATCGTTGCCGATCTTGCCGTAGCCGCGCAGGACCTGCTTCAGCATGGTCTCGCGATCCATGGCGAGCTTCATGGCGAGCCGGAGGTCGGGGTTCGAGAACGGTTCCTTGTCGCAGTGCATCAGGAAGACGTAATGACCTTTCCCCGAGACGTTCTCGATCGCGACATTGGGGCTGCGCTTCAGGAGGTCCACCGTCTTGGGGTCCACCCGGTTGATGAGATGAACCTGGCCCGACATCAGCGCCGAGGTGCGGGCGGTGAGATCGTTGATGACCAGGAGCTCGATCGAATCGACGTGGCCCACATTCTCGCGCCAGTGATCCTTCACCCGGCTCGCGAGATAGCGCACGCCGTGCTGCGCGGTCTCGACCTTGTAAGGACCGGTGCCGATGCCGGCATCGGGCTTGTCGATGCCGCCGTTCGGCTGGATGATCAGGTGATAGTCGCTCAAGAGCAGCGGCAGGTCGACATTGGCCTCCTTGAGCCGGATCACGACCTCCTCGCCCGAGGCCTCGATCCGCTCGATACCGCGCATCATGCCCAAGGCGCCGGATTTGGCCTTCTCGCCGCTGTGGCGGACGAGTGTCGCCACCACGTCGTCCACGGTCATCGCCCGGCCGTCGTGAAAGGCGACCCCCTTCCTGATCCTGAACCGCCAGGTCCTGGCGTCGTCCGAGGACGACCAGGATTCGGCCAGCACCGGCACGGCCGAGCCATCGACGGGCGAGGTCTCGGTCAGCGTCTCGCCCCAGTAGCGGCCGAAGGTGTAGGGCACTTGGGAGGAGAAAGTGGCAGGGTCGAGACTGTCGGTGGCGGCCCCGCCTACCATGCCGATCTTGAGCTGCCCGCCTTTCTGCGGCCCGGCCGCTGCAGCCGCCCGGCTGAGGAGCGACATCGCCGCCGGAGCAGCGATGCCGAGCGCCGCGGCCCGGCCCATGAAGTCGCGCCGGCTCAAGTGTCCCAGAATCGCTCGGCGTGCCAGATCATCGAGCTCGTTCGTCATGTTCTCACCGCCCGTTTTTATCGTGATCGTCGGCCATCGTTGCCTTCCTCACACCGGCAGCGGCGGCTCCCGCATGCTGCGCGGGATCGGCAGGCCCAGCAAGCTCAGGAGAGTGGGCGCCGCCCGGAGCTGATTCTCGATTCCGGGCGCGATGCCGGGCTCGGGATGGCCGATATCGTACCAAGGAACGAGCGTCTCGGCGTCGCTCGGGCCGCCATGCCAGCCATCGTCGGTCTGGCCGTGGTCAGCGGTGACGATCACCCGGTAGCCCAGCGCCTGCCACAGCGGGACGTTCTGCGCCAGCTCGTTGTCGATCACGGCGCATTGCTGCCGGTACTCCGCCGATGTGGCGCCGAAGGCGTGACCGATCGCATCGACCGTGCAGCTATGGACCAGGAGATAGTCGGGCGCGTGCTTCTTCAGCACGATGCCAGCCTGGGTCAGGAGATCGCCGTCGCCGGGATAGGCGATGTTGAAGCGGGTCTTGCCGCGCTCGGAATGGAACCGGCCGATCGGAATCGGGCGCGCGGGGTCCTCGTACTCGAGATCGCGCAAGGGATCGTAGCGTTCGCCGTTGTAGAGCACCGAGAAGTAGTAGTGCGCGCAGGCCGCCGTCTTGAGCCCGTGCTCTCTTGCGATGCCGAAGACGTTGGGCGAGCGCGAGGGAGCGAGGAGCTCGTTGCTGGTGAAGCCGTGCTCGACCGGTGGCAGCCCGGTGTGCAGGGTCTCGTAGAGCGGGAGCGAGATGCTGGGCAGAGCCGCCCGCAGCGTGAAGCGCCGCGCCTTGCCGCCGGCGACGAGCCCTTCCAGGAAGCCGCAGACCGAGAGCGCCGTGTCGTGACGCATCCCGTCCACGATGACGAACACCACCTTCTCCGGCATCCCGCTTCCCCTGCTCGCCGTTCTCAGATCATCACCCGCGGAATCCTGGCCTCGTGGTCGCGCGCATGGATCAGCCGCTCGCCCTCGTAGGCCTCGATCCGTGCCCTGACGAGAAAGCTCGTCTCGTCGCAGCTCAGGCTCGAGAAGGTCTCCGTCCGCACCGACCACCCGTCGCGCTCGAGCGTCTCGGTCCAGTGGATCTCGGCCCTGGCCGAGAGCGGATCGCCGTCGCGGATCGTCCAGGTCTCGCGCGCGATCTCGCCGGTGACGAGGCCGTGGCCGAGATCCTTCACGAGGCCGAAGTCGTCGTCGACGACGAGCCGGGTCTCGCCGGTGCCGAGATCGCGCTCGACCCGCCGGTCGTGGCTGGGTGGCCGGATCTGCTCCACCGCCCGCGGCGGGGCGGCCTCGGGTCCGGCGAACACGACCTCGGGCTCGCTCCCGGGCGCTTTTCGCACCGGCAGCTCGAGGTGCGAGGTACCGGCCGTGACGGTGAGCGTCACGGGCTCGGGCGAAGGCCAGAGGAGCGGCCAGTAGGTCGAGGAGATCGCGACCCGCAGCCGATGGCCCGCCGGCAGCTCGTAGGCGATGTGGTCGAGCTCGACCCGTACCCGGTAGCGTCGACCGGGCTCGAGCGGGCTCGGCCGCTCGCGGCTCTCCCGCTGGCAGAGATTGAGGACACCGTAGGTGATCCGGGCCGAGGTTCCGTCCGGGAAGACGTCGCACAGGCGCACGACGACGAACGCCACCCGCCGGTCGGCCGCGATCTCGAGCTCGACGACGGGTGCGCCCACGATGGCAACCGATTCCTGGAGCGGGCGGCTGTCGAAGCACAAGGAGCCGCCGTCGTCGGCACGCTGGTCGAGCGGCAGCTCCGGACCGGTCCAGATGGCGCAGAACTCGCCGCCGGTCAGACCCAGATCCTGCGGCGAGCAGACCGCGCGCGGCACGAGCGCGCCGGGCTTTCGGCAGAGACCATCGTCGTTGAGCCAGAGCCGCTGCAGCGACACGTTGGGCGACGGCCAGGCCGGCTCGCCGATCCAGCGTCCCTGCCGGAACGCGAGCTCGGCCTGCGGCAGCTCGCTCGCCATGAGATAGATGCGGTAGGCCGGGTCGCGCTCCACACCGGTGTCGCTTCCTTTCAGCCAGCGATCCCACCAGCGCAGCATCTCCTGCAGGAAGCCGATTCGCGGCCCCGGCACGGCAAAGTGCGGGTATTTGTGGATCCAGGGGCCGACGATCCCCTTCACCGGTACGCGCAGGTGCTGGACGAGCTGCGGCACGGCGTTCTTGTAGGAATCGTTCCAGCCGCCGACGGCGAGCGTCGCCGCCTGGATCGCGCCGTAGTCCTCGCACACCGAGCCGTGGCGCCAGTAGGCGTCGCGGGTCTGATGGCGGAGCCAGGTGTCGATCAGGACGGGCTCGTTCTCGAGGCGGTGCAGCCACATCTCGCGCCAGCGCTCGCCGACGAGGAGAGGATCGGGCGGCCGCGAGGAATAGGCCAGCATGGTGGCGGCCCAGCCCAGGTTCTCGCCCAGGAGGCAGCCACCCTTGTAATGAATGTCGTCGGCGTAGCGGTCGACGGTCGAACAGACGGTGACGATCGCCTTCAAGGCCGGTGGCCGGCGTGCCGCCACCTGGAGCGCGTTGAAGCCGCCCCAGGAGATCCCCATCATGCCGACGGCCCCGCTGCACCAGGGTTGGGCCGCGAGCCAGGCGATGACCTGAAGGGCGTCGTCCTGCTCCTGCGGCAGGTACTCGTCCTCCATGAGCCCGTCGCTCTCGCCGTTGCCGCGCATGTCGACACGGACACAGGCATAGCCGTGGCCGGCGAGATAAGGGTGGGTGAGCGCATCGCGCGCCGCCGTCCCGTCGCGCTTGCGGTAGGGGAGATATTCCAGGATCGCCGGCACCGGGCTCGTCTCGGCATCCTCGGGCAGCCAGATCCGGGCGGCGAGGCGGCAGCCGTCGCTCAGCTCGATCCAGACGTTCTCGAGCTCGCGGACGGAGCGGGGAAACTTCTCGACGGTGCGCATGCGTTCAGCGGCCCTTCCAGACGGGCTTCCTCTTCTCGGCAAAGGCGCGTGCCCCTTCGAGCTGGTCCTCGCTCTCGTAGACGCGCTTCACGGTCGGCAGGCCCTTCGCCGCTACCAGCGCCAGCGCCTCCTGCTCGCCCATGGTGGCGGTCTTGCGCACCACCTCCTTGATGGCGGCGAAGACCAGAGGCGGCCCTTCGGCCAGGAGACGCGCCAGCTCGCGGGCGCGCGCCATCAGGCCGTCTCCCGGCACGACCTCGTTGACGAGCCCCCAGCGCGCCGCCTCGGCCGCGTCCATGAACCGGCCGGTGAGCAGAAGATCCATGGCGACATGATAGGGGATGCGCCGTGGCAGCTTGATGGTGGCCGCATCGGCGAGCACGCCCACGTTGATCTCGGGCAGCGCGAAGCGGGCATGGTCGGCGGCGAGGATCAGATCGCACGACAGCGCCAGCTCGAAGCCGCCGCCCACGGCCATGCCGTTGACGGCAGCGATCACGGGCTTGTTGAGGTCGGGAAGCTGCTGCAGGCCGGCGAAGCCGCCGATGCCGAAATCAGCGTCGGGCGCTTCGCCTTCGGCTGCGGCCTTGAGGTCCCAGCCGGCGCTGAAAAACCTGCCGCCGGCCCCGGTGACGATGGCGACCCGAAGCTCCGGGTCGTCGCGGAAACCCAAGAACAGCTCACCCATCTTCCGGCTGGTCGCGGCATCGATCGCATTGGCCTTGGGGCGGTCGAGGACGACCTCGAGCACGCCCCCCTCGCGGGTGACCCGAAGCGGCGTAGAATCGGTCATGGACTGGGCTCTCCGGGAACGAGGCGGACGAAGGCGTCGGCCGCGACCGCACCCTTGCCTGCCGGGCGGACGATCAGAGGATTGACGTCGAGCTCGACGAGGCGGTCGGCGTAAGTCGCAGCGAAGCGCGCCACCGCCAGCACGGCGGCCACGGCGGCATCGAGGTCACCGGCGGGCCGGCCGCGAAAGCCCTGGAGCAGCGGTGCGGTGCGCAGGCTCGAGATCGCCTCGCGCACCGCCTCCTCGGTGGTCGGCAGGAGAAGGAGCGCCCGGTCGGCCAGAAGCTCGACCATGATCCCGCCGGCACCCACGACGAGGCAGAGCCCGAGCTGGGGATCGCGGATGACGCCGACGAGAAGCTCGGCTACACCGTCCTGCACCATGGGCTCGACCAGGATCGCCTCGCCCAAGGCCAGCATGCGCCGGGCGACCGCTTCGACCTCGGCCGCGTTCCGCAATCGCAAGGCTACCGCACCGAGCTCGCTCTTGTGGGCGAGCGTGCGGCCCACCGCCTTCACCACGACGGGGTAGCCCATGGCCTCCGCGGCAGCGACGGCAGCGGCGGCATCCGGCACGCACCGGCCGCCGGGATGGGCGAGGCCGAAGCGGGCGAGAAGCGTCTTGCCCTCCCACTCGTCGAGGGTGACGGGCTCCCCGGCCGGGGCCTCGGCCGACAGGAGCGGCGGCGGCAGTGCCCGCGCCTGCGCGGCGCCGATATCGGCGGCGGCCTCGGCGGCCGCCAGGGCCTCCTCCATCCCGGCAAGGGGAGCGATGCCGTCCGCGAGCAGGCGTTCGGCGACATGTTCGGGCAGGCACTCGGGAAGCGTGGCGAGGATGGCGGTGCGCGCGCCGGTAGCGTCGCGCGCGTCCTTCCAGGCGTCGAGCGAGACGTACCAGTCGGCGGGATCGCAGCGGTCGGCGCGAGGCAGATCGAGAAGGAGAAAGGAGAGATCGAAGCCGCACGCCATGACGGCCGAGAAGGTCGCGCGGAGCTGATCCGGCTTCGCCCAGATGAAGGTGTGATAATCGAGCGGGTTCGAGATGGTGACGAGCTCGTTGAGCGTGGTGCGGACCCGTTCCGTCTGGTCCGGGTCGAAGCCACGGAAGCACAGCCGCCGGCCCTCGCTCGCATCCGCCATCAGCGAGGCCTCGCCGCCCGAGCAGCTAAGCGAGACGACGTCGCGCCCATGCAGGGCGCCGCCGGCATGGAGCAGCTTCAGGGTCTCGAGCAGGACCGGGATCGAATTCACCCGCGCCATGCCGAGCCGGGCGAACAGGGCCGTCATGGCCTCGTCCGCCCCGGCGAGCGAGGCGGTATGGCTCATGGTGAGCGCCGCCCCTGCCGCCGAGCGCCCGGCCTTGAGCACGACGACGGGCTTCCTCGCCGCCAGCGCCTTGCGCCCGGCCGCATCGAACGCGGCGACGTCGTCGATGCCCTCGATGTGGAGCCCGATGGCGGTGACGCGCGGATCGTCGACGAGTGCCGCGAGGCAGGTGGCAAGGCCCACCTTCGCCTGGTTACCCAGCGTCAGCACGTAGGCCAGCGGCAGGCCGCGGCGCTGCATGGTGAGGTTGAGCGCGATGTTGCCCGACTGGGTCAGGATCGCGACCCCGCGCTCGCAGCGCTTGCCGCCGTGCTGGTCGAACCAGAGCAGGGCGCCGTCCAGGTAGTTGATGATGCCGTAGCAGTTGGGACCGAAGAAGGGCATGTCGCCCGCAGCCGCGACGAGGGCGGCCTGGAGCTCCTCCCCACGCCCGCCGGTCTCCTTGAAGCCGGAAGCGTAGCAGACGGCCCCGCCCGCACCACGTGCCGCCAGCTCGCGTACGACCTCGACCGAAAGCTCGCGGTTGACGGCGATGAAGGCTGCATCGGGTGTTTCGGGCAGGTCGGCCACGCTGCGAAACGCCGGGCGGCCCTCGATCTCGGTCCTGGTAGGATGGACCGGCCAGATGGGGCCGGCAAAGCCCATCTCCTCGCAGCGGCGGATGACTCCTGCCGCCTGCCAGCCACCGAACACTGCGATTCCGCGCGGATGCAGCAGACGGCGGAGATCCATGCGCGTCAGGCCCCGAGCCTTCTCAGGATGTCGCGGCTGATGATGTGGCGCTGGATCTCGCTGGTGCCGTCCCAGATCCGCTCGACACGCGCATCGCGCCAGAAGCGTTCGATCCCGGTCTCCTCCATGAGGCCCATGCCGCCGAAGATCTGGATGGCATGATCGGTGACGCGCGCCAGCATCTCGGAAGCGTAGAGCTTGGCCTGCGCGATCATCCGGTTGGCGTCCGTACGCTGATCGAGCAGCCAGGCGGCCTTCAGGGTGAGGAGATCGGCGGCGTCGATCTCGGTCGCCATGTCGGCGAGCTTGAACGAAGTTCCCTGGAACCTGCCGATCGGCTGGCCGAACTGCTTCCGCTCCGCTGCCCAGGCCGCCGCGAGGTCGAACACGCGCCGCGCCCGACCGACGCACGTGGCGGCGACCGTGAGCCGGGTGGCGTAGAGCCAGGTGGTCATGAGCTCGAAGCCTGCTCCCTCCTCGCCCAGGATCTGCGAGGAAGGCACCCGGCATTCGTCGAAGTCGAGGATGCAGTTGTGGTAGCCGCGGTGCGAGACGCTTCGGTAGCCCGGCCTGATCTCGAAGCCCGGCGTGCCGCGGTCGATCAGAAAGCAGGTGATGCGCTGCTTCGGGCCGGCCTTCGTCTCCTCCGTCCCGGTCGCGACGAAGACGATGGCGAAATCCGCGATGTCGGCGTGGCTGATGAAGTGCTTGGTACCGTTGATGACCCAGTCGCCACCATCGCGGCGCGCGAAGGTCTTCATCGAGCGTACGTCCGAGCCGGCCTCGGGCTCGGTCATGGCGAGGCAGTCGATCCGCTCGCCGCGCACGGCCGGAAGCAAATAGCGCTCCCGCTGCTCGTCGTTGCAGGCGCACAGAATGTTGGAGGGCCGGCCCCAGAACACGGAGAGGCCGTAGCTCGCCCGGCCGAGCTCGCGCTCGAGGAGGGTGAAGGTGAGATGGTCGAGCCCGCCGCCGCCGAACTCTTCCGGGATGTTCGGCGCGTAGAAGCCGAGCTCCTTCACTTTCCGTATGATCTCGCGTCCGACCTCGGGTCGCACCTCGCCGGTGCGCTCGACCTCGGCCTCGAGCGGGTAGAGCTCGTTCTCGACGAAGCTCCGCACCGTGTCGACCACCATCTGCTGCTCGGGCGAGAGGGCGAAGTCCATGGATTCTGCTCAGCTCGTGAGGGATTCGGTGTGGCCGTCGACGGCGAGCGCCTGGCCGGAGATGCGCTTGCCCGCCGGGCTGCACAGGAAAAGCACCATCCCGGCGACGTCCTCGGGGGTCACGAAGGTGCGTAAAGATACGGAGCGCTCGTAGCTGCGCCGCACTTCCGCTTCGCTCCGGCCGGTGACCGCCGCCTCGGCGGCGATGACGCGCGCCATGCGCGGGCCCTCGACCGAGCCCGGACAGATTGCGTTGACCTGCACGCCGAAGGGACCGAGCTCCATGGCGAGCGTCTTGGTGAGTCCGATGATCGCCCACTTGGCCGCGCAGTAAGGTGCGCGATTCGGGTAGCCGAACAGGCCCGCGGTCGAGGAGAGATTGACGATCGCCCCCTGCCCCTGCGCCTTCAGGAGCGGCGCCGCCCGGCGCGCGCACAGGAAAGCGCCGTCGAGATTGACGGCGAGGCAGCGGCGCCAGTCGTCGTAGGCCACGTCCTCGACCGGTACCGTCGGCCCGGCTATGCCGGCATTGTTGACCAGCACGTCGAGCCCGCCCAGGCGGGCCGTGGCCTCCTCGAACAGCCGGTCGACGTCGGCCTCGACGGAAACGTCGGCGAGGCTCACTCCGGCTTCGGGATGCGCCGCATGGAAGGCGGCCAGCGCACCGGAGTCAATGTCGCAGATGTGGACCCGATCCCCGCGCGCCATGAAGCCGCACGCGATCGCCCGGCCGATGCCGGTGGCCGCCGCGGTGACGAGCACACGAAGCGGCGTGCCCGTCATGACACTAGCGCCGTGGTGCCCCGACCTGCCGGCCGGCGAAGTCCGGCCTGGGCAGGTCGCGATGGGCTGCAGCGATGCGCAAGACCCGCTCCCGCACGTCCTCGCGCGCCGGGCAGGCACGACCGGCATTGGTGTCGACGTGGAGCAGCATCTGCTCGGCGGTGGCGAGGCGCGTGCCGTCGTCCGAGCGGTGGAGCGAATGGAAGAGATGGATGCGCTTCTCGTCGGCGCCGAGGATCTGCGTCGTGACGTGGAGCGGCACGCCGGCCTCGACCTCGCGCAGATGCATGATGTGGGTCTCGACCGTGTAGTAGCTGAGGCCCGCGCGGTGGTAAGCCTCGTCGATGCCGACATAGCGGAAGAGCGCGTCCGAGGCGTCGCCGAAGACCTGGAGGTAGCGGCTCTCGGTCATGTGGCCGTTGTAGTCGATCCACTCCGGCAGCACCCGCGCCTCGTGCAGGCGCAAAGGCTGCGCGAGATCGTCGCCCGCGCCCATGACATGGGCGTGGCTCGCCTCGTAGAGCTTCTCCTCGTAGGCTGCGAGGACCTCGCCTGCCCCCCAGTGATGGCTCCTGAGGCCCTGCATCACCGAGACGAGGCAGTCGTCGCGCAAGCGCTCCAGCTCGCGGATCGAGCGGTCGCCGGCCTGCGCGTCCGACTGGGCCACGATCTTCTCGAGCAGCTCGTCCGTGAGCTCCGGTGCCTCCAGCTTCGTCCAGGGCAGCTTCAGCGCCGGGCCGAACTGGGCCATGAAGTGGCGCATCCCGGCCTCGCCGCCGGCGATGCGGTAGACGAGAAAGGTGCCCATGAACGACCAGCGCAGGCCGCAGCCGAAGCGGACCGCGTCGTCGATCTCCTCGACCGTGGCGACGTCGTCGTTGACGAGATGCAGCGCCTCGCGCCAGAGCGCCTCCATGAGCCGGTCGGCGATGAAGCCGTCGATCTCCTTCCGCAGCATCAAGGGCTTCATACCGATGCTGCGGTAGAAGGTGGCGGCCCGCTCCTTGGTCGCCTCGCTGGTCCGCTCGCCGCCGCAGATCTCGACCAGCGGCAGGAGATAGACCGGGTTGAACGGGTGGCCGACCGTGAACCGCTCGGGATGCGCCATCCCGGACTGCAGCCGGGTCGGCAGCAGACCCGAGGTGCTGGTACCGATCACGACGTCCGGACGGCAGGCGCGGTCGACCTGCGCCAGGAGCCGGATCTTCAGGTCCTCGCGCTCGGGCGCGCTCTCCTGGACGAAGTCGGCATCCGCCACCGCCTCCTCCACCGAGCGGGCGAACGTGACGCTGCCACGCCGTGGCAAAGGCGCCAGCGTCAGCTTGCGATAGGCGCGCTCGGCGTTGGCCAGAACCTCGCCCACCTTGCGCTCGACCTCGGGGTCGGGATCGTAGAGCGCCACGTCGATGCCGTTCAGCACGAGGCGCGCGGCCCAGCCCGCCCCGATGACGCCGGCCCCGATCAGGCCAACTTTGCGCACGTTCATCGCTGCTTCCTCAGGCCGAGCTTCTTGCGCGCTTCTTCGGGACCGACGACGCGGGCCCCCATCAGCCGGACGATCTCGCAGGCACGCGCCACGAGATCGCCGTTGGAGGCGTAGACACCTTTGTCGAGCCAGAGATTGTCCTCGAGCCCGACCCGGACGTGGCCGCCCATGAGCACGGCCTGCGCCACCATCGGCATCTGCATCCGGCCGATGCCGAAGGCAGCGAAGATCGCCCCCGGCGGCAGCAGGTCGCGCATGGCAAGCACCGCGCGCGGGTCGGCCTCGGCCCCGTAAGGAATGCCCATGCAGAGCTGGAACAAGGGCGGGGCCTCGATCAGCCCCTCCTGTACCAGCATTTTCGCCTGCCAGACATGGCCGAGCTCGAACACCTCGATCTCGGGCTTGACGCCCACAGCCTTGATCCGCCGCGCCATCGCCCGCAGCATGTCGGGCGTGCTGACATAGGCCGAGGCCGCGTAGTTCATGCTGCCGCAGTCGAGCGTGCAGATCTCGGGCCTGAGCTCCTCGACATGGACGAGCCGGTCCTCGACCGTCGCCATGTCGGTGCCGGGGCCGCCGCGCCAGGGTTCCTGCGGATCGGGCACGAAGTCGCCGCCCATGCCGGCCGTGAGATTGATGACGACGTCGACCCCGGAGGCACGGATGCGCTCCACCACCTCGCGATAGAGGTCGGGATGGCGCGCGGCCTTGCCGGTCTCGGGATCGCGGACGTGGATATGGGCAATGGCGGCACCAGCGCGGGCGGCCTCGATCGCCGCGTTCGCGATCTGCTCCGGTGTCACCGGAATCGCCGGATGCTTGCCGACGGTATCGCCCGCTCCCGTCACCGCACAGGTGACGATCACCTCGGTGTTCATGGCCGCCCTTCGGCCTCCCTGCCCTGAATGCGCTGGTCCGGATGGTAGCAGCCACGATGGCGCGCTATTGATCGTTCGAGCCGCTTCCTTGACGAATTGCGCCATCGCCCATGCCCAGCTCCGCCCCGCTCGAGATCGCCGTTCTCCTGATGCCCCGTTTCTCGCTGATGGCGCTCTCGGCCGTGCTGGAGCCGTTTCGGATCGCAAACCGGCTGGCCGAACGACCGCTTTACCGCTGGCGCTTCGTGAGCCCCATGGGAGGCGCCATCGAAGCCAGCAGCGGCCTGCCGATCACGGCCGAGCGCACGGTGCGTGCCCCCGTGCGGGCGGGGCGCGTCATCGTCTGCACGAGCTTCGAGCCCTTGGCCGCCGCGAACCGCGAGGTGCTGGCCTGGCTACGCGCGCTGGATCGCAGCGGCGCCGAGCTGTGGGCGGTCGATACCGGCGCCTTCCTCCTTGCGGAAGCGGGCCTCCTGCACGGCCAGCGCGTGACGCTGCACTGGGAATCGATCGCGGCCTTCGCCGAGCTCTACCCCAAGGTCGAGACGCGGCGCTCCCTGTTCGAACGCTCGGGTCGGGTCGCGACCTGCGCCGGCGGCACGGCGGGGATCGATCTTTCCCTCTCGGCCATCGCCCGCGAGCACGGGACCACGCTCGCCTTCGACGTGGCCGACCAGCTCATCCATCAGCAGATTCGCGACCCCGCAGCCCCGCAGCAGATCGCCCCCATGCGCCGCTACGGCACGCGCAACCCCACGGTGCTCCGCGCGATCGAGCTTCTGCACGGCTCGATCGAGCAGCCGCCGAGCCTGACCGCGGCGGCGGCGGCACTCGGCGTCTCGCCGCGCCAGCTCCAGCGGCTGTTCACGACCCATCTCGGCCGCTCGTTCAAGCGCTTCGACCGCGAGCTGCGCCTCGAGCGCGCACGCGAGCTCCTCGAACAGACGAGCCTCTCGGTGCTCGAGATCGCGATGGCGACCGGCTTCGGCTCGGTCGAACATTTCAGCCGAAGCTACAAGGCCCTGTTCGGAACGAGCCCCGGCCGGGCGCGGCTGGTGCCGGGTTAGGCGCGGATTCGCTCGTTCCTCGGGTCGTACCAGGCCTGGAGCTGCGCCCTTGCCGGCACGCGCTCCCAGGCGACCTCGACCTCGAGCGTCTGGCCGGCGAGCCAGTCGGCGGTCACACCCCCCTCGTGCTGCAAGTAGCCCATGCCGAGGGAAGCGCCGATGCGGTGGCCGTACATGCCGGAGGTGATCGAGCCGACGATGCGATCCCCGATCCAGACCGGCTCTTCATGGTAGAGGAGCTTCGCGTCATCGAGCAGCCGGATCTGGACGAGGCGGCGGGTGGGCGTGCCAGCCTCTTTCTTCCGCAGCAGCGCGTCCCGGCCTATGAAGCCGCCTTTCTTGGCCCAGGCGACCGTAAAGGCGAGGCCCGCCTCGATCGGATCGTCCTCGGGGCCGATGTCGTGGCCCCAGTGGCGGTAGCCCTTCTCCATGCGCAAGCTGTTCATGGCGTGATAGCCGGCATGGACGAGGCCGAACTCCCGGCCCGCCTCCTCGATGCGCTCGAAGACGTGGAGTGCCATCTCGGCCGGGACGTAGAGCTCCCAGCCGAGCTCGCCGACATAGGTGATGCGGCTCGCCCGCACCCTGGCATAGCCGATCTCGAGCTCGCGCGAGGCGCCGAAGGGGAAGGCGGCGTTGCCGAGATCCTCACCCGTGAGCTTCGTGAGCAGCGGGCGGCTGTTCGGGCCCATCAGGCCCAGCATCGGCAGGCCCGAGGTGATGTCGACGACCGTGCAGCGCGCCTCTTCCGGCACGTGCCGGCGCAGCCAGGCGAGATCACGGGTCTGGACGGCGGCACCCGTGACGACGAGAAAGCGCGTCTCGGCAAGGCGGGTGATCGTGAGGTCGGCCTCGATGCCGCCCTGCTCGTTGCACCATTGCGTGTAGACGATCCGGCCTTCCGGCACGTCGACGTCGCTCACGGCGACGCGGTTGAGAACGGCGCAGGCGTCCGGCCCCTCGACCAGGAACTTCGCGAAGCTCGACTGGTCGAACAGGCCGACCGCATCGCGCACCGCCCGGCATTCGGCCGCGGCGTGTTCGAACCAGTTCTGACGGCCATAGGAGTAGCGGTACTCGCGCGGCACGTCTTCGGGCGCATACCAGTTCGGCCGCTCCCAGCCCGCGGTCTCGCCCATGACGGCGCCGTGCGCCACGAGCCGGTCGTGGAACGGCGAGCGACGGGCGCCACGGGCCGTGTCGTACTGCCGGTAGGGCCAGTGCATGGCGTAGAGCAGGCCCAGGCTCTCCGTGGTGCGGTCGCGCAGATAGGCCTTCGTGCTCTGGAACGGGTGCAGCCGGCGGACGTCGACGTCGGTGAGATCGACCGGCATCCGGCGGTCCCTGATCCACTCGGCCAGCACCTTCCCCGCACCGCCCGAGCTCTGGATGCCGATCGAGTTGAAGCCGCAGGCGACGAAGAGATCCCGCACCTCCGCGGTCTCACCCAAAAGGTAGCGGTCGTCGGGGGTGAAGCTTTCGGGGCCGTTGAAGAAGGTCTGGATGCCGGCCGTCGCCAGGATCGGCAGGCGCGCCGTGGCCTTCTCGAGGATCGGCTCGAAATGATCCACGTCCTCGGGCAGGCTGTCGAAGCAAAAATCCTCCGGAATGCCGTCCATCCCCCAGGGCTTGGCGACGGGCTCGAAGGCGCCGACGAGCAGCTTCCCGGCATCCTCCTTGTAGTAGGTGCACTCGTCCGTGACCCGTAGGACCGGCAGATCGCGCGGCACGTCGGCCAAAGGCTCGGTCACGATGTAGAAGTGCTCGGCCGCGTGCAGCGGCACCGAGACACCGATCGTGGCCGCGAGCGCGCGCGACCACATGCCGGCGGCGAGCACCACCGTCCCGGCTCTGACCGGCCCCTCTGCCGTCATCACGCCCACCGCCCGGCCCTGCTCGACCAGGATGCGCTCGACCTTGATGCCTTCCAGTATGCGCGCGCCACGATTCTTGGCGCCTTTCGCGAAGGCCTGCGTGGTGTCGATCGGGTTCGCCTGTCCGTCCTTGGGAAGAAACACGCCCCCGATCACGTCCGTGAGATCGAGCAGCGGGTACTTCGCCTTGATCTCGGCGGGGCCGATTACCTCGACCTCGAGGCCGAAGTTCTTGGCCATGGAGGCGCCCCGCTTCAGCTCCTCGAACCGCTCGGCGTTCAGCGCCAGCGAGATCGAGCCGTTCTGCTTGAAGCCGGTGGCCTGCCCGGTCTCGGCCTCGAGCTTGTGGAGGAGCTCAGAGGTGTACTTCGCGAGCTCGGTCATGCGGCGGGTGGCACGAAGCTGGCCGATCAGGCCGGCAGCGTGCCAGGTCGTGCCGCAGGTGAGCTGCTTGCGCTCGAGCAGGAGGACGTCGGTGATGCCGAGCTTGGTGAGGTGATAGGCGATCGAGCAGCCGACGATGCCGCCGCCGATGATCAGCACGTCGACACGGGAAGGTAACGAGACGGTCATGGCCACAGCATCCCCAAGCGGATGGTGATTTCAGGCAGGATCGACCTGCCCATGCACGAAGCGAGGAGGAAACGATCGTGCGAACCGCGCTCTACAATGCCGGCGCCGCCAAGATGACGGTGAGCCTGACGCTCAACGCCGATCTCTACGCCAAGGCGCGCAAGGCGGGGCTCGATACCTCGCAGATCGCCGAGCGCGCGCTCGCGGCAGCACTGGCCGACGATCTCGCCGGCGAGGTCAGGGAGGATCTCGAGGCCCTGAACCGGCACGTCGCCGAGCAGGCGGTGCTCGCGGACCGGCTGCAGGAGCACGATGCCGTCGTGGAGGACTGAGAGCGCCCTTCGAGAGCTAGGCGCCAAGCCGTCTGGCTCCGCTCAATGCCTGGAGTGCCGTGGCGCCGAGCACGAGCGCGCCGCCCGCAAGCGTCGCCGTCGGCGGCACCTCGCCGACCACGAGCCAGGCCCAGACCGGCCCCAGGATCACCTCGGTGAGCGCCAGCAGCGTGAGGTCGGCCGCCGGCAGGTGGCGCGAACCGGCAGCGAAGGCGAGCATGCCGCAGCCGATCTGCCCGATCCCCATGGCGGCGCAGATCAGAAGGTCGTGCCGGCCGACGAGAACGGCGTCGGCTCCCTTGCCGGCGACTACCAGCAGGAACGCCACCAGGGCCGAGAACAGGGCTCCCCAGACGATCGAGGGAGAGCCGTCGCCGTAGCGGCCGCGGCGCAGCGTGACGCTGAAGAGCGCAAAGCTGACCGCGGAGGCCAGCGCCAGTAGGCTGCCGGAGGCGCCGCCCAGCGCCAGCCCCGGCGCCACCATGATAGTCACACCCACGATCGCGGCCGCCATGGCGAGCCAGGTCTGGCGGCCGACCCGCTCGCCGAGCAGCAGGCGGGCGAACAGAGCGGCGAGGAACGGCTGTGCCGCCAGGATGAACATGACGTTGGCGACCGTGGTGCGGGTGAACGCCTCGATCGAACCCAGGAAGGCGCCGACGAGGCACCAGCCGCCAAGGACGCCGTTCCAGCCGGCGGTGCGAAAGGTCCGCAACAGAGCGCCGCGCTGGCGGATGCCCAGAACCACGACCAGGAACAGAAACACGAACAGGGAGCGCCAGAGCACGATCTGCCGCGCGTCGGCTGCCTCGGCCAGCTTCACGAGCACGCCGCCGGTGCTCCAGAACGTGCCGGCGAGGACGACCAGGATGGCGCTGCGCAGGTAGGTGAGGTCGATGCACGCGGGCGGCGTCGAGGCGGCAGATTCGGTTCTGTTCATGTCGGCGAGCTTCAGGCCTTGAGCCGTGCGTTACCCGGATCGTAGAGCGGCTCCTCGCACACGGTGGCCGGGGTCATCCGCCCGTAGATCTCGACCGCCACCTTTTGGCCGGGTCGGGCGAGATCGCTGCGGACATAGGCCAAGGCGATGCTCCGGTCGAGCGTGAAGCTCCAGAAGCCCGAGGTCACGAGCCCGACCCGCTCGCCGTTCTCGTGCACCGGCGCGCAGAACGGGGCGTCGTATTCCCCCGCATCGTCGAGCGTCAGCGGGACGAGGCGCTGGCCGACGCCACGCTCGCGCTGTGCCACGAGCGCCGCCTTGCCGATGAAGTCGGGCTTTTCGAGGTCGACGAAGCGGTCGAGGCCCGCTTCGAGAGCGGTGAAGCCGATCTCGAGGTCCTGCTTCCAGCTCCGGTAGCATTTGTCGAGGCGCATGGATTCGACGGCGTAGATGCCGACGTCGCGAATGCCGTACCCGGTGCCTGCCGCCATGATCCGCTCGTAGGCCGGAAGCAACTCCTCCATCGGCAGATGCAGCTCCCAGCCGAGCTCGCCGACATAGTTGATCCTGAGCGCCAGGGCGCGGCCCGAGCCGAGCTCGATCTCACGGCCCGTGAGCCAGGGAAAGGCGGCGTTGGAAAGATCGGCCGGCGTAATTTTCGCCAATGCGTCCCGCGCCTTCGGCCCCGCCACGACGAGGGTTCCGAGCCGACCGTGCAGCGTCTCGAGCCGCACCGAGTCGTCGTCCGGCATGGCCGCGCGCAAAAGATCCTCGTCGTGCCATTCGGCCGTGCTGGCCGAGACCAGGTAGAAACGCTCGTGGGCGAGGCGAGTCACGGTGAACTCGCTCACGACCCCGCCGCGCTCGTCGAGCGCGTAGCAGAGCGCGATCCGGCCCGGCTTCGGCAGGCGCGAGCACAGGACACGATCGAGCATCGCCTCGGCACCCGCCCCCTCGACCAGGAATTTGGAGAATCCGCCGAGGTCGATGACACCGACAGCCTCCCGGACCGCCCGCACCTCCTGCGCCACGAGCGGGTTCCAGTTGCGCTCGCGGCGCAGGGTGAGGCTGGGCTGCTCGATCCTGCCTTCGGGATCGAAGAACACCGCCCGCTCCCAGCCGTTGCGGGCACCGAAGCGGGCACCCTTGGCCTTCAGCACGGGATAGAGCGGGGTCGTGCGCGCCGGCCGTCCGGCCGGGCGCTCCTCGAACGGGAAGCCGATCGCGTACTCGTTCTGATAGAGTTCGACTGCCTTCGCGACCGTGTAGGAGGTCGTGGCATAGCCGGTGTAGCGGCGCGGGTCGAACACCCAGCCGTCCCACTCGGGCTCGCCGTCCACCACCCATTCCGACAGGAACTTCCCGGCCCCGCCCGACTGCGCGATGCCGAAGCTGAAGCAGCAGCACTGGTAGAAGTTGGTGAGCCCGTGGACCGGGCCGATATAGGGATTGCCGTCGGGCGCATAGGGGATCGGGCCGTTCACGACCCGCTTCACCCCACCCTCGGCCAGAATCGGCACGCGACCGCAGGCGTCCTCGATGTAGCGCTCGAGCCGACCCAGATCGTCGGGCCAGAGCTGGTAAGCGAAGTCCTCCGGCAGCCCGTTCACCCACTCGGCCCGGCAGTCCCACTCGTAAGGCCCCAGGATGAAGCCGTGGCGCTCCTGACGGAGATAGTAGGACGTGTCGGGATCGCGCAGGAGCGGGAGCTTGCTCGCCCCCCGCTCGGCCAGAGCCAGGATGTCCTCGGTGACGAGGTACTGGTGCTGCATGGCGACGATGGGCAGATGCCGCCCGACGAGCGCCATGATCTCGCCTGCCCGGTAGCCGGCGGCGTTGACCACGATCTCGGCCCGGATGGTCTCGCCCTTGTCGGTGCCGACCAGCCACTCGCCGCCACTGCTGCGCTCCAGGCTCACCACGCGCGTGAAGCGCTCGATCCGGCAACCCGCCTCGCGCGCCATGCGAGCATAGGCCTGGGTGAGTTGCGAGGGGTCGACGTCGCCGTCCAAGGGATCCCAAAGCGCACCCTCGAGGTCGTGCAGCTCGAGAAAGGGATAGCGTGCCCTGGCCTCCGCAGGCCCCAGAAGCTCGTAAGGCAACCCTTGCGCGTGCGCCATGGCGAGCACGTGGCGGAACTCGTCCATGCGCTCGCGGTGATGGGCGAGGCGCAGGGAGCCCGTGCCGTGATAGCCGATGCCGCCCTCGAGCTCGGCCGAGAGGCGCCGATAGAGCTTGGCGCCGTAGGCCTGCATCCGCATGAGCGTCCAGCTGCCCGAGAAAGTCGGACAGTTGCCGGCGGCGTGCCAGGTCGAGCCCGCGGTGAGCTCGTTCATCTCGAGGAGCAGGCAGTCGGTCCAGCCGCGCATGGCGAGATGCCAGAGGGCGCTCGTGCCCACCGCTCCCCCGCCGATGACGACGACGCGTGCGGTCCTGGTCATGCTGCCTTCCCCCTGGTGGCGGGCCGCATGGCCTCGGCAGGGAGCCTGATCGGATAGCGCTCGCGCAGGAGGCCGTCGATCGCGACGAGATGGGTCGGAAAGTGCCCGCCGAGGATTTCCCGGACCTTCCGGCCCGCCCGCTCGACGATGTCGGTCCGGCCCTGCTCGGCCCATTCCTTGGGGCTCGTCCGGTCGCCGATCCCTGGATAGTAGTAGTCGCGCTGCATGAGCTCGAGCGTCTGCTGGCTGCCGAGATAGTGGCCGGGGCCCTCGATGCAGACCTCGCGCATGACCTCGAGCGAAAGCGAGGCCTCGCTCACCTCGATGCCGCGGATCGTGCGCAGCGTGGCGCCGATGATGTCGTTGTCGATGACGAGGCTCTCGTGGCTGAAGCCCAGAAGGCTCGCCTGCATTCCGGCCGCCTCGTAGATGAGGTTGGCGCCGGCGTTGCCGACGAGCGCGTGGTTGTAGCCCTTCTCGGCCCCGGACTGCGCGTCGGGCAGCTTGGAATCGCTCATCCCCGAAGCGACACCTGTCGGCAGATCGTAGAATTGGCCCATCTGCGCGCAGGCCGCCATGAGCAGCGCCTGCTCGCCGCTGCCGCCCGACATGGCACCGGTGCGAAGATCCGAGACGAAGGGCCAGGTACCGAAGATGGCAGGAGCACCCGGCTTCAGCGCATTCACATAGCACAGGGCCGCCAGCACCTCGGCCACGGCCTGGACCACGGAACCCGCGAGTGCCGCGGGCGAGGTGGCACCGGCCTGACCGGCCGAGAGCAGGAGCACTGGCATGCCGCCCGCGACCGCGGCTTCGAGGCAGCGGCAGGCATCCTCGGCGAAGCGGAGCGGTGGCACCACGAAGCAGCAGGAGAGGCTCACGAACGGTCGTGCCCGCCACGCCGCCTCGCCGCCCGCCACGTGGTGCAGGATCTCGAGCCCCATGTTGAGGGTGTCGGGGCGGCAGAAACTGGTGCCCACGTGCTTCGTCGTGCCGGCGATGCAGGCATAGAGCGTATTGATGTCGAGCTCGACGGCACCCACCATGTCGCGCGGGACGAGCGTGCGCTGGAAGAAGTGGATGTGTTCGAGCGCATCCACCATCCGCGCCGCGTCGTAGAGGTCCTGGAGCAGCGATTCGCGGTATGCGCGCGTCTTGAGGTCGACCATGTGCACGGCGGCACCGGCCGTGCCGAAATGGACTTTGGTGCCCCAGGGCTCGAGGTCGTGCCGCGGCTCCTGGCCGTAGAGCGGGAAGCGGCGTGCCGCACCCGCGATCACGTCCTCGACCAGCGAGCGCGGGAAGCACAGGCGGCCATGCTCGTTGAGGAAAGCGCCTCTGGCGGTGCAGGCCTCGATGCAGGTGGGCAGCGCTTGCGCCATGCCGATCTTTTCCAGCACGTCGAGCGCCGCTGCGTGGATCGTGCGCACGTCGGCCTCGCTCAAGGGCCGGTAGCGCCCGCCCTCGAGCCCCGGCCGCACGGGCCTCAGGCTCTCTTCCAAGGGCGCCGCCCGCAACTGCCGCCGCGCCTCGCGGCCGCCGCGCCGCCGGCCCTCGCACTCCATGGTCATGGCCGCCTCCCCGAGGATCCGCCTCGGGCAGCATCGTCGGGCGAAGCCGGCCCGAGACAACCGATTCTTTTTGCGCGACCGGTGAGCTGGATTCACCAGCTTCCACGCGCTAGCGTCACGCCATGTCCCGCCTGCGCCTGCCACCGCTCTCGGCCCTCAGAGCCTTCGAGGCGGCCGCGCGTCGCCTCAGCTTTCGCGACGCCGGCGACGAGCTGTGCGTGACCCATTCGGCCGTGAGCCATCAGGTGAAGCTGCTCGAGCGCGAGCTCGGCACGCCTCTGTTCTGGCGCAAGGGGCGGCGTGTCGAGCTCACCGAAGCGGGCGAGGCGCTCTACCCGGTCTTACGCGACGCTTTCGCCCGGATCGGCGAAACGGCGGCCCGGATCAGGGAGCGGGGTGCCTCCGGCGACCTCACCGTGCAGGTCTACGTGACCGTCGCCTCGCGTTGGCTCCTGCCGCGCCTGCACCGCTTCGAGGCCCGGAACCCGGATCTTTATCTCCGGCTCAGCACGAGCCACCGGAGCTGGGACTTCGACGCCGAGAACGTCGATGTCGGGATGATCTACAAGGAGCCGCCGCTGGACACGGCACTCGCCTGGTGGCCTCTGTTCCGCGCCCGGCTGGTCGCGGTCGCGAGCCCCGGCACCGTCCAGGGCGGCATGGGGCTGCGGCAGCCGGCGGAGCTCGTGAACCACCGGCTCCTGGCCGTCGAGACGGCCGAGGCCGACTGGGCGCTCTGGCTCGAGGCCGCCGGCCTCGGCCGGCTCGTGCAGCGCCGCGGGCCGCTGTTCGACAGCTATCTCCTCGCCCTCGAGGCCGCGATCGACGGCCAGGGCATCGCCCTCGTCCCCGACTTCCTGGCCGAGGCCGATCTCAAGGCCGGCCGCATCGTCGAGCCCTTCCCTTTGCGTGTGCCACAGCGGGGCGGCTGGTATCTCGTCTGCCGCAAGGAGCGCCAGCAGGACGGGCGGATCGCACGCCTGCGTACCTGGCTCGCCGCCGAGATCGCAGCCGATCTCGGCCGCGCCGGCGATGAATCCGGCCGGAGCGACACTATCTGATGAGCGCCGTTCCCTGCTGCGTCATCGACGGACAATCGCTTGCTCGCTCTCGCGAAGATCCTCCTCACCGCGCTCCCGATCGCGGCCGGAATGTTCCTGGCCATGTGGCTTCTCGTCGTCCTCGCCTTGTGGTGGCAGCAGGATCGATTGATCTTCGCCGGCTGGGGCTTTCGTCTGGTCGGCGCCTCGGGGCTGGCCGAGGGCGACGAGCGGCTCTCCTTCGTCACCGACGACGGTGTGCGGCTCATGGGCGCCTTGCGCCGTGCGAGGAAGCCCAGCCGCGGCCTGCTCCTCGCCTTCAGCGGCAATGCCGAGGATGCCGACTGGCGGCTGCGCCATCTCGGAAGCTGGATCGACGACCTCGACATCGTCACCTTCTTCTACCGCGGCTTCGGTCCGAGCGGCGGCGTGCCCGATCAGGCGGCAATCGTGCGGGACGCGATCATGGTCCACGATCGCATGGTCGAGCGGCTTCGGCCCGAGCGGGTGATCGCGGCGGGCTTCAGCCTGGGCTCCGGTGTCGCGGCGCAGCTCGCACGGGCCCGACCGCTCGCCGGCGCGATCCTCGTCACACCGTTCGATTCCGTCGCCGCCGTGGCCGGCGCCCGCTATCCCTGGGTGCCCGTCAACTGGCTGATCCGGCACCCGTTCCGCTCGGACGAGGCGCTCGCCGGGCTCGACCTGCCGGTCGCGGTGATCGGCGCCGACCGGGATCGCGTGGTTCCCCCTGAGCGCACCCGCCTCCTGATCGCGAACCTGATGCGGCCCGTGCTCGTGAGCTGGATCGAAGGCGCGAGCCACGTTTCCCTCTACGAGCGCCCGGAATACCGCGCCGCGTTCAGCGAAGGCCTGCGCCGTATCCTCGCGGAAGCGGCGCCGCCGCGACGGCAGACGGCGCGGCTCAGGCCGGAAGCGTGGGCCGCTTGGTCAGCCGCAGCCGGTTGCCGTCGGGCCCCGGCGCATAGGAGACCGCATCCAGAAGCTGACGCATGAGAGCGATGCCGCGGCCGCTTTCCGCGAGCGAAGCGATGTCGCTCGGATCGAAATCCGCCTCGAGCGCCGCCGGAGCCTCGAAGCGCTCGGGATCGGCGGCACGGCCATAGTCGACGATCTCGACCGTCACCCGGTCACCGGCCTGCTCGACGCTGACGTCGATCGGCACGTCGTGACAGTCGCGATGGGCATGCTCCACGACGTTGTTGAGCGCCTCCACCGCGGCCAGCTCCAGATCCTGCGCCGCTTCCTCGTCCAGCCCGCCCTGCAGCGCCACGGCATGGATGGCACCGGCCACGAACGCGACCTCCTTGTAGCTGCTGTCGATCGCGAGGCGCAACCGCAAGAGCACGCGCATGACGGTCAGTCCGAAAAGCTCAGAGCGTGGGCCACGTCGTCGTGGAGCCGCAGCACCTTGTCGAGGTGAGTGAGCCGGATCAGCTTCGCGACCGGGCCGCGCACGCCGCAGACCGGCAGGCGGGCAGGGTCGCCCAGCCGCTTCAGCACCGCCACGAGCGCACCCAGTCCGCTGCTGTCCATGAACTCGACGGCGGCGAGGTCGAGCACGAGATGCCGGTGGCCAGCCGCGAGCAGCCGCTCCATCTCGGCGCGGAAGGTAGGCACGAAGGCAGCGTCGAAGCGTTGATGATCGATGCGGACGACCAGATGGCCGTCGCGCTCCTCACTGCGTATCATGGTCGGATGCTCTCCTCGAAAGCCGATCAACTCGGAAGCGGACGCTCGAGCATCAGAAGTGAGAGATCGTCGTCGGGCGCCGCTCCCTGGCGCCAGTCGCGCAGATGGAGGCGCAATCCAGCGACGACCTCGGCGAGCGGTCGGCCGGCCGTGATGACGAGATGGCGGGCGAGGCGCGCCTCGGAGAACAAACCTTCCCCCAACCGCTCGGCCTCGACGATGCCGTCGGAATAAAGCGCCAGCCGGTCGCCGGGCGCGAGCACGAACGGTAGCGGTTCCCACCAGGCATCCGGAATCAGGCCGACGGGCAGGCCGCCCTCGCCCAGAAGCTCGGCCCTCGCCTCGCGCGCGTGCAGGAGGATGGGCGAGGGATGCCCGGCCTGGATCAGGGATCCCGTGCCGGAAGTGCCGTCGATGAGACCGAGCAGCATGGTGAAGTAGCTGCTCTCGGCCTCGACACTGCAGAAACGCTCGTTGGTCTCCTTGAGGAACGAGAGCGCGTGCCGCCACCATGCATCGATCGGGAGCACGTCGCCTTCGGCCGGACGCCGCCCGAGCGTCGCCGAGAGCAGGCCGTGGACCGCGAACGAGTGCAGCGCCGCCCGCACACCATGCCCGACGACGTCGATGTGGAAGAACAGGAGCCTGCCGCCGCCGAGCGGCACCACGTCGAACACGTCGCCGCCGACATGGCTCGACGGCTCGAACATCCAATCGACCGCAATGCCGCTCACAAAGCCCGGCCGCGGCAGGAGGCTCTCCTGGCTGCGCGCGGCCGCAGCGAGATCGCGCTCGATCCGCTCGTAAGCCTCGCGCAGGCGGGCGTTGGTCTCGCGCAGACGCTCGTTGCGCTGACTGAGCTGCCGCTCGAGCCGCACGATCCGCTCGCCGGTCTTGAGCCGCACGCGCAGCTCCTCGGGGTCGGGCGGCTTGCGCAAGAAATCGTCGGCCCCGGCTTCGAGTCCTTCCACGACGGCGCTGCGATGGCTGTGGCTGGTCAGCATGAGCACATAGACATAATGACCGGAACGCTCGCGGATGCGGCGGCAGAGTTCGGGCCCATCGCAGTCCGGCATCACCCAGTCCGTGACCAGGATGCCGGCCTCGCTCCGCTCGAGGCAGGCCCAGGCCTCGTCGCCGTTCCCGGCCTCGATCACCTCGTAGCCGAGACTGCGCAGGAGCGTTCCGATGATGGCACGGGCGAACACATCGTCGTCGGCCAGCACCACGCGGCGGCTTCTGGAATCCACCGGCTCGCAGGTCATCGGCAAAGCTGCCGGGGTCAGTTGCTGCACCGGCTTCATCGTCTCTTGCTCTCGGTAGCTCCGTTCAAAGCGCTTCCGCCTTGGAGTTGTACGCATGGCTTGCTGATATCCTCCACGGGGATTAGCTCGACCCGCCGCTGCCGTCCGCACCCAGAATGTCGCAGAACCAGCGGTTCGCAGGAGGAGCGACAAATGATCCATTCGAGCGAGCTGCGGCGTCGCCGCTCTCGTCCCGCGAGCACCTTCCTGCTAGGCCGGTCGAGCGATCGCGCCCCCGCAGAGGACACCCATCATGGAGACCACGAGCTTCGATCCCACCCTTCTCGAGCGCTGGCGCACGTTCGTCGCCCCTGGGCAGCTTCGGCAGCTGGCGCTCGACTTCCTCGCCAAGCTCGAGGAGGAGGTGGCCGGGCTCGGCGCCACGCTCGCCACGGGCGACCGCCGCCTGCTGGCCCGTGAGGCGCATGCGCTGGTCGGCAGCGCCGCCAATTTCGGCGCCGTTCGCATCAGCACGCTCGCGCGCGCGCTCGAGCTGGCCGCGGCGGACGCGGACGGCACTCGGCTCTCGGACCTTCATGCGGATCTCCGCGCCGAGGTGCCGCGCATCACGGCGAGCCTCAAGGGCTGGCTCGAGACCGCGGGCGGCTGAGAAGTCCGCGCCCCGGCGTCCACGGCCGGCAGACGCGCTCGCTCTCGACACGCCCACCCGCTCGTTGCACTATGCCCAGTCGAGGGAGGAATCCGGTATGGCGGGCGTGCGGTCCCGTCTGCGCATCGGCTCGGCGGTGTTGGTGATCGCATCGGCTCCTGCGGCAGCGGCGGGGGATGCGATGCCGGCAGCCGTCGTGCTCGCCTCGACCGCACCCGGCTACACGACCGGTCAGACCCTGGCCGAGGCCATGGTCGAGGTCCCCGATGGCGCCAGCACCACCTTCCTGCTGCCGGGCGGTCAGGCGATCACCATCAAGGGGCCCTACAAGGGCAGCCTGACGGCGCAGAAGCCCGCGGGAAGACGGAGCGCGTTGGCGCAGCTCCTGGCTCCGGGGCAGGACAGAAGCCAGATCGGCGGCACCCGCTCGCTCGAGCAGGGAGAGGCCGGGAGCCGGCTGGTCCTCGATCCGGCCGGCGGCGGCAGGTTCTGCGCGACGCCCGAGACCGAGATCGCCCTTGCCCGACCGGCCGACCCGGCGTTCAACACGATCGAGATCCGAAAAGGTGGTCACGCCGCGACGGTCCGCTGGGAGGCGGACCGGACCATTCCCTGGCCGCAGGATCTGCCGCTCGCCGACGGCACGGTGACGGTCAGGAGCGTGCGCACCGGCGAGGAGCGGCAGCTCGAGCTCCGCATGCTGGCAGGCGCCAAGCAGAGCGATGCAGCGCTCGCGGCGACGCTGGCGCTCGCCGGCTGCAGCCGGCAGGCCGAGACGGCGCTGGAGCGTCTGCGGGACGCCACGGTGCCACTCGACCTCTATCTCGCCTCCGACCACGGGCGTTATCCGGTCTACCGGCCGGGCGAGCCGGTCCGGCTCGTGATCCAGACCAATCGTGACGCCTATCTCTACTGCATGGCGCGCGATACCCAAGGACAGGTGCTGCCACTGTTCCCGCGCGAGCCGGGCCAGACCAGGGTCGCGAGCCGGGGTGCTCTGAGCCTGCCGGTGTCCGTGAGCGCCGACGAGAGCGAGATCCGCTGCATCGCCTCGGAGCGGAACCTCGCCGCCGACCTGCCGCAGCTCGCCCGCTCCACGAGCGCCGGGCCCCTGTCCGAGGAAACGATGGCCGCGCTCGACCGGGCGATCGCGGACCCGCGCCAGGGCCGGATCGTCGTCGCCCAGCTCGTCCTTCGGGTGCAGGACTGAGGACCCCATGCCTCGCACGCTGCGCCTCGTCGGTCCCGACAGCCTGCGGAGGAGGTCGCCGCCATGTCGATCAGGCTCGTGACATTCGCCCTGCTCGTGGGCGGCATCGGCAGCGCGGCGCTGCCCGCGGCAGCCGTCGAGCCGGCGCCACCAGGGGCGAAGGTCTACATCATCTGGCCGAAGAGCGGGCAGATCATCACGGGAGGGAAATTCTGGCTACGCATGGGGCTGCGCAACATGGGGGTGGCACCTGCCGGGATCAGGAAGCCCGGCACGGGCCACCATCATCTCCTGATCGACGCCGACCTGCCGCCCGCGGGCGAGCCGATTCCCAACAACCGCAACCATCTCCATTTCGGCAGCGGCCAGACCGAGGCGCGGATCGAGCTGCCGCCGGGCCGGCACACGCTGCAGCTCGTCCTGGGCGATGCCGACCACGTGCCGTTCGAGCCATCGCTCGTCTCGGACAGGATCACGGTCATCGTGCCGTGAGGCCGCAGGCGCCACTGGTCGGAAGGAAGAAGCGGATGCTCAGGTTCCTGTCAGCAGCCTCGCTCGCGATGGCGCTCGCCGCCCTGCCGGCGGCAGGGCGGGCCGGTTCCACCCCGGCTTCCAAGGACGCCTATCTCTATATCGGCTGGCCGATCGACGGCGAGGTGGTCAAGAGCCCGTTCAAGGTCTGGTTCGGCCTGCGCAACATGGGCGTGGCCCCGGCCGGCGTCGACAAGCCCAATACCGGCCACCATCATCTCCTCATCGACACCGACCTGCCGCCTCTGGACGAGGAGATCCCCAACAACCGCAACCATCTCCATTTCGGCAACGGCCAGACCGAGACCGTCCTCGAGCTGCCGCCGGGCCGGCACACGCTGCAACTTCTCCTGGGCGACAAGGATCACGTTCCCTTCGACCCGCCCGTGGTCTCGAGGAGGATCACCATCACCGTGCGCTGAAGCAGGTCCTGCCCGCTCCTCAATCGAGGTCGCGCGCGACCCTGAAGCCGTTCGCGATGTAGCGCACGTCGGCATCGTAGAAGTTGCGGGTCGTCGTGCCGAGATAGGCGGGGTCGTCGCGCCAGGAGCCGCCGCGCAGCACGCGCTCCCGGCAGCCCGACGCCTCGCGGGTGCTACCGTCGGCGGGCGCGCCCCGGTAGCTGTCGAACCAGCAATCGGCCACCCACTCCGCCACGCCACCGCTCATCCCGCTGAGGCCGAAAGCGTTCGGAGGCTGCGCGTCCACGGCCGGCGGGCGCAGCCGCTCGAACAGGGTGCTGCCGCAGTCCTTGCAGGCCACCTTGGTGCCGTCGATCTTCTCGCCCCACCAGTAGCGCGAGCTCGTGCCGGCGCGGGCGGCATACTCCCACTCGGCCTCGCTCGGCAGGCGATAGCGGTGCCCGGTCTTCTTCTGCAGCCAGCCGACATAGGCCATGGCGTCCTGCCAGTGCACGTTGTGCACGGGTGTCGTGTCGGTCGGGTCCTGCATGCGCGGCATGGCGGGGCAGCCGCCGTCCTCCACGCAGGCGCGCCACTGCGCCACCGTCACCTCGTACTTGCCGAGCGCGAAGGGCTTCGTGATCGTCACCTGATGCGGCGGCCGCTCGCTCCGGTCGCCACTGGTGCCGCCCATGACGAACCGGCCGGCCGGGATGCGCACCAGCACCGGGCACTCCGGACAGTCCTGGAAGCTGGCGCCGTCGCCGTTGGTGCGGGCCAAGGGCTTCGCGGGCTCGGGTGGTTCGACCATGGCCGCCTTCTCGTCCGCGGGCATCTTCTCGCCCGTGGCTGCCGGCGCCGGCTCGCCTTTCGGCCGGGCGGCGATCAGATCACCCAGGATGAAAGCGGGCTCGCCCCTGGCCGGGGCCACGTAGAACCAGTTGCTGTCCTTGACCTTGCCGAGTGCCGTGAGCTCGGCTCCTTTGGCGACTCGGCCGGCTCGCCCGGCAGAGGAGCTGGGCGCCGAGCGCAGGTTGGCGTCCACCAGCGCCACGAACGTGCCGGCTAGGGGCTCGAGGACCATGTCGGACGGTGCCGGCGGGCCGGAAACGGCCTCGGCCACCGCCGACGCCGCTTCCGCGGGCCCGGCCGCTGGTGGCGGAGTCTGCGTCCTTGCCGCCGGCGCTTCCGCCGTAGCCATCGGCAGCGCCTCGCCGCCCACCGTGACGGTGATCGTTATCGTGGTGACGGCCTCCCCGCCCTTGCCGTCGTCGGTCACGAGCACGAGCTGCTCGCTCGAGCCGATCGCGGCGTCACCGGGGTCGAAGGTGAGCCGATCGAGCCTTCCCGGATCGATCCGGTCGCCCGGCGACAGAGGCCCGCCCGCGAGCCGGACCGTACCGTGCTCCGGAACCCGGCGCACCCGGATCGTGAGCGGATCGCCATCCGGATCAGTCGGCGGCGGCATCGGCACCCGATTCACGACGGCACGCATCTGCAGCTCGACGATGGCGTCGGGCGGCCGGTTGGAGGGCGCGATCGCGACCGCCACCGAGCCGCGTGCCGAGCCGCCCTGCCCGTCGATGACCACGTAGGCGAACGTCCCGGCATCGCCGCGGAGCGAGCCGTCCGGGCGGAAGCTCGCCGAGCGGAGCTGCTCGACGGTGAGATAGTCGCCGATCAGCACCGTGCGATCGCCGACGAGCACGCTGCCGCCACGTGGCAGCCCCGCCACCTGGACGACCAGCCGGTCGCCGTCGGGATCGGTCGGGGCCGGAATCGCCAGAGACGCGGGCCCGGCATTGTCGAGGACCGTGAGCGGCACTGCCGCCGCCACGACGGGATCGCGGTTCGGCGGCTTGGGATTGAAGTAGAAAGGTGCCGCGCCCAGTGAACCGTAGGTGTAGGGCTCCTGCCGACCGTGCGTCGCCTCGAGCACGCGATCGCGCACGCGGCGGAAGAACAGGCCGAGCTCGAGCCCCGGCACCTGCAGCTCGTCGAGCAGCGCTTCGGCATAGGGACTGTGCTCGCCCTGGCCGTCCTCGGCCACGGTGTTGGCGCGCGTCGCCATCGCGACCAGCGTGCCGCTCGGCGTATCGTCGATGCGGGCGAGGCCCGTGCCGATCTGGTTGGTGCGCGCCGCTCCCATGCTGTGGACCAGCCGGTCGACGAACGGGTTGTCGCGGCAGGCGTCGAGCATCATGAGGCCGAGCTTGCGCGCCTGCGCGATCTCGCCGAGGAAGAGCTGCAAGGGCACCGCCTCGTAGAGCAGATCGCGCACGCGCTCGAGCTTGGCATCGGAGGGCACGAGGTAGTTGATGCCGTCCACCTGCACGCCGTGGCCAGCGTAGTAGACCACCGCCACATCGGCCTCGGCCGCCTTGACGCCGAACGCGCGCAGCGCGCTCACGAGCCCGCGATTGTCGAGATCGAGCGCGATATCGACCGAAAAGCCGAGCCCGCGCAGCGCCCCGGCGATCGCCTCGGCGTCCTTGCGCGGGTTCACGAGCTCGGACGCATGATCATAGCGGCCGATGCCAACGACCAGTGCGACCCGCTTCCCGTCCTCCACGGCCGCCGATCCGGCCGCCGCCAGCAGGAGGACGAGAACGCCGCACGCATACGCCAGACGCTTCAGCAATGTGTTCTGTCCTGCTTCCCCCGATCTTATCGTACCCCTCCCTTCAGTCAGGTGCCAAGCATTCGATGATCCGCAGACCAGGATCGACTATTTGAGCGCAAGTACTGATCAGATTTTTTCAGCTTCCAGCTCATAAGCCTGCACCGGCTGCATCTTGCCCTTGAGCTCCACCTCGCCGATGTCACGCAGGACGAACCTTTCCCCGAGCCGGTCTCGTGTCGCATCGCCGACCACGATGGTGCAGGGCGGCCCGCCGGGCCGGCGCAGCGTCTTGCACAGAGCCTCCAGCCGGGCCGCAGTGTTCATGGTGTCGCCGACGAGCGCGTATTCCAGCCGCTGCGTGCCGCCCAGGCTGCCGGCGACCAACCGCCCGGTCTGGATGCCGATCCGCATGTGAACCGGCGGCAGGCCGCGCACCGCGAACTCGGCCGCGAGGTCCTCGGCCGCCTGTGCCATGGCGAGCGCCGTCCGTGCCGCGGCAACCGCATCGGCCGTGATCTCGGCCTCGCTGGTCCTGGCCACCGGCACGCCGTAGACGGCGAGCAGCGCGTCGCCGATGAACTGGAGGACGAGGCCCTTGTGCGCGGCGACGAGCCCCACCATCCGGTCCATGTAGGTCTCGAGCCAGCTCATCAGCATCACGGGCTCCAGCCGCTCGGCCACGGTCGTGAAGCCCTCGATGTCGGAGAACAGGACCGTCGCCGTGAGCTCCTGCGGCTTGGGGCGGCCGCCGGCCATGAAGGTGGCGCGCTCGCGCCAGATCTCCTCGGCGACGGGTGCCGAGACGTGACGCGCGAACAGATGCAGCAGCGTGCGACGCTCGGCCCGCTCCCGCCACAGCGAGAGGCCGGCGGTGCCGGCAAGGCCACCGAGCCAGGCGATGCTGCCGCCGACGAGCGGCAGCAGGGTCGAGGTGGCCGTCATGGCCCATGCGACGCCGCCGGCATAGGTACCGAGGCCCGCCACGCCCACGAGAGCCTGGGTCGCGGGCGACAGGCGGCTGCCCCCCACCCATCCGCCGAGCGCGGCCAACGCCAGCACCAGCAGAAGCTCCGTCCGCCAGGCGATGCGCGGATGCTCCCGGCCACTCAGAAGCTGGGCCAGGACATGGGCCTGGATCTCCACACCGGAGATGTTGCTGCCGAGCACCGACAGTGGAGTGCGGTGCCGGTCGCCATCGGCGAGCACACCACCCACGAGCGCCACCTTGCCGCTGAGCCAGGCTTTCGGCAGGAGAACCACCGTCTCGGCCGGATAGATCGGAAACGGCGGCGTCGCCGTATCCGGCCGGCCGCGCCAGGCGATCTCGAAGGGGGCTTCCGGCACGGACCCGCCCAGTGCGCGCGCGATTCTCGCCGGAAAGCTCAGCTCGTTCGCGCTCAGCCGCGGCTCGTGCCAGCGCACCGCATCGTCGAGGCGGTCCTTGACGAGATTGGCGTAGCCCTGGTCCAGCCCGGCAAGGAACGTGTCGAGCCATTGCCGCTGGGCTTCGGTGAGCGGTGTCGCCTCTTGAGCCGTGATCAGGACAACGGGGACACGGGCATCGGCGAGGCTCGCGCGCAGCGCCATGTCCGCCTCGGGCCGGGTCGGCATATCGAGCAGGACGTCGAGGCCGATGGCGCGCACACCGGCATTCTCCAGATCCTCGACGACCCGGCGCAGGAACACCCGGTCGAGCGGCGAGCGGCAGGCGAGCCCCGAAAGCGTGTCCTCGGTGATGCCGATGATGACGATATCGCTATCCTGCGGCTCGGGTGGTGCCAGAGCGGTCAGGAGGACGTCGTCCGCGAAGCGGCTCGCGATCGCGAGCGGCGGCAGCCGTGGCAGCACCAAGGCAAGAAGCGCTGCGGCCGCGACCAAGAGTCCGACCACCGCACCATGAGAGCCCGACCACGGGCCCGAGCCTCTCCCCCCTACCAACGCGTCCGTCCGCAGCCTTGGAGCACGGCGACAACCGATCGCGCCAGCTTAGCGCCGGCGCGCGGACGCGCAAACCTCGGGGCGGGGATGCTAGCGGAGAAGCTGATCCAGGCGCCGCCGTGCCGCCTCGCGATGTTCTTGCGTGATGTGACGCGCAAAGGTGGTGACGACGGCGGCGATCACCGAGGCGTCGTCGGTAAAGCCGATGCCGGCGATGACGTCCGGTATGGCATCGGCCGGCAGGAGAAAATAGCCGAGTGCTCCCAGGAGCACCGCCCGCACGTGCATCGGCGTGGCGGGATCCTTGGCGCAGTACCAGGCAGCGACGAGCTGGTCGGCGAAGGCGATCTTGGCCGCGACACGCACGAGCTTGCGCCAGAGCCGCGGCTCGTCCGCAGGCGACCAGGTGGGCAGGGTGGCGAGATCGGTGGTCATGGCAGTCGTTAGAATGGTGCCGTGACGCGATTCCCGCAAGATTCGCGAACCAACGGCTGACGTGAGCCATGCCGCAAGACTATCGTGCCGGCACGAGCGAGCCGGAACTACGCCGTATCACCTTCGATCCCGCCAAGATGGGGGCCGTGCCTGCATCCGTGGCATGAGCGCCACCGTCAGCACGATCGTGAAGCTCGTGGCGGCCGGGACGAGCGAGAACGAGATCCTCACAGCCTATCTCTACCTCGAGCGGGAGGACATCCGGGCGGCGCTCCTCGCCGCCCAGCACCACCGATCCCGCCGGAATATCGTGACGATGCGTGCCTAGAAACGATAGGCGGCCGTCGAACGACGAATTGCGGTGGCCATCGGTCAGGCCGCACCACCCGCCACCAGCGCCTCCCGCCCCGCGAACCGTGCCCGGTTCCCCAGCGCCTCCTCGATCCTGATGCCCTCGTTCCACTTCGCCATGCGCTCGGAGCGGCTGAAGGAGCCCACCTTGAGCTGCGGCGCGCCCCAACCCACGGCGAGGTGCACGATGGTGACATCCTCGCTCTCGCCCGAGCGCGCGGAGACGATGCCGGTCATACCGTAAGCCCTGGCCGCGTCCCACGCCGCCCTGGTCTCGGTGAGCGTGCCGCGCTGGTTGGGCTTCAGGAGCACCGCCGTGCAGGCCCCGCTCTGGGCGGCGGCGCGCACGCGGCCGGCATCGCTCACGAGGAAGTCGTCGCCGACCACGAGGCAGCGCCCGCGCACCTGGCGCGTGAAGGCGGCGAAGCCCTGCGGGTCGTCCTCGGCCAGGGGATCCTCGATCGAGACGATGGGATAGCGGCCGAGCCAGTCCAGCAAGAGCTCGATCATGCCGCCCGTGTCGAGCTCCCGGCCGCCGTCGCGGGCGAGGCGATAGCGACCGTTCCTGCCGAACTGCGAGGCCGCGACGTCGAGCGCTATCGCCACCTGCTCCCCCGGCCGGAAGCCCGCGCGCTCGATGGCGCGCACGAGCATGGCGAGCGCCTCCTCGTTGCCCGCGAACTCGGGCCAGTAGCCGCCCTCGTCGGCCACGCCCTTGAGGAGCCCACGCTCGGCGAGCAGCCGACCCGCGGCGAAATAGACCTCGGCGGTCCACGCCAGCGCCTCGCCGAAGCTCTCCGCCCCCGGACAGACGATCAGAAAGTCCTGGATGTCGAGCCGGCCGGCCGCATGCGCCCCGCCACCGAAGATCTGGATCTCGGGCAAGGGCAGTGTGCAGGCCTCCTCGCCGCCGAGATGCCGCCAGAGCGGCAGGCCCCTTGCGGCGGCTGCGGCATGGGCCGCTGCCATCGAGACGGCGATCGTGGCGTTGCCGCCGAGCCGCCGCTTCTCGGGCGTGCCGTCGAGCTCGACGAGCCGCGCGTCGAGCGCCGCCTGGTCGGCGGCGTCGCGGCCGACGAGGGCCGGTGCGATCACCGCGTTCACGTTGCGCACCGCCTGCCCGACGTCGTGGCCGCCCAGCCGGTCGCCGCCGTCGCGCAGGTCGATCGCCTCGCCGGTGCCGGTGGAGGCACCCGCCGGCGCGATGGCCCGGCCGATGGCACCGCCCTCGAGATGCAGCTCGGCCTCGACCGTCGGCCGTCCCCGGCTGTCCCATACCCGCCGACCGATCACCTTGTGAATCGTCGTCCCGCTCACAAGCCCAGCTCCTCCGCCCAGGCCTCGCGGATCGGGGTCAGCGTCGGCGAGGGTGCCTGCAGGAACGTGCTCGCCACGCGCCGGACCCGCTCCTTGTCGGCTTCGGCCGTGACGTACTCGACCGGCGACTTGCCGTCGATGCGCGCCAGGAACAGGCCGGGCAGGAGTCCTGCCGCCCGGCTCTCGAGCTCGGCACGCGGCTCCCAGACCACACCCTCGAGATAACGCGAAGCGAGCGCATCGAACGCGAGTAGGAAGTCGGGCGCCGCCATCGGCGTCCACAGGCACTTCAGGAGCAGATGGTTGAGGCAGAAGGCGAGATCGAAGGCGGGATCGCCATACCAGGCGCACTCGGCATCCAGAAAGATCGGGCCTTCGGGGCCGAGCAGGATGTTCTTTGGACTGATGTCGCCGTGGACGAGAGCGAGCTTGGTCGTCGCGGTGCGCCGCGCGATGCGCTCGAGCTCGGGTCGAAGCGCCGGATGCGCGCGGGCCGTGGCGAGGAGATAGGGCTCGAGGCGGATGTCGTGGAAGATGGCGTCGGTCGGGAATGCGGCCGCGATCTCGGCCGAGCGTGCTGTGCCGGCATGAATCGCTGCCAGCCGCTCGCCCACGGCCGCGGCCACGAGCGGATCGACCTCGCCCGCCCGCAGCACCTCCTTCCACAAGCGATGCCGCTCCGACGGCAGGTAGGGCATGACGATCGCCCCCGCCGCCTCGTCCATGAACAGGAGCTCGGGTGCCGCTGCCGGCTCGATGCCGCGCGCGACCCGGATCCAGGCCGCTTCGTAACCGCTGCGCTCGACGGGGGCGCGCCAGTCGGCCTTCACCTTGAGCCTGGCGAGGGCGCGCTTCACGCAGACCGAGCGGCCGTCCGCGAGCTCGACCCGCCAGATGTCGGAGGAGACGCCGCCGATCAGAGGCTCGCCGGGCGGCTCCTCCTCGAGCGCCACCATGGCCGCCCGTCGCAGCACCGTGAGGATGTCGTTCGGAACCGGACCCATGCGCCGACCGCAGCTCCCCTGATCGCGGCACGCCCACCGGACTCGGCGCTCCGTCGCACGCGAGGCGCGCAAGAGGCAGTCGTGCAGCAGGCCATGCTTCACTATCAGGCGAGGCCGAGGCTCGCCAAGGCCATCGGGTGCGCTCGTCGCCGGCGGAAGCCGATCATACGCCTCCGCTATCGCCTCGATATCGATCCGGCATTTCCCGGCGAGGACAAGGCGGGCGATCATTCTCGCTGCCGGGCTCGCCCTTCTCGCCCCCGACCCGCGGGAAAAGGGCCTTCCGGCCTGGCTCTCGTGGGGTGACGCACATCCGTTCCCGATCGGCTGGTGCGACCGCCTCGTCGTCGGCCCGAGCCGGCTCTGGAGCGACATCACCTGGAGCGCAGAACACGGCTCGGCATGGGCGCTTTCAGAGAGCATCGGAGCCGTGCCGGCGGCCGATCCCGTGGAGCCGCAGGCATCGCGTGCCATCTGCAAGGCCTTTGCCTCGGGATGCCATTGTCGCGGCGCCCGCTTCATTCCATCATGCGCGAGATCCGGGCGAGGAGCCGTGGGAGCCATGACCCTGAACGAAGAGCTGGCGGGCCTGTGCGCGCGGCTTCGCGCGGCGCTGCCGGGCGAGGACGTGCGTGTCCTGGACGACACGCTGGAACAGCTCAGAATGCTGCAGCTCGCCGAGCAGGGCCTGCAGGCGGGCGAGCCCTTTCCCGACTTCGCCCTTCCGGACAACGAGGGCCGGACGGTGACCTCGGGCGAGCTGCTCGACCGCGGGCCCCTCGTCGTCGCCTTCTATCGCGGCGCCTGGTGCCCTTACTGCGATGCCATGCTCCGGGCGTTCGAGGTGGCCCGCCCCGCCATCGAGGCCGCGGGTGCGAGCCTCGTCGCCGTCTCGGCCGATCGCCCCGAGGAGCAGGCGCGCGCCAAAGCCGAGAAGGGCCTCGGCTTTCCGCTCCTCGCCGATGTCGGCGGGAACCTTGCCAAGCTGTGCGGGGTGCATTTCGAGCTGAACGACGCACACGTCGCGTTCTACCGCCGCCTCGGCATCGACCTGCCGGCCTGCCATGCCGAAACCGGTTGGGAGCTGCCGCTGCCCGCCACCTACGTCGTCGGGCAGGACGGCAACGTCGCCTATGTCTTCGTCGATGCCGACTGGACGAAGCGCGCCGAGCCCGAGGACGTGGTGGTGGCGGTGCAGGGGCTCGCTCAGGCGGCGGACGCGGGCTCGAGCGGCGGCGCCTGAGAGCGGCGGGGTTTCAGCGCCAGCTCGACGAACGCCCTGACCGGCGGCGAGTAGAGCCGGCCGCGCTTGGTGGCGAGGCTCACTTCTTGCGCCGTAGCGGGAGCTGCGACCGGGCGGCTGACGAGGCCCGCTCGCAGGACCGGCCCGCGCGGGCCGATGCCGAGCCCTAACCCGGCCGCGACCAGCTCCTCGAGCCATTCGGCGCTGCCGGTGACGACCTTCGGCCGGGCCTCGAGCCCGAGCTCGCGAAGCTGCCGGTCGGCCATCTCCCAATGGAGGCAGCCGCCGCTGCAGATCAGAGGATGGCTCGCGATCTCGGTCAAAGGAACGACCTCGAGCGCCGTCAGCGGGTGGCCTTCGGGCAGGACGAGCTGCAGCCGGTTCTCGCCCAAGGGATAGTAGTGCAGGTCGTCGATGTCGTGCGGGCGTTGCGGCAGCAGCACCACCTCGAGATCGCCCCGACGCAGGGATTCGCGCAGGTCGGCCGGACGCTCGTCCTGGATCTCGATGTCGGTGTCGGGATAGCTCGCCACGTAGCGGCCTAGCATCTCGTCGACCGGAGCGAGCGGCATGCCACGCGCCACGCCGAGCTTGAGCCGTGCCGTCTTGAGCTGAAAGAAGGCCTTGGCCCGGCTCTTCGCCGCTGCCGCCTGCACCAGGGCCTCGCGCAGGTGCGGCTCCATCATCCGGCCGAGCTCGGTGAGATGGGTGCGGTTGCGCTCGCGGTTGAACAGGGGCCCGCCGAGCTCGTCCTCGAGCAGCTTGATGGCGCGGGTCAGGGACGGCTGCGCCACGTTGCAGCGCTCGGCGGCGCGCGTGAAATTGAGCGTCTCGCACAGCGCCACGAAATAGCGGACCTGATGCATCTCCATGCCAGCGTGTCCGGCCTGTTCCTCCCTGGACGACGCATCATGCGCTCTCGGCGGGGATGCCGCAACGAACCAGGGCCACCACGATAGCGTGAGCCTATCGAAAGCCTAGCGGAGCGGCATTTCTCCGCGGGCGTCCCCGCCCGCATCCTGCCTTAGGCCCTGCCGGACGACGGCGGCGCAAGGGAACAGGGAGCGACAGCATGGCTACCGTCACGATGGACCGCCCGGCGGACGCACGCGAAGCGAAGGCCCCTCGCAGCGGATCGCTTGATCCCCGTCCCGAGATCGACGGCAAGGAGCGGCCCGAGACGGGGGCGCCGGTCGAGGTCAGGACGATCAACCTCGCACTCCAGGGTGGCGGTGCGCACGGCGCTTTCGCCTGGGGTGTGCTCGACCGGCTGCTCGAGGACGAGCGCATCGCCTTCGACGGGGTGTCGGCCACGAGTGCGGGGGCCATGAACGCGGCCGTGTTGGCCTACGGCCTCGCCGAAGGCGGACGCGAAGGTGCCAGGAAGGCCTTGGCCGGCTTCTGGCGGCGGATCGCCCATGCCGCTGTGCTCAGCCCGCTCCAACCTTCGCCCTTGGACCGGATGCTGCACAACCACCGGCTCGACTGGTCACCGGCCTTTCTCCTATTCGACCTGATGAGCCGCATGTTCTCGCCCTACGATCTCAACCCGGCCAACCTCAATCCCCTGCGCCACGTGCTCGAGCAGAGCATCGACTTCGACCGCCTGCGCGCGCGCTGCCCGATCAGGCTGTTCCTCTCCGCCACCAATGTCCGCAGCGGCAAGGTGCGGGTGTTCGAGACGCACGAGGTCACGGCCGACGCGGTCCTGGCCTCCGCCTGCCTGCCCTTCATGTTCCAGGCGGTCGAGATCGACGGCGAGGCCTATTGGGACGGCGGCTACATGGGTAACCCGGTGATCTTTCCCCTGATCTACCACTGCGACAGTCGGGACGTGGTCGTCGTCCACATCAATCCCATGCGCCGCGAGCAGGTGCCGCGCACCGCCACCGAGATCATGAACCGGATCAACGAGATCAGCTTCAACAGCTCGCTCATGCGCGAGATGCGGGCGATCGGCTTCGTCACCAAGCTGATCGACGAGGGCAAGATCGCGGACGGCTCGATGCGCCGGATGCTGATCCACGCCATCCAGGCCGAGGAGGTGATGCAGAACCTCTCGGTGATGAGCAAGCTCAACGCCGACTGGGAGTTCCTGACCCATCTGCGCGACGACGGCCGCGCTCATGCCGACGCCTGGCTCGCCCGGAATTTCGACCGGCTGGACCGGGAATCGAGCGTGGACATCCACGGGATCTACCTCTGAGCCGCTGGACGGCCGCTTCCCTCGGGCCTAAGCAGGGCAGGCTCCATTCCCTGCTTCAGGATCTTCGCATGCCCGGTCTCAAGGCGGCCATCGTGCCGGTGACACCCTTTCAGCAGAACTGCAGCATCTTCTGGGACGAGGCCTCCAAGCGCGGGGCGGTGATCGACCCCGGCGGGGACGTTCCCCGCATCCTGGAGGCCGTCGAGAAGCTCGGGGTGACTCCTGAGAAGATCCTCCTCACCCACGGCCACATCGACCATGCGGCCGGGGCCGCGGAGTTGAAGGCGGCGCTGGAGGCGAAGCGGCCGGGTGCTGCGATCCCGATCGAGGGGCCGGACGAGCGCGACCGCTTCCTCCTGGAAGGGCTCGAGGAGCAGGGCCGTGCCTATGGGATCGTTGGTGCCCGCAACGTGCTCCCCGACCGCTGGCTCGAGGAGGGCGACACGGTCACGATCGCCGGCCACGGCTTCGACGTGCTGCACTGTCCGGGCCACACGCCGGGCCATGTCGTCTTCGTCAACCGGGCCGACAAGTTCGCCATCGTCGGCGACGTGTTGTTCCGGGGTTCGATCGGCCGCACCGACTTCCCTTACGGCGACCATGCGGCGCTGATCCGCTCGATCAAGGAGAAGCTGTTCCCGTTGGGGGACGAGTTCGCGTTCCTGTGCGGTCACGGGCCCGGCTCGACCATCGCGATCGAGCGGGTGAGCAACCCGTTCGTGGGCGAGGGCGCGCGCTGAGCACTGTGCTCAGCCGGCTGCCAGCGCCTCGGCGGTGCGCTCGTCGGTGATCAGCGTGTTGACGTAGCCGCCGATGAGCGCCGCCTTGACGATCGGTACCTTCTCCGGTCCGCCCGAAGCGAGCACGCTCGTGGGCACGCGTCTCAGATCCTCGACCGGGAGACCCACGGCGCGGCGGTTCAGCGGGTGATCGACCGGGTGGCCCGCAGCGTCGAGGAAGGTACACAAGAGGTCGCCCACGGCCCCCGCCGCCTCGAGCCCGGGCAGCTCCTCCTCGTCGAGAAGCCCGATCCGGCGGTTGGTGGATTCGGGTCCGAGCGAGCCCACGCTCACGACCGCGATGTCGGCCCGGCGCGCCCGCTCCAGCACCTCCCTGAGGCCCGCCTGCTCCAGCAGCATGTCGCGCAAGGAAGCGGAGCTGGCATAGGCCGGAGCGGCGAGATAGTAGCACTGCGCCCCCAGGGTCTCGGCGACACGGGATGCGGTCTCGTACATGTTGATCTCGGAGCCGCGGCCGATCCCGCCCAGGAGCGAGACCACGGTGAGATCCGGGATCTCCCGCCGACGGAGCGCCCTCACGCTCCAGTGCAGCGTGCGCCCCCAGCCGATGCCGAGCGTCTGGCCGGGGCCGATCTTCTCGGAAAGCCAGGCGCCGACGGCGACACCCAAGGTCGCCGGCAGATGGGCTGGGTCGTGCGGCGACGGCACGACGACGGCCTGGGTGAGGCCGTAGCGCTGCACGAGCACCCGCTCCAGCGCCACGCACGGGGCGAGGCGGCCGTTGATCTGGATCTGGACGAGGCCGGTCTGGCGGCAGATCTGGAGGTCGCGCACGACCTTGACCCGGCTGATGCCCAAGAGCTCCGCGATCTCGGCCTGGGTCAGGCCTTCGACATAGTAGAGCCAGGCGATCCGCGTGCGCCGCTGCTCGTCCGCACCCAGCACGTCGAGCACGACCGCGAGCGGCGAGCGCTCCTCGTCCGGTCGAGGGCCGGGTACGCGAGCCGCCATGGGATCAGAACTCGCCGGCCGCGAAGCCCTCGAGCTCCCCGCTCTGGGCCGCGAGGTCGAGAAAGCCGTAGCGGTCGCGGATCTCGTGCGCGTGGCCGACCGCACGCCGGTAGAAGGCGGAATCGATCCCGAGATCGCGCGCGTGCATGGCGACCCCGGCCGTGCGCATCACCCGCTCCATCCCGGCGAGCGGCAGCATCACGGAAAGGAGCCGGGCGCGGATGGCGGGCCAGCCGGCGGCGAGCCGCCGGTTCAGGCGCTCGGTCGCGGCGGCATCGAACGGCTTCCTGCGCACGGCCTCAAGGCAGCTCGGCGCGAAGCGGCCATAGGCCATCTCGAAGGCGGCTGCGTCGATCGGCAGCGGCGAGAGCACCGGTGCCGTCTCGCGCGCGAGCATCTTGACCTGCAGCCGGCCCATGCTCCAGGTGGCGACACCGACCTGCTCGCCGTGCAGCGTGCCCGGATGGGGCTCGGCGAAGGTGTCGATGAAGTGGCTGATCTGGTGCTCGCCCATCGAGCCGCAGTGGCTCGTGTGGGTGACGAGCACGCCCAGGCCCGAGAGGATCAGGAGCCGGGTGAGGAGATGCATGGCCTCGAGATCGCCTTCGAGCAGGCGGTGCGCCTTGGCGTAGAGCTTCGGCTCGTCGGCCTCCATGAGGCGATAGGGCGTGTCGGCGTAGACCGTGTCCAGCAGCAGGTGCGAGAGCAGCCAGTCGAGCTGGGCCGTGGTGCGGCAGACCGTGTCGCCCAGGCCCGCCCGGATCATCCGCGCCGGTGCCGAAGCGAGCACGGAAAGATCGAAGAACACGCCCACGGGCGCCTGCGCCGGCAGGCTGAGCTTGAAGCCGTCACGGGTGATCGAGACCGTGGTGGTGACGTAGCCGTCCATGGACGGCGCGGTTGCGAAGGTCGCGGACTGCCGGCCGGTGCGGTGCGCCACGTACTTGCACAGGTCGTTGATGGTGCCGGAGCCGACGGCGATCAGCACGTCGGCATGGCGGGCGCGCTCCTGCAAGAGGTCGGCATTGGCCTCGTCCGCCTTGGGGTGGTCGAGGACGATCTCATCGACATCGCCCAGCGCTTTCGCGACCCGTGCTCCCAGCACGGGCCGGGTGTTCTCGTCGCTGACGACGGCCAGGCGACCGTGCAGGCCCACCTCGGCGACGAGGTCGCGCTCCGCACCTTCGAGGCTGTCGGCCACGGCGATGCGGCGGATGGTGGTGCTCAAGGGTCGGCCCAGCTCCGGCGAATGGAAGCGGCCGGCGACGACGTCCTCGATGATCGGCAAGGGATAGAACAACGGCTTCATCCATCCTGGCGGGAGCAGAATCCGGCCAGCCGCGCGAAGCTGTCACGCAGCGCCGGGTAGAGGTCGCGGTAGACGTCGAGGAGCTCGCGATAGATGGGCGTACGCGAAGGATCGGGCTCGACCGTCGTGAGCACCTCGCCCTGCATGGCGCGGGCGGCCTCGGCGGCGGTGCGATACCAGCCGGCACCGGTGGCGGCCAGCATGCCGGCACCCAGGCAGCTCGCCTCGATCGTGCTCGAGATGCGAATGGCCTTACCGGTCGCATCCGCCACGATCCTGCGCATCAGGGAGGACTTCGCGGCACCGCCGATGGTAAGGAGCTCCTGAATCGGCTCGCCGGTGGCCTCCTCGATCGCGGCGTAGCCCATGGCGAGGTCGAGGGCGATGCCTTCCAGGAGCGCCCGCCAGTAATGACCGCGGGCATGGCCGGTGCCGAAGCCCACCACCGCCCCGCGCGCGTCGGGGTCCCAGAACGGGGTCATCGAGCCCGACCAATAGGGCAAGAGGAGCAACCCGTCGGCGCCGGGCGGCACGGCAGCGGCTTCGGCCTCGAGCCGGTCGTAAATGCCGGGCTCGGCCTTCGGATCGATGCCGAACAGCCGGCCCACGCTCCAGTCGATCAGGAAGGCGCCGGTGCGGAGACAAATTTCGTAGATGTAGCCCTCGCCCGAGAGGCTGGTGAGGGTGCGGAAGGCCGGCGAGGTCGCGAACGCCTCGCCCCACACGCCGGAGACGGCGGCGGTGCCGAGATTGAGATAGGCCCGCCCGCCGCCGAGCGTGGCGGTGCCGAGGCCCGCGGCCTGGCCGTCGCCGCCGCCGGCCACGACGAGCGTGCCGGGCCGAAGGCCCGTCGCAGCCGCGGCTTCGGGCGTCACCTCGCCGATGATGCTGCCGGGGCGGACGGGCGGGAAGAAGCGCTCCTCCTCCAGGCCCAACGCGGCCAGGATCTCGGGGCTGTAGCGCTTCGCCGGCAGGTCGAGGACACCGTGCGGGTCGGCGCTGCCCCAGCTCGTGACGCGCTCGCCGGTGAGCCGCCAGCCGAGATAGCCCAGGACGTCCACGGCATGGGCGAGCTTCCGCCAGTGCTCGGGCTCGCAGCGCATCAGCCAGTGCAGGCTGAACACGGCCGGCGTGGGGTCGGGCGTCTTGCCGGTGATGGCGAGAAAGCGGTCGCGGCCGAGCTTCCGGCAGAAAAGCTCGATGTCGGGCCGGCAGCGATCGTCGAGCCACAGGATCGCCGGGCGCAGCTCGTTGCCGTCGGCATCGAGGAAGCCCACGGTCTCACGCTGGTTGCTGACGGCAAGGGCCGCCACCCGCACGGGATCGACCTGCCGGAACAGATCGGCGAGCGCTTCTTGGAGCGCCCGCCACCAATCCTCCACGCTCTGCTCGAGATGGCCGCGGCCGAGATTCTGCATCGGGACCGCGGCACGGCCCTCCGCGACCATCCGGCCTTGCCCGTCCCAGGCGATGGCCTTGGTCGAGGTGGTGCTGCTGTCGATGCCGACGACCAGATCCATGGCGTTTCCTCGGAGTCCCGGACAAGGTGGCGGCGGGGCCGCAGCCCCGCCCCCTTGGCCTCACGCCTTGCGGAACGGTGCCGCGAGCTCGTCGGCCTTGGCCTTGATCGCGGCCATGCAGGCCTCGGGGCTCTGGTACTGGCCGGCGAGGAGCTTGCCGAGCTCGACCGGGATCACGTTGTTCGAGATCTCGGCCCAGGCAGGCATGTCGGGCTCGGAGCCCATGGCGTTGTTGATCGTCCACTCGATCGCCGGGAAGTGCCGGGTCGTGCCGGGGCCGACCTTGGCGGCGGCGAGCACGCGCGGGTCCTTGAACGCCGAGATGCGCATGGGCGAAGCACCACCGCCCAGCGTCGAGACGCGCGCCATCACGTCCTTGCTGCACACCCACTGCATGAAGATCCAGGCAGCATCCTGGTTCTTGGAATAGGCCGAGAGCGCCAGAGCCGAGCCACCTTGGTGGCCGATGTGCGGGATCTCGCCGAAGCCGGCCTCGGCGGGCGAGCGGAGCTTCTTCTCCTTGGGTGGGATCGCGGCCTCCATTTTTCCCACGACCTTGCTGTCCTTGCCGTCGAAGCCGGGGAAGAACTCGCCCCAGGAGATCAGCATGGCGGCCGTGCCCTGGCTCACGGACTGGCCCTCGCCGTCCCAGGTCCAGGTCTTGGCCGCGGGCGGCATGTGCTTCACGAGCTCGAGCATGTACTCGAGGCCGGCGATGCCGTCGGCGTCGCCGCCCGAGAACATCATGTTCTTGTCGAAGATCGAGCCGCCGTGCGCCCAGAGCCAGGCGGTCCAGTCGCAGTTCAAGGAGTAGTGGCCGGACTTGAGCTGGCCCGTCGTGCCGTAGATCCCGTTGCCGCGCTCGGCCTCGTCGATCGTCTTCACCGCCGCCATGTACTCGTCCATGGTGGTCGGGACCTCGATGCCGTGTTTGTCGAACAGGTCCTTCCGGTACATCAGAATGAAGATCGGAATGTCGAACGGAATCCCGACCATCTTGCCGTTGTACATCGAGATGCCATCGACGAGCGGCTTCGAGAAGTCGTCCCAGTCGAAGCCCGGCATGGCGAGCTCCTTGTCGGACTTGTACTTCTCGAGCGGGTCGATCGTGTCCTGGGCGAAGGTCGCCATCCAGGACTGGTCGAGATAGTAGAGATCGTAGGTACCGAGCTGACCCTGGACGTCGAGTGTCGCCTTCTGCAGCACCTGCTCGAGCGGGACGATCTCGATCTCGACGTTGATGCCGGTCAGCGCCGTGAACTCTTCCTTGGCGATCTGGTTGGCGACGATCGTGGGCGGCGTCGCCTCCGAGGTGAAGCGGATCGTCGTGCCCTTGAACTTGCCGCCCACGGTCTTCAGCCAGTTCTTGACATCGTCCGGGGTCTCGGCGGCCGAAAGCTCGGTGCCGACGTGGGTGAGCCCGCCGAAGGGCCGGCCGCGGCCCAAGAACGTGGTGGCGAAGCCGGAGAAGCCGATGCCGGCGAGGCTCATCTTGCGCAGGAACTCGCGCTTGCTGATCCGGCGTTCCGTGAATGCCCGCGCCGTGTCGGCGATGAAGGTCTTACGATCGTAGTCCCGAAGGCTCATGGTGTTACGACCTCCCATTGTTGCCAGCCTTGGTGACGATACTTCCCGCGTGGCGTGCCTCAGTCCTTGAGCGAACCCAAGGTCAGGCCACGCACGAGATGGCGCTGCACGAGCAGGATGAAGACGAAGCCGGGCACGAGCGCAGCACTGCCCAGCGCCGTGATGAAGCCCCATTCCGTGCCGGTCGAGGTCACGAAGGTCGAGATCTTGACCGGCAGCGTGCGGATGCTGGTGGTGAGCTGGAGCGAGAGCAGGAACTCGGTCCAGGAGAAGATGAAGCAGAGCACGGCCGTGGCGGCGAGCCCGCCCTTGACGAGCGGCAGCACCACCCGGCTGAAGCACTGGAACCGCCCGGCCCCGTCGATCATCGCCGCCTCGTCGAGCTCGTGCGGCACGTCGTCGAAGAAGCTCTTCATGAGCAAGACGGCGATCGGCAGGTTGATGAGGGTGTGCGCCAGGATCAGGCCGATGTGGGTGTCGCGCAGGCCCAGGTCGCGGAACATGAAGAAGATCGGGATCGCCACCGCTATCGGTGGCATCATGCGCTGTGCCAGGACCCAGAACAGCACCTGCTGCTGGCCCTTGAAGCGGAAGCGCGAGAGCCCGTAGGCCGCGAGCGTGGCGAGAATCGTGGCGAGCAGGGTCGAGCCCACCGCGACCACGATGCTGTCCACGATGGAGGGGATCGAATAGTAGGACGAGCTGCCGCCGCGCTGGAGGCCCAGCCCTTCGGACTGCCCCTGCTCGAGCTCGACCCGCGAGCGGCCGAGCAGCGTCACGGCGTAGTTCGAGGCCGTGGGCTCGAAGCCGACATAGACCGGCGTGGTGTTGAAGATCGCCGTGTAGGGCTTGAACGAAGCCAGCACCCACCAGGCGAGCGGGAACATGAAGACGAGCACGACGGCCCAGGCCAGGACGTCGCGCAACGCTCGGTGGCCCTTGCTCCCGACCATCAGAACCTCACCCGCGCCAACTTGACGAACAGGGTCGCGAGCACGTTGAGCACGACGAGCGTGATCAGGCTGAGCGTGGCCGCGTAGGGAAAGTTGGCGACACCGAACACCCGGCCGGCGTAGAAGCTCAGGGTCTCGGTGGTGGTGCCGGGGCCGCCGCCGGTCATGACGTAGACGTAGTCGTAGACCCGGAACAGGTCGATGCCGCGGATCAGGACCGCGATCGCGATCACCCGGCCCAGCATCGGCAGAGTGAGGTGACGGAACTGCTGGACGGCGCTGGCGCCATCGATCGCGGCCGCCTCGTAGGGCTCCTTCGGCAGGGCGCGCAGGCCGGCGAGGAAGATCAGCACCATGAACGGTGTCCACTGCCAGATGTCGGCGAGCATCAGACCAATCAGCGCCGTGGACGGTGTGCCGAGCAGCGGCCGGCTGGCGTCGATCAGGCCGAGCTGGACGAAGTAGTAGTTGAGCACGCCGAACTGGCCGTCCTGCATGAGTAGGAACATCATGCCGGTGACGGCGGGCGGCACCACCAGCGGCAGCGTCATCAGGGCGCGCAGGATCCCGTAGCCGCGCCGGTCGGTATCGAGCAGGAGCGCTATCGCCATGCCGAGCCCGAGCTGGAGCACCAGCGCCGCCACCGTATAGGCGCAGGTGACGCCGAGCGCGTGCCACATGCGGTCGTCGGCGAAGGCCGCCGCCCACTGCTTCAGGCCGACGAACTCGTACTGGCGCGTGATCCGGCTGCGCTCCTGCAGGCTCAGCCAGACGCTGTAGAGCAGGGGATAGACCCCGAAGGCGGTGAGCATCGCCACCATCGGCAGGAGCCACGGCAGCGGATGATCGGCCGTCAGCCAGCGGGGCAGCCAGCCGCGACCCTGGATCTCCACCGCACGCCCGCTCGCCGCATCGAGCGTTCTCGCCACCCGTCCGCCTCCCGACTGAACTCGGCGCGTTGCCGCGCGTGAACTTTTGTCGTATGGGATGACATAGGTTCACGCGCGGTGCTGCTCCTGTCAAGGGGATCGGGCTCCGGGCGGAGCGGATGTCAGCCAGCCGACAGTGTGGGAGGCGTTGGGAATGGACCAGCAGGAGCTCGGTCTACGGCAGTCGATCGTCGAGGCGTGCCGCTGGATGAACGCGAGCGGCCTCAACCAGGGCACCTCGGGCAACATCAGCGTCCGTCACGGCGACGTGATGCTGATCAGCCCCTCGGGCGTGCCCTACGAGCAGCTCGAGCCCGAGGACATCGTGGCGATGCCGCTCGAGGGCGAGTACGGCAGCTACAAGGCGCGCGGCAACAACATCCCCTCCTCCGAGTGGCGCTTCCATCTCGACATCATGCGTGCCCGGCCCGAGGTGGGGGCGATCGTCCACACGCACTCGACCTACGCCACCACGCTGGCGATCGCCCGCAAGGAGATCCCGGCCTGTCATTACATGATTGCCGCCGCGGGCGGTCCGAACATCCGCTGCGCCGATTACGCCACCTACGGCACGGCCGAGCTGTCGGAAGCCGCGCTGAAGGCGCTGGAAGGCCGGACCTGCTGTCTGCTCGCCAATCACGGCATGATCGCGACCGGTCCCAATCTCGCCAAGGCGAAGTGGCTCGCGGTCGAGCTCGAGACCATCGCCAGGCAGTACTACCTCTCCTTGTGCATCGGCGGCCCGGTGCTGCTCTCGGATGCCGAGATCGAGCACGTGAAGGAGCGCTTCAAGTCCTACGGGCCGCGCCCGAAGGAGGAGGCGGCCAACGCGAACGCAGCCGAGGCGGAGCCCAAGCGCAAGAAGAAGGCGAAGTGAGCGGCGGCGTGACGACGGAACCGGCCCCCCTCGCCACGTGGCCGCTCGCCGAGCGGTCGCGCGTCGAGGTGGTGTTCACCGACATCGACGACACGCTGACCCTCCATGGCCGGCTGCCCGCCGTAGCCTATGCGGCCATGGAGCGGCTGGCCGCGGCCGGCATCAAGGTGATCCCGATCACCGGCAGGCCGGCGGGCTGGTGCGACCACATCGCGCGGATGTGGCCGGTGGAGGGCGTGGTCGGCGAGAACGGCGCCTTCTGGTTCCGCTACGACCACAAGGAGCGGCGGCTGGTCCGCCGCTTCCTCGTCGACGAGGCGACACGCCGGGAGAACCGGAAGCGGCTCGACGGTCTCGCAGCGGAGATCCTGGCGGCCGTGCCGGGGACGGCGCTGGCCTCCGACCAGCTCTACCGCGAGGCCGACCTCGCGATCGACTTCTGCGAGGACGTGCCGCCTCTGCCGGATTCCGAGGTGGCGCGGATCGTCGGGCTGTTCGAGGCGGCGGGCTGCACCGCCAAGGTGAGCTCGATCCACGTCAACGGCTGGTACGGCAGCTACGACAAGCTCACCATGACCCGGCTCCTCATGGCCGAGGCGTTCGGGATCGACGTGGACGAGGATCGCGGCCGGTTCGTGTTCGCGGGCGATTCGCCGAACGACCAGCCCATGTTCGCGTTCTTCCCGATGAGCGTGGGCGTCGCCAACCTGCGGCGTTTCCTGCCCTCGCTCGAGAGCCGTCCACGGTGGCTTACTGCGGCCGAAGGCGGATACGGCTTCGCGGAGCTGGCCGACCTTCTCCTCGCAGCACGATCGGACCATGCACGATGACGGATAGCGCGGGCCGGCCATTCGATCTTCTCGTCGTCGGCGGCGGCATCAACGGAACGGGGATCGCACGCGATGCGGCCGGACGCGGCCTGCGGGTGCTGCTCGTCGAGCAGGACGACCTCGCCAGCCACACCTCGTCCTCGAAGCTGACCCAGGGCGGCCTGCCCTACCTCGAACATCACGGGTTCCGGCTGGTGCGCGAGGCCCTGATCGAGCGCGAGGTCCTGCTCCGCGCCGCACCGCACCTGGTCTCGCCCTTGACCTTCCTCCTGCCGCACAGCCCGGAGCAGCGCCCGGCCTGGCTGATCCGGCTCGGGCTGTTTCTTTACGACCATCTCGGCGGCCGCGAGATCCTGTCCGGCTCCAAGGCCGTCCGGCTCGACGACGGCAGCGTCTACGGCGTGCCGCTCGAGCCGCGCTACTGGCGCGGCTTCACCTACGGCGACTGCCGGGTCGACGACAGCCGGCTCGCCGTGCTCAACGCCGTCGATGCGCGTGAGCGCGGCGCCGAAATCCGCACCCGCACCCGGCTGGTCACGGCAGCGCGCACGGCAGACTCGTGGCGGGTCGAGCTCGAGGACGAGGATAAGGGTGCTCGCAGCACGGTCGTGGTCCGCGCCCTCGTCAACGCCGCCGGTCCCTGGGTGCAGGAGCCGATCCGGAGCAGGCTCGGCCGCGAGAGCCGGATGCGCGTGCGGCTGGTCAAGGGTAGCCACATCGTGGTGCCGAAGCTCTACGACGGCGAGCACGCCTACAGCCTGCAGAACGACGACCGGCGGATCGTGTTCGTCATCCCCTACGAGGACCGGTTCAGCCTGATCGGCACGACCGACGTAGCCTACGAGGGCGATCCCGCCAATGTCGCCATCTCGCCCGGGGAGACGGACTATCTCTGCCGGGCCGTGAACCGCTATCTCCTGCGCAAGGTGGCGCCGCAGGACGTGATCCGGGCCTATGCCGACGTGCGGCCGCTCCACGACGACAAGACCGGGAACGTCTCGGCGGCGACGCGCGACCACGCCTTCGACCTCGAGGGCGGGCCGGGGCAGCCCGTGCTGCTCTCGGTGTTCGGCGGCAAGCTCACGACCTACCGTAAGCTCGCCGAGCACGCGCTTTCGAAGCTCCAGCCGCATCTCGGCTTCACCAAGGGCCCCTGGACCGCGACGGCGCACCTGCCCGGCGGCGACATCGCCGGTGCCCGTTTCGACCGCTTCCTGCAGGTCACCTTGCGCGCTCGTCCCTGGCTGCCCGAGAGCCTGGCCCGGCGCCTCGCCCGTGCCTACGGCACGCGGCTGGAGCGGGTGCTGGGGACGGCGCAGACCCTGGACCAGCTCGGCCGGGAGATCCTGCCCGGCCTGTTCGAGGCCGAGCTCGATTACCTGCGGCGGGAGGAATGGGCGCGCACACCCGAAGACGTGCTCTGGCGCCGCAGCAAGCTCGGGCTCCATCTGGGCCCGGAGGCGGCCACCCGCCTTCGGGGCTACTTCACGCCTCAGTCGGCCGTAGCGGCCGAATAGGCAGCCCCCGCAGCGCTCCGCCCGAGCCGGTTGAAGGCGCGGAACGAGCGCAGAATCGCCGCCCGGTCGAGCCCGCGCCCGATCACGACGAGCCGGGTCACGGGCTTGCCGTCGGGCCAGGCATCGAGATGGACCGGCTTGTGGACGAGGTGCTGCACGCCCTGGACCACGACCGGCCGGTCCACGCCCTCGACCCAAAGCAGGCCCTTGAGCCGCAGGATCTCGCTCCCGTGCCGGTTCAGGAGCATGGAGAGCCATAAGCCGAAGGGCGCCCAGTCCAGAGGCTCGTCCGTGCTCAGGCAGAAGGTGGCGATGCTGTCGTCGTGGTGGTGACGGTGGTCGTCGTGGAGAGCCTCCCGCTCGGCTGCCGCCAGCCAGCGACGCACCTCCTCGCCCTTGCGCGCAGGATCGTGGACGTCGTCGAGCAGCAGCGAGGCCGGTGCGGGCTCGTCCTCGCTCGAGCGGTGGATGGCAGCGGTAGGATTGAGCGCTGCGAGCCGGCGGCACAGCGCAGCCACCTCCTCCGGCCCCACGAGGTCGGTCTTGCTGACCACGAGCCGGTCGGCGAGCGCCACCTGCTTCAAGGCCTCGGGATGGCGTGCCAGGTTCGCCATGCCGTTCACGGCATCGATCACCGTCACCACGTTGCCGAGCTGGAAGTGGTAGCGCAGCGCCGGGTCGGCCGAGAAGCTCGCCACGATCGGCACGGGATCGGCGAGGCCCGTGGTCTCGATCACCACGCGCGAGAAGCGTGGCACCTCGCCCCGGAGCATCCGGCCGAACAGCCGGTCGAGCCCGTCGCGCAGGTCGCCGCGGACGGTGCAGCACACGCAGCCGCTCTTCAGGAGCACCACGTCCTGATCGACCTCTTCGATCAGGAGATGGTCGAGTCCGACCTCGCCGAACTCGTTGATGAGGACGGCCGTGTCCTCGAGGCTGGGCTGGCACAGGAGGCGCTTCAGGAGCGAGGTCTTGCCGCTGCCGAGGAAGCCCGTGAGCAGGTTGACGGTGACGGGGCGGTGCTCGCGGATCATCGGGCCTCCACCAGGGCTTCGACCTTGGCGATCACGGCGGGGTCGAGCGGGTCGATCGGCCGGCCCGCCAGCTTCTCGGCGGCGGGCCACAGGGCGCCGAGATGGTCCACGACCACGCTCTTGCCGGTCCGGCTCGCCAGCGTGAACCGGTTCTGCCAGTCGGCGCAGCGCAGGCCGAACGGCTCGAGCACGGCATTGGCGATCCGAACCCGGTGCTGCCGCTCGATGCGCCGCCGCTGGCTCTCGGCCCCGGACTGGTCCGTCCAGTGCTCCGCCACCCCGAACATGCCGCAAAGACCGCACATCGCCCGCTTCCATCCACTCGCGTGACCGGGGCGACTATCCCGCCCCGAAGAGGCCGGGGCAAGCCCCGTGGCCGCATCCCCGCCGGCCGCACGGTGGGTGCGGAGCATGTGGAGAGCTGCGACACGAAATATGTTAGCCTTTGCTGTAGAAGGATTTCTCGAATGTGGCTCTACAGCCTTGACGACGTGCTCGGGGTGCCGTAGCCGACGGGGCAATGGCGGTCGACTGCCACGGAGCGTCAACGGTGCGTCCATCCATGCTCGATCTCGGGACCTGACCCCGGCATCCGGCATGGCCCCGGCATCCGGCAGCCGTCTTGCCGCTGGCTCTTGCTGCTGCCTCGTGCTCACGTACACGCCGCTACCCGGAGCAGCGATCCGGCCGATGGTGGCGTGCCGGTCGTTCGATCCACGGTGCCGAGGATGAAAGCTCGTCTCGCTAGCCAAGGTGACGCGCGACAGGCATGATGGTTGAGCCGGCGCGCCGGCTCACTTACTTTCATGCTCCAATCCTGAACCCTGCGACGACGAGCACATGAACCATTCTCGTGTCGTCATCGGCGCTTTTTCTCTTCCCAGTTGCCGACATTCCGGGTCTTGCAATCCTGTCTAGCTATTACTGCCGGCCTGATTATCATCTAGCAGCTATTCTGCCAGAGCTCGACTATTGGGATCGCCAGATGCTGATCGATGCGCATACTCAGCCAACCATGTTGTTCGAGACCGGCCTGCGCTGGTGGCGCGGCGAACGGTTCACGATCGGGTGGAAGGGGCACCTCTTCCGGCCGGGTCTGCCCGCTGACGTTCCTTCGGTCGAGGCGATCGCGGCCGAGCTCGAGCGCCAGCCGCTCGCGGCCGTGTGTGCGAATCTCGCCGGCGTGTTCGGCCTGTTCGTCTGGGACGGATCGCAGCGAAGCTGGCAGGTGGCCTGCGATCATACGGGCCTGTTCTCGATCTTCCACGACGGGACGTCGCTCGCCGGAACGAGCTTTCTCGACGTCGCCGCGGCCTGTGGCGCCACCCCGGCCGAGGTCGATCCCGACCGCATCGCCGAGTTTCTCGTCCAGGGCATGCTGTTCGATCACCGCACGCTCGTCCCGCGCATCAGGCTGCTCGCCGGCTCGCAGGTCCTGCGGCTCGCCTGCGACGGGTCCGGCACCCGGCTGACCCTCGAGGAGAAGCGGTTCGGCCAGGATCCCGTCGTGCGGGACGCCGAGTTCCTCGTCCGCCACGTCGACGACCTCGCCTGCTCGCTCCAGGGGCGACGGGTGAGCATCGACATCAGCGGCGGGTTCGATTCGCGGCTCCTCGCCTGCCTGCTCGACCGGCACGGCGTCGTGGCGGAGGCCGCCGTCTCGGGCGAGCCCGGCTCGGCGGACGTGGTCCTGGGCGGCGAGGTGGCGAAGCGGCTGCGCCTGCCCTTCTTTCCCACGCGCCACGATCTCGCCGACCTCGAGCGCGAGCTGCCGACCGTGTTCCGCGAGGGTGGCGGGCTCGTCGATCTGTGCAAGTTCCACCGCGACCGGCAGACGGCGCTGGCGCGGCGCGCGCGTGGCGTGGAGGTCTTCGTCCACGGCGGCGGCGGCGAGTTCCTGAAGGACTTCTATTTCCACCACGAGTTTCCCTTCTACGGCCGACGCGGGGCTTCGCTCGAGCGCTTCTACGACCTGCGCGTGGCACCTCTGCGGCTGCCGCCCGGACTTCTCGGCGTCCGCGGCCGGGAAGGTGCCAGGCGCGCCCGGGCCGAGGCGCTCGCCTTGTTCGAGCGCTACCGGGCCGGGACCAATCACGAGACCTGCGATCGCATCTCGCTGTTCGTCCGCCAGCCGCAGGTCTTCGCCGGGCAATTCTCCGGTTACATCCATCTCGGCCTCGACGTGGCCGCACCGTTCCTCGAGCGCGCCAACGCGCTCGCAGCCTCGAGCCTTTCGCCCTGGTCGCGCTGCATGGAAGGCTGGCACCGGCGGCTGATCACGCGCTTCCGGCCCGATGTCGCGGTCCTACCCACGACCGAGGGCTACAGCGCCTCGGGCCGGCCCTTGGACCGGCTGCGCGATCTCGCGAGCCATGCCCGGAACGAGGCGCGTCGGGCCGCGAACAAGATCGGCCAGCGCGTGGTCGGCCGCACGCTCCTGCCCAAGGCCGGCACCAACGAGCTCGATGCGCCCGGCTTCATCCAGCGCCTGCGGGCGACGCGCCGGTTCCACGAGGCGGTCGGCCGCCTGCAGGATCTCGCCGTGCTGGGCCCGAGCGTCACGCCCGCGGCGGTCCCGGCGGGCTATGTCGGCCGGGTGCTCGCGGTCGGGATGTGCCTCGAGCACCTCGAGCAGAGCGCAGGCCACCGCCCGCAGCCGAAGACCGCCGCGGCGGCAGCCTAGCATGGGCGATCGGGGTGCTCACGCTGCCGGCGGCTGTCCTGCCGCTGGCATCGTCGACGCGCTCGGCATCTTGCCTTTCGTGCTCGAAACGCCCGGGGATGGACCCGCGCAGGGGCGTGGCGAGCACCCTTGCGCGGGGCGAAGCCTAGCTCACGACTGCGGCCGCTCCTTGCCGCTGCGCGGGTAGCGGCGGGCGAAGTCGTCGGCGATCTCCTCCATGGTCACGAACTTCACGCCGGGGAAGCGGTTCATGTAGGCGAACAACCGCTCCAGCATCATGAGGGCCTGCGGCTTGCCGCAGACGTCGGGGTGAATGGTGAGCGGGAAGACGGCGTAGTCGTACTCGCGGTAGACCCAGTCGAACTGGTCGCGCCAGATCTGCTCGAGGTCGTGCGGGTTGACGAAGCCGTGGCTGTTGGGCGCGGCCTTGATGAACATCATGGGCGGCAGGTCGTCGAGATACCAGGAGGCCGGGATCTCGATGAGATCGGTCTCCTCGCCGCGCTGCAAGGGCTTCATCCAGGCGCTCGGATGCTGGCTGTAGTCGATCTTGGTCCAGCTGTCGCCCACCCGCACGTAATAGGGGTGGTAGTCGTTGTGCATCAGGCTGTGGTCGTACTTGATGCCCTTGCGCAGGAGCAGCTCGTTGGTCTTCGCGCCGAACTCCCACCAGGGGGCGACGTAGCCTCTGGGCTTCTTGCCGCACAGCTTCTCGATCACCTCGATGCACTTGTCGAAGATCGCCTCCTCCTGCTCGGGCGTCATGGCGATCGGGTTCTCGTGGCTGTAGCCGTGCATCCCGATCTCGTGGCCGGCCTCGGCCACGGCCTTCATCTGCTCGGGGAAGGTCTCGATCGAGTGGCCGGGCATGAACCAGGTGGTCTTGATGCCCCAGCGCTGGAACAGGCGAAGGAGGCGCATGGAGCCCACCTCGCCCGAGAACATGCCGCGGCTGATGTCGCAAGGGGAGTCCTCGCCCCCGTAGGAACCGAGCCAGCCGGCGACGGCATCGACGTCGACGCCGAACGAGACGAAGATTTCCTTGGCCATGTTGCCTCCTTCTTTTCTCAGCTTGGCGGTAGGGAACCTAGCTGCCCATCGCGGCGATTGTCTCCGCCAGATCCGTCACGGCCGGACTGCCGAGCAGGACGGACAGGAGCACGCGCGCTTTCAGGCCCGAAAGGTCGCCCGCGAAGATGGCGCCCGCGGCCGCCACGTCCTTGCCGCCGCCGTCGCCGTAGATCGGGAGCACGCGCCCTTGCGGGCAGCGCGAGGTGACGACGACGGGCACACCCCGCTCCACGGCCTCGCGGATGCCGGCAACGACCTCGTGGTTGGCGTTGCCGCGGCCGAACGCCTCCAGCACGAGGCCGCGGGTGCCGGTGTCCAGCGCGCAGCGGATGAAGCGGGCGTCCGAGCCCATGACGAGGCGGACGAGGTCGATCCGGGGCTCGATGCGGTCGACGGCGAAGGAGCGGCGCAAGGTGGGGCGGCGCTGGACGACGACGCGCTCACCGTCGACCTCGCCGAGCTTGCCGTGCTCGCCGGACCAGAACGTGCCGACCCGGGACGCGTGGAGCTTGGTCGCGTCGCGCGCGGCGTGGAGCTCGCCCTCGAACACGATCATGGCGCCCAGGCCCCTCGCCTCGGGTGCGGCCGCGACCCGGATCGCTTGCGCGAGGTTCCGGGGACCGTCGCTGTCGGATTCCTGCGCGTGGCGCTGAGCACCGGTGAACACGACGGGCTTCTCCGAGCCGACGACGAGGTCGGCGAGGTAGGAGCTCTCCTCCATCGTGTCGGTGCCCTGGGTGACGACGACACCCAAGATCTCGGGGTCGGCCAGGAGGCTGGCGGCGCGCTTCGCGATGCGGAAAGCGATCTCGAGGTCGAAGCGGAAGCTGTTCACGTTGCAGAACTGCTCGACCGCGACCTCGATACCCGCCGGCGCGGCATGGCCGCAGGCGCGCATGGTCTCGACCAGCTCGACCCCGGTGGCGGCGGCGACCGCGTGGCCGGTCTTAGGATCGACGCGCGAGGCGATGGTCCCGCCGGTGCCGAGGACGACGACCTTGGGCATGGCGCTAGAGCCTCCCTTCTCGTTGTGGTTCAAGCACCGGCATCGACGACCTCCACCCCGACCCGATCGGCGGCACGGCCGATGTGGACGCGCATGTAGTAGGCGGCCCCTTCCGGGTCGTGCATCGCGAGCGCCTTCAGGATGCGCTCGTGCTCGACCACGGGCTCCCACACCCGGCTGCGGCGGGCGAGCGGCAGCCTTTGGCTGTCGAGCACGATCCGATGGTAGGTGTGGTGCAGATCGGCGAGGAGCCGGTTGCCCGAGCAGACCGCGATCAATTCGTGGAACTCGAAATCGAGCTGGGCGGTCGAGACGAGATCCATCTCGCGCGCCGCCGCCTTGAAGGCGCGCAGGTTCTGCTCGAGCTGCTCGAGCTGCCCGTCGGTGACGTAGCGCGCCGCCAGCGCCGCGGCGCTGGGCTCGGCGATCAGGCGGAACTGGTAGACCTCGGCGGGCGTGTAGCGGGCGCCGTAGCGCCAGGCACCCACCGCCTCGCCGTCGCTTCCGTTCGCGGGCGCAGCCACGAAGGTGCCGCGCCCCTGCTCGATCCGGATCAGGCCCAAGGTACCCAGAATCGAGAGCGCCTCGCGCAAGGAAGCGCGGCTGACCTGCAGATCCTCGGCGAGCCGGCGCTGCGAGGGCAGAGGCTGGCCCGGCGCCAGCTCGCCCGAGCGCAGCATGGCCTGGATGCGCTGCAGCACGGTCTGGGTCACCGGGGTGCGCGGTCGCGCATCCGTCGCGGCCGGAGCCTCTGCGCTGCTGCCACTTTGCCGGTCTGATGGACTCACGCCGGTCTGACCACTTTCTGGGTTCCCCGATCTGCCCGCATGGGTGAGCACAGTTTCGAGCTCATGGCAAGTAAAGCGTTTTCAGGGCGAATTCGACCTTGACGCCCGCCAGCCACGGCATCTTAATCGAGCGCGAGAACAAGAAAGGTCTGACCAGTGGGGATGCTCGGGCGGCCCCACGGCATCGAACCCATGCGCGACGCAAGGAGGCATCATGTCGGAAGAGGCTCGTCGTCCCCGACTCCATCTCGACCGGCGACGGTTCTTCGAGACCAGCTCGGCCATCGCCGCGGCGGCCGCGATGCCGCGCATCCTCTCGATCCCGCGAGCCCTGGCTCAGGCCGGCTCGACCATGGTGGTGGCGGCACCTGCCACACCGCAGAGCCTCGACTGCAACTTCGACGTGAGCCTCGGCACGTTCGAGGCGATCGCCGCCCTCTACGACGGGCTCCTGGGCTTCAACAAGATCCCGGATCCCAACGTGCCGACCGCCTTGCGCGAGGACATCGCGTACCACGCCGACAAGCCCGGCGGGGTCAACATGTACGGCAAGCTCGCCGAGAGCTGGGAGCTCGACCCGCAGGGACGCTGGGCGCGCTTCAAGCTGCGCGAAGGGGTGAAGAGCAATTGGGGCAACGAGCTCACGGCCGAGGACGTGAAGTGGACCTGGGACCGGGCGTTCGCGCTCGGAGCCTTGGGCGCCTTCTACACCAAGGTGAGCGGGCTCACGAAGCCCGAGGACGTGCGGGTCGAGAGCAAGTACGTCGTCTCGTTCAACATCGACGCTCCCAACCCCTTGCTCCTCAAGATCCACACCAACCTCTACACCCCGGTCTACGACAGCAAGAAGTGCAAGGAGGTCGGTGGCGGCGACGATCCTTGGGCGCGGAAGTTCATCGAGAACAACAGCGCCGGCTTCGGCCCTTACCAGCTCCAGCAGCTCGTGCGCGGGCAGCAGGCCGTGTTCAAGGCGCGGTCCGACTACTATGCCGGCAAGCCCGCGATCGACACGGTGGTGTTCAAAGAGGTGCCGACCTCGGCGGCGCGCGTGCAGCTCCTGCGCGGCGGGGCCGTGGACATCGCCCAGTACCTCCAGCCGCTCGAGATCATCAGCCTCAAGGGCGTGCCGAACGTCGCGGTCGAGACCGTGCCGGCCTCGTTCATGATCTGGATCGAGCTCAACGCGAAGATGGCCCCCTTCGACAAGGTCGACGTGCGCCGGGCCATGAACTACGCCTTCCCGCAGGCCGACGTGATGAAGTCGGTGTTCCAGGGCCTCGCGAGCCCGCTGGATGGCTGCATGCCCAACATCTATCCGGGCTACGCCGGCAAGCTGGTCGACTATTCCTACAATCTCGACAAGGCGAAGGAGCTGCTCGCCAGGGCAGGCTACGGCGACGGCTTCAAGACCTCGCTCGCCTACAACGCCGGCGACCCGGTGCAGGAGCCGATCGCCATCATCTATCAGACGTCCTTGCGCCAGATCGGGGTCGAGCTCGAGCTCAAGAAGGTGCCGGCGGGCTCGTTCTACAACGCCGTCACCGAGCGCAAGCAGCCGATGATCTTCTACGTCGACAGCCCGTGGTGCCCGGACCCCGGCTACTCGCTCACTCTTTATTTCGACAGCAAGTCGTACGTGAACTACAGCAATTACAGCAACCCCGAGGTCGACGGGCTGCTGGCCCAGGCGGCATCGACCGCCGACGACGAGATCCGGCTCGAGGTGACGAGGAAGGCGCAGGCGATCATCATGGACGAGGCGCCCTGGACCTTCGTCGCCTACCCGAATTACACGATGGCGCGCAAAGCCAACCTCAAGGGCTGGACCTACTACACCTCGAACAACATCCGTTTCCAGGACTTCAGCCGCGCCTGAGCAGGAAGAAGGATGCAGCCTGAAGCCGTCATGACGGGCAAGGCGGGCGGCGGCGGCAACCGCCGCCTCGCCTTTTTCCTCGCCGTTCTGCGCACACACCCGAGCTTCGCGTTTGGCTACGCCATCGTCGCGACCGTGATCGTGCTGGCCGTCCTCGCCCCCTGGGTGGCGCCCTTCCCGCCCGAGGTCGCGGACCCCACGGCCTTCCTGCAGCCGCCGGGCTGGCCGCACCTCATGGGCACCGACGCCACCGGCATGGACGTGCTCTCGCGCGTGCTCTGGGCACCCCGGATCGATCTCTCGATCGCAATCCTGGGCACGCTGCTCTCGGCGGTGATCGGCGCCACGCTGGGGGCGCTGGTCGGCTACTATCAGACGATGGGCAGGGTGGCACGGTTCGGCGCCGGCTTCGTCATGCGTGCGGCCGACGTGCTCCAGGCCTTTCCCGTGTTCGTGTTCGCGATCGCTCTCGTCGCCGTGTTCGGGCAGAGCCTGCAGTCGATCGTGCTGGCGATCGCCTTCGTCAACGCGCCCATTTACTTGCGCCTGATGCGCACGCAGGTGATGAGCATCCGCACCATGCGCTACGTCGAGGCGGCCTGGCTCGCCGGGCTCTCGGACGGCCGCATCATCGCCCGCCACATCGTCCCGAACGCCATGGCACCGGTGCTGGCCCAGCTCTCGGTCAACGTGGGCTGGTCGGTGCTGCTCACGGCCGCGCTCAGCTTCATCGGCGCCGGCGTCAAGGCGCCCACCCCCGAATGGGGCAGCATGATCGCCATGGGCTACCAGAACATCGTCACCGGCCACTGGTGGCCGTCGATCTTTCCGGGCCTGGCGCTCGCCGTCACCGTGTTCGGCTTCTCGCTCGTGGGCTCCTCGATCGAGGTCCTGTCCGATCCCGCCCGCCGCCGCCGTCTCGCGAGCCGGCTCGAGGCCGTGCGAGGAGGCGCCGCGTGACGCTCCTCTCCTATCTCGGCCAGCGCCTCCTGTTCGTGGTGCCGCAGCTCGTCGGCATCCTGTTCGTGAGCTTCCTCATGGTGAAGCTCATCCCGGGCGATCCCGCCGTTTTGATGCTGGGACCGTTCGCGACGCCGGAGGGGCTGGCGAAGCTTCGGGCCGAGCTCGGCCTGGACCGCTCGATCATCGAGCAGTTCCTGATCTATCTCGGCAAGGTGCTGCACGGCGATCTCGGCATGTCGTGGCAGACCACGCTGCCGGTGACCCAGGATCTGGCGCAGCGCTTCCCGGCCACGCTCGAGCTCGTGACCCTGGGTCTGTTCGTAGCGCTCCTGATCGGCATCCCCTTGGGTGTCGCCGGTGCCCGCTACAAGCGGGGCTTCCTGCGAGCCGGTGCCGACTATTACGGCCTGCTCGCGGGGGCTTTGCCCGACTTCTGGCTGGCGCTCGTGCTGATCTACGTCTTCTACACGCTGCTCGGCTGGGCGCCGGCCCCTCTGGGCCGCATCGATCTCGCCATCCTGCCGCCCGAACCGGCGACGGGTGCCCTTCTGATCGACAGCGCCCTCGCCGGCAACGGAGAGGCTTTCCGCAGCGCCGCCGGCCATCTCGTACTGCCCGTGCTGACCTTGGGCCTCATCAACGCCGGACCGATCCTCAAGATGACCCAGGCCACGACCGAGCGGATGCTGGAAGCCGATTTCAGCCGCTATGCCGAGCTCTGCGGCCTGCCGCACCGGGTCGTCGTCCGCCAGGCCTTCCGCAACGCCCTGCCTTCGGTGATCACCATCGTGAGCGTGCTCTACGGCTTTCTGATCGGTGGAGCCGTCCTGGTCGAGATCGTCTTCAGTTGGGGCGGGGCCGGCCAGTACGCCGTTCAGGGCGTGCTGAACGCCGACCTCAATCCGGTCCTGGGCTTCGTCCTCTACTCGGCCGTGCTGTCGCTGTTCATCTATCTCGTCGTCGATCTCGTCTATTTCTTCATCGACCCGAGGACGCGCGGATGAGCGAGCCCGTGATCGACGTCGAGGGGCTCGAGGTCGAGTTCCCGCGCTACGGCATGCCGCCGGTGCGGGCGGTCAAAGGCCTGGATCTCGCGATTCTGCGCCAGGAGATCGTGGGCCTCGTGGGCGAATCCGGCTCCGGCAAGACCACGCTCGCTCGCGCCATCATGCAGCTCGTCCCGCCGCCGGGCCGCATCGCCGGAGGCCGGATCCGCTTCGAGGGCCAGAACCTCGCCGCCCTCGACCCCGAGCGCCTGCGCACGCTGCGTGGCCGCTCGATGGCCATGGTGATCGCGAACCCCAGGAGCGAGCTCAATCCGCTGCTCACCGTCGGCCAGCAGATCGGCAACGTCCTGAAGTATCATACCGGCCTCGGTGGCAAGGCACTGCGGAAGCGGGTGATCGACATGCTGAAGGAGGTCCGCATTCCGGACCCGGAGCGGCGCTACGATGCCTACCCGCACGAGCTCTCGGGCGGCATGGCGCAGCGCGTGGTGATGGCGATAGCCCTGATCTGCGAGCCCCGCTTCGTCATCTCGGACGATGCCACGAGCGGCCTCGACGTCACGGTGCAGGCACAGGTGCTGGAGCTCCTGCAGCGCCTGGTGGAGAAGCACCGCACCGCCATGCTGTTCATCACCCGCGACATCGGCATCACGGCGCATTTCTGCGACCGGGTCGCGGTGATCTATGGCGGCGAGATCGTCGAGATCGCACCTCGCGCCTCGTTCTTCGCCAACCCCGTGCACCCTTACACCGTGCTCCTGCTCGCGGCCTTCTCCCACAACCCGCGGCTGCGGAGCTACTGGCTGAAGGAGGCCGAGCCCGCCACGGACACGCGCCCCGCCGAGCGGGGCTGCCCGTTCGCGCCGCGCTGCGTGCGGGCGCAACCGCACTGCCGCGCCGAGCATCCCGTCTTGCGGGAGCTGGCGCCGGGCCACTTCGTCCGCTGCCATTATCCGGTGGAACGCTGACCATGACCGCCCTGCTCGAGGTCGAAGGCCTGGTCCAGCATTTCCCGATCGGCCACGGCAAGGTCGTCCAGGCCGTGAACGGGGTCGACTTCACGGTCGCGGCCGGCGAGACCCTGGCGCTGGTGGGCGAGTCCGGCTCCGGCAAGACCACGATCGGCCGCTGCGTGCTCGGCCTGATCCGGCCCACGGGCGGTGTCATCCGCTTCAAGGGCGAGCCCATGGGCGGCCGACGCACCGTGCGCTCGCCCTCTTTGCGCGGCCGGATGCAGCTCGTCTTCCAGGAGCCCGCCGAATCGCTCGATCCGCGCATCGTCGTCGGCGAGACGATCGGCGAGCCGCTCGTCGCCTTGGGCAGGAACCGGGCCGAGCGCGAGCAGGCCGTGCGCCTCGCCGCCCGGCGGGTCGGCCTGCCGGAACGCCTGCTCGACCGCTATCCGGCCGAGCTCAGCATGGGTCTGCAGCAGAGGATCGGCATCGCGCGTGCCATCGTCTCCGATCCCGAGCTCATTGTGCTCGACGAGCCGACCTCGGCTCTGGATCCCAGCGCTCGCGCCGAGATCATCGACCTTCTGATCCGGCTGCAGAAGGAGCTGGGCACGGCCTACCTCTTCATCTCGCACGACCTCAGCACGGTGCGCTACCTCAGCCACCGCGTCGCCGTGCTGTACTTGGGCTCGATCGTCGAGGAGGGGCCGGCGGCCGAGCTGTTCGCGCAGCCGCGCCATCCCTACTCCGTGGGCCTGCTCGCGTCGGTGCTCCTGCCGAACCCCGCGCTGCGGCGCGAGAGCACGATCCGGCTCGAGGGCGAGATCCCGAGCCCGATCGACCTGCCGACGGGCTGCCCGCTCGAGGGCCGCTGCCCGCTCGCGATTCCGCGCTGCAGCGACATGCCGCCGGCCGATCCGGTGGCACCGGGCCACCGTGTCCGCTGCTGGCGGCACCAGGACGTGGCGGCGGTTGCGCAGACGATGGACTATTTCGAGCGTTTCCAGATCGAGGCCGAGCGCATCCTGACGCCGGCCACGGGCCGAGAGAGGGGGACATGGGCAAGCTGAGCGGCAAGACCGCGGTCGTCACCGGTGCGTGCAGCGGCATCGGCCGCGCCATCGCCGGGCTGTTCGCGCAGGAAGGGGCCAATATCGGCGTGATCGACCTCGATGCCGGCAAGACCGAGGCCACGGCCGAGGAACTGGCGCGACACGGCGTCAAGACCGCGGGTGCCGCGGCCGACGTCGCCGACGAGACCGCCGTCAAGGCGGCGTTCCAGGCGATCACGCGCGAGCTGGGTACCATCGACATCCTGGTCAACAACGCCGGCATGGACACGACCAGCCCGGTCGAGACCATGTCCACCGAGATGTTCGACCGGATGATCGCCGTGCACCTGCGCGGCACGTTCCTGTGCACGCGCGAGGTGCTGTCGGGCATGAGGAAGAAGGGCTGGGGGCGGATCATCAATCTCTCCTCCCAGCTCGCGCACAAGGGCGGCCCGACCATGGCGCACTACTGCGCCGCCAAGGCCGGGATCATGGGTTTCACGAAGTCCCTGGCCTACGAGGTCGCGCGCGACGGAATCACGGTGAACTGCATCAACCCCGGCCCGATCAACACGCCGCTCCTGCGCTCCCTGCCGCAGAGCTGGCTCGAGATGAAGAAGAAGGAGCTGCCGATCGGCCGCTTCGGCGAGGTCCACGAGATCGCGCCGGCGGCCCTCCTCCTGGCTTCCGACGAGGGCTCCTACTTCATCGGCGCCACCATCAACCCCAACGGCGGCGACTATATGATCTGAAGGTGGTGCCGCCCTCGGGTCAGGGGGCGCCCTCGCTCCCGGCCTCGGCGGCGGCGAGCAGGAACGCCGACGCGGGCTGACGATGCCAGGTCGTGACCCGCGCTACCGTCGTTTCGAACGCCTGCCGCAAGGCGGTGTCGACCTCCATTCGTGGCGCCGAAGCCGTCGGCGTCGCGCTCTCGAGCGGCATCAGCAGCAGGCTGCCGAGCTCTTCGGGCGAGAGCGGCCGGCCGCTCTCGCCACCGGCCTCGCAGCAGCTCGCGACGAGTTCATCCTCGAGCAGCTCGCCCCGCTCGTTCTGCCAACGCAGATGGTGCACCGCGACCCAGGCCGGGATCCGGCCGGCACGCGCTGCGGCATAGAGCCCGTCGAACGCGCGTGCCTTGGCCGTGTCGAGCAGATGCCGGAACAGGCTGCCGTCGAGATCCACTGGTAGCATCTCGCGATGATGGCGAGCCAGATCGCGGTCGAGCGCTATCGTGACCGACCGGCGCCGCCCCAATTCGGGGAAGACGCCGACGAGCTCGTCGGGGAGCTCGAAGCTCAAGGCACGGCCCTGATGCACGGGCTCGACGTTCCGGGCACCGATCCTCGGCAGCATCGCGCCGAGGAAGGCCGCGACATGGCGCCGGTCGATGCCGAACGTGGCGGAAGACGAGGAACCGTCGAAGCCGGTCGCGAACGAGAGCAGCTCGTCCTGCAGCGACCGGGCCTGCCGCGCCTCCTCGAGCGCGCGATCGATCTCGGCGGCGCCGAGCTCGGGCCGTGTCCTCATCGCCCGCTCCAGGATCGGCTCGATCTCGATGCTCTCGAGCAGCTCGCCCAGGATCTCGGCTTCCATCGCCTCGCGGAACTCGGCGCCGACCGCGGCGAGATCGCGCGCCATCACCTGCACCCGGTCGAGCATCAGGCCGAGCGCCTTGGCGTCGAAGCTGTCCTGGGTGTGGAGGTTGAACACGATCACCCGGTGCTTCTGGCCGTAGCGGTAGAGCCGCCCGATCCGCTGCACGAGCCGCGACGGGTTCCAGGGCAGGTCGTAGTTGGCCATGACATGGCAGCGCTCCTGCAGGTTCAGGCCCTCGCCGCCGGCCTCGGTCGAGATCAGGAACGCGGCGTCGGCCGTGAAGCGCTCGATGCTCGCGAGCTTCTCGTCGAGGCTCATCGTGCCGTTGATCAGGACCGCCTCGCCGGCCTCGGGCAGGGCGCGCAGCAGCGCCTCCCGGAGGTAGGTCTGCGTCGCCCGATACTCGGTGAAGACGAGCAGCTTGCGGCCGGAGCGGAAGACGGGTGCGGCGATCTGGTCGATGAACACCCGGAGCTTCTCGTCATGGGGCCAGATCGGCTCGGCCAGGCGGAGAAGCCGGAGGATCTGTGCCGCCTCGCCCTCGAAGAAGGCTGCGCCTGCAAAGAGGTCGGGCTGATCGGCGAGGCCGTCCGGGGTCGCCTCGCTCGCCTCGATCAGAGTCTCGAGATCGGGTGCGGCATTCGCGCGCTGGGCAGCCTGCAGCCGCTGCCAGCGGCCCAGGAGCGCCGTCGTGATGGCGGCGATGCTCGACGAGGCGAGCTTGCGGTAGGTCGTCATCATGAAGCCGATCGCACGCCCACGGTCGCCCGCTCTTTCACCGACGGCGTAGCCGTGGCGGAGATAGCGCGTCAGCTCGTCCATGAAGGCGAGCGAGGCCGGGCCGGGCTCGACCGCGATCCGATGCGTCTCGTGGCCGTGGAACAGGGGCTTTCCGGCGGCATCGGTCACCCTGGTCTTGCGGTTGCGCAAGACCACCTCCGCCACGATCTCCGGATTGGCCTCGAGGGTCGAGAACGCCCGGCGCAGCTCGGGGCGGACGAGCTTGAGGAGAGCCGCGAAGCGCGGCGTCTTGCCCTGGTGCGGGGTCGCGGTCAGCAGCAGCATGGCAGGCGTCTGCCGCCGCAGCTCCTGGGCCAGCCGGTGGCGCTGGGTGCACTCGCCATTGTCGTCGCGTCCGAGCCGGTGCGCCTCGTCGAAGATCACGACGTCCCAGCCACCGGCGGCGCACAAGTCTCCTCTCACCTTGTCGCGCTTGGCGAGATCCAAGGAAACGATCACCTTGTCGTGCAGCCGCCAGTAGCTCGGCTCGGGCACCTGGAAGTCTCGCCCGTAGATCTCGTAATGCTGCCCGAACTTGAGCCGCATCTCGTCCTGCCATTGCCGCACCAAGGGTGCGGGGCAGACGATCAGCACCCGCCGCGCTCGGTTGCGTCGTGCCAGGCCGTGCAGGATCAGCCCGACCTCGATCGTCTTGCCGAGGCCGACATCGTCGGCGATCAGCCAGTTCGGGTTGCCCGAGGTCAGCACCTTGTGGGCGAGGCGGATCTGGTGCGGCAGAGGATCGATGTCGAGGCGGCCGAGAGCGCCCGTGTTCCGATCCCAGATCTCGAGCGCATGGGCCAGGACGCGCAGCCGGAAGCGCTCGGCATGATCGGGGAAGGTCCCGACCTCGCCACGCAGCAGACGATCCTCGACCGGCTTGACCCGCCGCAGCGTCTGGTAGGGCAGCCAGCGGCACGTACCCTGCTCGAGGAATTGCACCAGGACCTGCTCGCAGCCGGCGAGCACGCGGGTCGCGCGCACCTCGCCCAGGCCCAGCGACCGCGCCACCGGGCTCGATGGCACGTGCTCGACCTGCATTCCGGGCGCGAACGCCGAGCGCAGCGCCTTCGCCTCGATCCATACGAGGTCGCGCGCGCCGTAGCGGAAGTGGACGAGGCTGCGCTCGCCCTCGGCGCGCACCTCCAGCGCCATGCCGACGCGGCCCTGGTCGTCGTGGACCCAGCAGCCCAGGGTCGGGAGCAGAACGTCGGTCCTCATCGCTTCGCCTCCATGGCTCGCGTCGTCACGCCGGAGCGGTGGAAGATCACGAGATCGTCGTCGAAGGGGGTGCGGCAGCGGCCGTCCGGGGCGACGGCACGCCGGAGATCCTCGTCGAGCCGGGCGAGCCAGCCGCGCTCGTCCGCGAGCTCGCCCGGCTCGGCCATGCGCCAGGCCTGGGCGAGCCCGTCGTGCAACGCCCGGCTGCCGTCTGCGTCGGCCTGCAGCAGCGCGAACTCGATCAGGCTGCGATAGCCGGGCTCGTCCGCTGCCAGCGCCAGCCAGGCCTCGCGCCAGGTCGAGCGCAAGCGGTCGAGGACCTCCTCGGGCTCGAGCGTCTCGACGAGGCCGGCTGCGGCGCGCCAGCTCAGGCTGCTCGGTCCGGCACGATGATTCATGAGAATGACGGAACGATGGCGGCGCGCGAGCCAGAGGCCGGGCTCGGCGTTCCAGGCCCGCTTGAGCGCGGCGGTGTCCTGCAGCCGTTGCAAGGAGCAGCCCCGATGTACGAGCCGAACGATCGCGGCGTGGCTGGCGCCGTGCGGAAAGGCCGTGAGCAGCTCGCTGAGCCATGCCTGCGCCGCGGCTCGATCCCGAGCGTGCGGAAGGTCGAGATGCTCGATCAGCGCGGCTGCCTTGGCGGCTGCACGCCGGGCGATCCGATCGACGTCGTCCTGCCGCTCCGCGGCCGATCGCCTGTCGTCGAAGACCTCGTCCAGCCACTCGGGCGTGCTCGGTCTCTCGGCCTCGGAACGATCGAAGGGAGCGGCATCCCGAGGCGGACCTTCGATGAAGTAGGCTGCGAGCTCGTCCCAGACGGCCCGCACCCATGCGTCGAGCAGAACGGCCGGATCGCCGTCATCGGGTACGCTCGACGATGCCCCCGAAGGGGTCGGTCCTGCTTCGCCGTCGGCGAACCAGAACCAGTCCGGGTGCTCCATGCCGCCGTCGCAGGCGGACCACCCCGCTGCTCCGGCGGACCCGTCCATCCCCCATTCCTCGAGCCCGCGTATCTTCGCGGGAGGAGGCAACCATAGAATTCTATTTCAAGTTGATCAACGATTACGTTCCGAAGCTTCGGGTCGAGAGCGGCTCCGCACCGCGCCTCGGGCATGCCGGATCGACGACAGAGGCGGTGGACCGGCCGTCACGATGCGATAGGCTGGGCGCATCGGATCGAAGGACTGCAGGAGGAGGCTAGGAATGGCAGCGGTGCTCGTGCGTGGCGGGACGGTGGTCAACGCCGACCGGAGCTTTCGCGCCGACGTGTTGTGCGCGGACGGGAAGATCGTGGCGGTGGGCGAGAAGATCGACGCGCCCACGGGTGCCGAGGTCATCGACGCCGGCGGCGCCTACGTGATCCCGGGCGGGATCGACCCGCACACCCACATGGAAATGCCCTTCATGGGCACGAAGGCGATCGAGGACTTCTACTCCGGCACCGCCTCGGCCTTGGCCGGCGGCACCACCATGATCGTCGACATGTGCATCCCCTCGCCGCAGCAGAGCCTGACCGACGCGCTCGACGAGTGGTCGGACTGGGCGAGCAAGGCCTGCGCCGATTACGGCTTCCACGTCTCGATCACCTGGTGGTCGGAACGGGTGGCGCAGCAGATGGCGGAGTGTCTCGATCGCGGCGTCAACAGCTTCAAGCACTTCATGGCCTACAAAGGGGCCTTGATGGTCGACGACGAGATCATGTTCCAGAGCTTCTCGCGCTGCCGGGAGCTCGGGGCACTGCCGCTCGTCCATGCCGAGAACGGCGAGGCGGTGTTCCGCCTGCAGCAGGCACTCCTGGCGCAGGGCATCACCGGCCCCGAGGGCCACGCGCTCTCGCGCCCGCCGCACGTCGAGGCCGAGGCCGTGACCCGCGCCATCATGCTGGCCAAGATCACCGGCGTGCCGCTCTACATCGTGCACACCTCCTGCCGCGAGACGGTGGAAGCGATCGCGCGCGCCAGGGCCGAGGGGCAGCGCGTCTTTGGCGAGCCGCTGGCGCAGTATCTGTGTCTCGACGACAGCGTCTACCGCAACCCGGACTGGGACTTCGCCGCCTCGCGCGTGATGAGCCCGCCCTTCCGCTCGAAGGAGCACCAGGACGCGCTCTGGGCCGGGCTGATGTCGGGCCAGCTCCAGGTGGTGGCGACCGACCACTGCACGTTTCTGCTCGAGCAGAAGCGGCTCGGCCTCGACAACTTCACCAAGATCCCGAACGGTACCGGCGGGATCGAGGAGCGGCTCAAGATCGTCTGGCATTTCGGCGTCAACGCCGGCCGGCTGACGCCGGAAGAGTTCGTGGCCGTGACCTCCACGAACATCGCCAAGATCCTGAACGTCTATCCGCAGAAAGGGGCGATCGTCCAAGGGGCGGATGCCGATCTCGTGGTCTGGGATCCCAAGGCCACCCAGACCATCAGCCAGAAGACCCACCACTCCAAGCTCGACGTCAACGTGTTCGAGGGCATCACGGTCCAGGGCGTGCCCAAGGTGACGCTGAGCCGGGGCAAGGTGGTCTGGCGCGACGGCCAGCTCGACGTCGAGAAGGGTGCCGGCCGGAACGTGCCGCGTCCGCCGATGGCGCCGATGTTCGAGGCCCAGGCGAAGTGGAACGAGCTGACCAGGCCCACGGGCGTCAAGCGCGAGGTGCACATCCACCAGACGCCCTGAGGCTCAGGGCAGCGCTGCGGCCTCGTTGAGGCGCAGGACCCGGGCACCCCAGGGCTCGACCGCGAGCACGCAGAGCGAGCCCGGGTCCACCTCGATCCGGCCGAACAGATCGGCCGAAAGACCGAGATAGTGGAGCAGAACGGCCCGGATCACGTCGCCATGACTCACGAGGAGCACGCGGCCTTCGGGATGCGCCTCGCGCAGGCGATCGATCAGGCGCACGGCGCGAAGCTGCACCTCCAGCATGGTCTCGCCGCCCGGGATACGGGTCCCGGCGCGAAAGCCGTTCCAGGCCTGCCACAGCGGATCGCCCTCGAGCGCCGCGATGGTGCGACCGGTCCAGTCGCCGTAATCGACCTCGTCGAGCTCGGGGGCGATCGTCGCCTGTGGCGCCAGTGCCTCGGCGGTCAGGACCGCCCGCTCGAGCGGGCCGCAGCAGACGGCAGCGAACGTGAGCCCTTCGAAACGCCGCTGCAGCCAGGCGATCTGCTGCCGTCCCGCCTCGCCGAGGCCGATCCCCGGCGTCCGGCCGACGAGGCTCTCGCCCTGCCGGGCATGGGCGGCGTGGCGGACGAGGTAGAAGACGGTCACGCTTCGCCGCGGATGAACGCTTCGGTCCGGCGCCGCGCCTCGGCATCGGTGAACTGCTGCGGCGGCGACTTCATGAAGTAGCTCGAAGGCCCGTAGAGCGCCCCGCCGATGCCGCGGTCCAGCGCCAGCTTGGCGCAGCGCACGGCGTCGATGACGACTCCGGCCGAGTTCGGCGAATCCCAGACCTCGAGCTTGAGCTCGCAGGTGAGCGGCACCTCGCCGAAGGCGGTGCCTTCGAGGCGGATGTGGCAGAACTTCCGGTCGGTGAGCCAGGGCACGTAGTCGCTCGGCCCCACGTGCACGTCGCCCGCCGGCAGATCGTGGTCGAGCTGACTGGTCACGGCCTGGGTCTTCGAGATCTTCTTCGATTCCAGCCGGTCGCGCTCGAGCATGTTGAGGAAGTCGGTGTTGCCGCCGAAGTTGAGCTGGTAGGTGCGATCCAGCCGCACCCCGCGTTCGCGGAACAGGTTGGCCAGCATCCGGTGGACGATGGTGGCACCCACCTGGGACTTGATGTCGTCGCCGACGATGGGCAGCCGCCGCTCCTCGAACCGGCGGCGCCACTCCGCGCGCGAAGCGATGAAGACGGGCATGCAGTTGACGAAGCCGCAACCGGCTTTCAGCGCCTGCTCGGCATACCAGGAAGCTGCTTCCTGCGAGCCCACGGGCAGGTAGCAGACGAGCACGTCGGCCCCGGCATCGCGCAAGCTGCGCGCCACGTCGTCCACGGCCTCGGGGGCTTCGGTCACGACGTTCTTCAGGTATCGTCCGAGCCCGTCGAGCGTCGGCCCGCGCCGCACCTCGACGCCGGTGGCCGGCACGGCGGCGAAGCGGCAGGTATTGTTGGGCGCAGCCGCAATGGCTTCCGCGAGATCCTTGCCGACCTTGCCGGCGACGACATCGAAGGCGGCCACGAACTCGATGTCGCGGACATGGTAGCCGCCGAGAGCGACGTGCATCAGGCCCGGAACGGCGGCGCTCTCGTCCGCATCCCGGTAGAACGTCACTCCCTGGATCAGGGCCGAAGCGCAGTTGCCCACGCCGGCGATCGCGACCCTCACCTTGCGTTCGGCCATGCTCTCCACCTCCAACTGCCCCGCTGCTCGCGATCCGTGGCTAACGATCGGCAAAGCCGGCGTTTTTCGCGAACGTTGCGAGAAGGAACATCTACATTCCCGGAGGGTTCCTGATTCGGGCCCAAGGGACGAGGGTCGATCCGGCATGGCTCGCGGGGCGACGAGAGAGATCGTGGACAGGGTGGTGCGGGGGGAGATCTCTCCCGGCGTGGCGCTGGCGCAGCTTCTGCTCCGGCATCGGACGGTCGAAGCGTCGCGGACCGCCCTCGCGAACCTGGGGGCGACAGCGCCCGGGCTGGCGTCTGTGGCGCGGCGGCTCCGGCATCTCCTGGAGCAGCACGGCGAGGGCAGCGAGCGCGCGGCCGCCATTCTCGCCGGCGCCGATGCGGCTGCCGGCGAGCCCGCCTCGCCCGAGGAGGGGATCGAGCGCTGCCGGCGGCTGTTCGACTGGGCCGCCGGCATCAGCCCCGAGGCCAGCGTAGCGCTCTATTCCCTGGGCGATCCTCTGCTCCTGGCCGAGGCGACCGAGGAGGCCGTGGCCCACATGGAGCGGATCGGGGTCGTGGCACCCGATCGGCACGTGCTCGATCTCGGCTGCGGCATCGGACGGTTCGAGCGGGCGCTCGCGGGACGGGTGGCGGCCGTCACCGGCATCGACGTCTCGGCCGCGATGATCGCAGAAGCCCGCCGCCGCTGCGCCGGCCTCGCCAATGTGCGCCTGCTGCAAACCTCGGGCCGGGACCTGCAGCCGTTCGGCGATGCCGCGTTCGATGCGGTGATCGCCGTCGATTCCTTCCCCTATCTCTACCGGGCCGGCGGCCGCGCGCTCGTGGCCGCGCACGTTCGGGAATGCCATCGCGTGCTGCGGGAAGGCGGGGATCTCCTGCTCTTCAACCTCTCCTACGCCGGCGACCTCCGGCACGAGCGCGCCGAGGCGCAAGCGCTCGCGGACGAGACGGGCTTCGGCGTCCTCTGCAACGGCACGGCCGACCTCGCGACGTGGGACGGGCGGGCCTTTCACTTCCGCAAAGGCCGCAGCCGCCGCCCGTGAGCCGGCCGGTCCACCGCACCCCAGTCATATTTGTAGGGCTCGCGGCCGCGCAGGAAATCGAACGCGGCGAGCCTCTCCTCCGCTGCCCGCTGAATCGCGAGCCCGATCATCATGGCACCCAGACCGGGATGCGGCAGGCCCGGGTCGTAGCCGGCGAGATAGGCGTAGAAGCGTTTGCGGTCGGCGAAGCCGTGGAGAACGGCGACGATGCGGCCGCCGATCCGCAAGGCGAAGCTGCGCAGAAGCCCGAGCTCCAGCAGCGCTGCCGCCGCCTCGCGATGGAAGGCCCGGACGGAAGGATCGGCCAGAACGCCGGGCTCGCCCCGTTCCTGCCAGCGCTTCCCGTGCAGCCGGAAAAGCGCATCCAGAAGCTCCGCGAGGTTCGCCGGGGAAGCCGGCTCGATCGTGACCTCGCCCAGACGCTCGGCCCGGCGCCGGTAATAGGGCAGCTTCGCGAGGCGCGGCACGGAGCGGCACAGATCCCGAAGGGAAACCGGCAGAGGCAGCACCGGACAGGGCTCGCAAGGATGAATCGCGCTCTCCCAGCCCGCCGGGGCCGGTGCGGCGAGGAGCGGCGAGCCGGCACCTTGATCCTCGAGGTCGATCCAGTCGAAGCGGTGATCGTGGCCGGCGAGCCAGGCGAGCACCACGGGCGCATGGTCGGCCGAGAGCAGCGGGTCGAGATGGTCGCTGATGCCGATCCCGAGCGGCAGGAGCTTGCGATGCCGTCCGTCGGGATGGACGTAGAGCGGCACCAGGCCCACGAGCCGCCCGCGGCGGCGCAGGGCCAGGGCGATCAGCTCGCCCGTGCCGAAGACATGCCACCACGGGATCAGCCAGGCCGGCGACTGGAAGGGTGTGGCCGCCGGCATGCTCGCCCAGAGCTCGAGCCATTCCGGCCGCAAGGCCTCGAGACCGGCCGTGGTCGCGATCGCCTCGATCTCAGGCGGCATGGCTGCGCCGGCGGACGAGGTCCTCGTAGACGGCGAGATAGCGCGCCACCGTCCGCTCCGCCGAGAACCGCTCCCGGGCCGCCCGGCGGCAGGCTTCCGGATCGATCCGCCCCGCCGCCCCGATCGCCTCGGCCATCTCCTGCCCGTCCCGGACGAGAAAGCCCGTGACCCCGTGCTCGATCACCTCGGTCAGGGCACCGTTCGGGAACGCGATCACCGGCGTGCCGCAAGCGAGCGCCTCCATGGCGACGAGCGAGCCGGTCTCGGCGACGAGGCTCGGAACGAGAAGGCAGCGTGCCGCCGTGAGCAGACGCCGCTTGCGCGCGAAGTCCAAAGGCCCGAGGAAGCGGCGCCAGCGGTCGAGGCGTGGCGCGATCTCGTCGCGGAAATAGCGCTCGTGCGCCTCGTAGCGGTAGACCTGCCCACCGAGCAGCAGACCCACGCCCGCGGTCTTCGCGGCAGCGAGGGCGATGTGGAAGCCCTTCTCGGGGCAGATCCGCCCGAGCGCCAACGCGAAGCCGCGCCTGGCATGGCGTGCCGCCAGCTCGTCGATCGCGACACCGTTCGGGATGTCGGGCAGGAGCACGAGATCACCCGGCGCTCCCTGCCGTTGGGCGGCCGAAACGGCATGGAGCCAGGTGTCCGGCCGCTGCGGGTGCAGCGCTTCCGGCGGGTACCAGGCGAGCGGCAGATGCAGGGTCACGAGCGCGGGAACACCCGGCGGCGGCAGGTAGGCGTGGAAGTCGATCCCGTGCAGATGGACGAGATCGACCGGCCAGCGCGCCAGCGCCGCGGCGATCGCCTCGCGATGCGCCGCATGGGCGGCGGTGCGGGCGGCATCGTCCAGGATACCGTCCCGGCGCGGCGTCGCGACCAGAACACCTTCGACCCGCGAGCCTCCGCAGGCGACCACGATCGAGCGATGGCCCCGCCGCACCAGCGCCGCGTCGAGCTGGGCCAGCACCTGCTCGGCCCCGCCCACGGCGTCGCGGCTCACCGGCGCCAGCGGGTAGGCGACGCCGAGCACGGTCAGCATCAGAGCCGCCCTTCCATGCCGAAGCGCGCCAGCGCCTCGGCCGCGATGGCACGCCAGCTGGCGCCGTCGAGCCCGGTCACGAAGCGCTCGTAGAACGGGCGCCAGGGATGGGGCGGCGCCAGGAAGTCATAAGAAGGCGCTGCGCGGAACCGCTCGCGGTCGAGCGGAAACTGCCGCAGCAGCTCGGCCTGGGTGGCGTGGCAGGCGACGAGGCGGCGCTTGAATTCCTGCTCCGCCGCATCGAGCTCGGCCGTGACGACGCGCGCACGGCTGCCCGGCAGGAACTCGAGTACTTCCAGCCGGCCCGAGCCGTCGGGATCGTGGTAGCCGGCGAACTCGAGCAGCGAGGGTGCGGGGAGGCTGGCGTCACGCAGGAGCCGGCAGCTCAGATGGACGGCGAGCGCCGTCGCGTCGTGATCGGGATGGCCGCCCTCGTAGGCATGGGTCACGACGACCGCAGGCCGCAGATCGCGGATCAGCCCGGCCACGGCGTGGGTGAGCTCGCTCACGTGATGCACGGCTTCCTGATCGATCAGGTTCAGCCGATAGACGTGATCCGGCCCGATGCCGACCAGGGCGAGGCCCGCATCGGCCTCCAGCGCCCTTGCCTCGGCATAAGCCTCGCGCGTGGCGAAGCCGAGCCGCTTCTGATCCCGGTCGTCGCGCGGCGCGCCGTCGGTGACGTAGACGATGTGCGCTCGGCGGAGATGCGGCAGCCGCGTGCCCAGGCCGATCACCTCGTCGTCGGGATGGGCCACGACGACGAGGAGCGGCGTGTCGATCGGGTGGCGGACCCTTTGGCCTAGCTGCTCCAGGAGCGCTGCGGCCACCGAGCCGGGCATGGGCCTCAGGCCTGGTCCAGGGCGGGCGCCGGCTCGGCACGTGGCACGCCGTGCATCGTCTGGCCGGGCGCGTAGCGGCGGATCATTGCGGCGCAGAAGTCGGCGAACTCGCGCGGGTCCCTGGGCGGGCTCGTGTGGTGCGGGATGATGCCCTTGTCCTCCGGCGTGAAGCAGAAGGTCACGGTGACGTGGAACCCCTCGAGCGCCTGCATCTGCCGGTCGAACCAGGCGAGAGCGTTCGGGCGGTAGTAGTCGGCCCAGCTCAGACCGGTGCGCAGGTGCTTCACCCCCAGATCGCGCAGCCACTGCACCGCATCATCGAGCCGGTGATCCTCGAAATGGAACCACTGGCAGATGCCCATCTCGGGCGTGTATTGCGGGAAATCCGGCAGCGCCAGCTTGGGCGAGCCGTCCTCGCGCAAGAGCCCCATGTAGAAATGCCGGTAATAAGCCGAGCCTTCGGCTTCTTTATGGCGCGTGGTGGCGGGCCAGGCGCGCGGCAGGTCGTAGAGGCTGTACCAGTGAATGCGAGGTGCGCGGCCCAGAAGGAGTTCGGCCGTGCGCTTCAGGCCGAACACCTGCACCTCCTCGGCGCCGAAGGTCGAGACCCCGACCTCGGACACCCAGACCGGCAGATCGGTCACGGCCTGGATCTCCTTGAGCTTGTCCGGCCACTCGTGGATCTGCCAGTGGTTCCAGTCGAGCGGAAAGCCGTGGACCGCGACCGCGTCCAGCTCGGCCAGGGCCCCCTTGCCCGCCATGTTGAGCATGAACTGCGGGTCGATCGGCGAGATGCCGCCTAAGACCTGGACAAGAGCGGGGTTCTCGGCCCGGATCGCCCGGCTGGCCTGGATGGTCATCTCGGCGAACGCGGCCCATTCGGGATCCTCCTCGAACGCCCAGTGCGACTTGTTGTTGGGCTCGTTCCAGAGCATCACCGAATCGATCATGCTTCCTCCCCCCGCGCCGGATAGACCGGATAGGGCCCGTCCGGCCCGTAAGCCACCTGGCACCAGCGGCAGACGAACACCTCATCCTCGGGCCGGCATAAGATCTCGAAGCCGGCGCTCCGCAGCATCGCCTCGACACAGGCCCGGTTCGGCGCCCACCAGTTCGTGGGATCGCCGGCGTAGCGGTGCTCGATGAAGTGCATCTTGGGATAGCCGGGCCGGTCGAACATCGCGGTGTCGAAGAAGGGATAATCCTCGGCGACCAGCTCGACCTCCGTGCTGCCGCGCTGCAGCGACTGGAAGACGAGGAGATCCTTCGCCACGTGGGCGTGGATCAGATCCAGCGCCAGGAGCGGATGGCGCAGATGGTAGAAGACCCCCATGAACAGGACGAGATCGAAGCGCTCGCCGAGCTTCGCGACGTCGTAGACCGAGAGCTTGCGGAACTCGATCTTCGCACCCGTGACCTCGGCCGCGAAGCGGGCCTGCGCCAGATAGTCCTCGTCCGAGTCGATCGCGACCACGCGCGCCGCGCCGCGCCGCTTCATCTCGAGCGCGTAGAAGCCGGCGTTGCAGCCGATGTCGAGCACGCTCTTCCCGCTGAGATCCGCAGGAATCGCGTGCGCGAAGCGCTGCCATTTGATGGCGGGATAGTCGCCCAGGAAATGCTCGGGCGCGGTCCAGATCCCGCCGAGGTTCATGTTGTGGAACCAGGGCCCGAGCTCGTGGATGCGGCGTCGGATGTGCTCCTGGTCGGAAGGGGGCACCTCGTCGGTCATCGCTGCTCCATCAGCCCCGCAGGGGAATTCCCGCGGCTCGTCACAGGCGCGGATTCGATGCCCCCACGCGCCTGCAGGAGCTGCAGCGCCGCGCGGTAGCCGTGGAGCGTGCCGACGTCGACATAGTCGGTGCCGGCACGCACCCCTTGCGCCTTGCCGCCTTCGGCGAGATAGGCGTTGACCAGCGTGCCCAGATACTCGTCCTGCCGGTCGCGCGCGCACCAGAGCCGATGCAGCTCGTGCAGGACCCGGCCCGGCATCCGCATCGCCCCCCACACCCACCGGGAGGGAGCGCCTTCGGTCTTGACCCAGATCCGCTGTACCGACCCGTCCCGGCCGGTCACGACCGCATCGAACAGCTCGGGCCGATCCACCGGGAACAGCAGGAAGGACAGCACGTCGTGACCGAGAGCGCAGAAGCCGTCCTCCGGAAACCAGATCGTATCCGGAAGCCCGATCAGCACGCTCTCGTGCGGCTCGATCAGAGGCACCGCACGGAAGATGGCATCGCACAGGCCCAGGGCCTGCGACTGGACCACGTAGGCCACCGCCGCCATTCCGACCGTGGAGCCGTAATAGCGCAGGATGTCGGACTTGCCGGGGCTGATGACGAAGCAGAGCTTGTCGGTCCCGCCGGCCAGCATCCGGTCGATCAGATATTCGCTCACCGCCCGCGGCCGCTCCACGCCGGCTTCGCGCCGGCTGCCCACGGGCAGAAGCTCCTTCGAGAAGGCGAGCGGCTGAATCCGGGTGCCGTTGCCGGCAGCCGGGATGATGCCCCACATCGCTCAGGCTCCCGTCTCTAGGGCCGCGGTCGCGCTCGGGCGATCCAGCGGCACGGCGGCCGTGACCGGCGTCTCGCCGAGCAGGCGCTCGAGCTCGAGCGCCCGATGCTCGGCCGTGTGCTCGGCGAGCGCCCGCTCGCGTGCGGCCGTCCCGATCCGGCGCAGCTCGTCGTCGCTCATGTCCAGCGCCGCGTCCACGTCGGCTCCGCTCCGGGCGAGCAGGATCTCGCGGCCGGGAGCGAAGAAGGCATCCAGCCCCTCCCAGACGTCGCTCAGGATCGCGGTGCCGCAGGCGGCGGCCTCGAACAGGCGTCCCGACGGGCAGTAGCCCATGGCCGCCATGGCGCTCCGGGTCACGTTCAGGGTGAGCCGCGAGGAGGAGAAGAAGGCGGGATGCTCGTGCGGCGGCAGATGCCGGACGAAGAAGATGTTCTCGGTCCAGGGAAAGTCGGCGGGGTAGCAGGCGCCGCCCAGCACGAACCGACGTTCCGGATGGCGTCGCGCCGGCTCGATGAACAGCACTTCCAGCGCCGCCTGCCGGTCGGCAGCGAAGGTGCCGAGATAGGAGAGATCGGCGTGGTAGCCCGGCTCGGAAGGCACCGGGCGGTGCACGGCCGGGTCGACGCTGCCATAGAGCGGTGCAGTGCGCCTCGCACCCAGCCGGTCGCGGAGATCCTCGAGCGCCCGCCCGCCCGTGTAGCTCAGCACGAGGTCGAAATCGCCGAGCCCTCGCGGACCGACATAGGCGACCGCCTCGTCTGCCGCGAGCCGGGTCAGGGTCACGGGCGTGTCGAGATCGTAGAAGGCCCGCATCGGCACGGCCGAGTCCAGGACGAGGTCCGCGGCGGCGATCCCGTCGGGGCAGTAGGACGTGACGATGGCCGCGTCGGCGCCCGCGAGCTCGCGGCGGGCGAGCGGCAGGACGTCGGGCCAGCTCGGATAGAGAACGAGCTTTCCGGCCGGCGGCAGCTCGGTGAGATCGCGATGGCGGGCATAGTAATCGACGTCGCGCTCGAAGAACACGATCCGATGGCCGCGGCGGAGCAACGCCGAGCACAAGCCCCGCCACAAGGTGGCATGGCCGTTGCCCCAGGAGGAGCTGATCGCGAGGCCGAAGATCAGGAGCTTCACGCGTCTCGTTACCTCACCAAGGCATCTGCGTCACAGAATGTGGTTTCTCGTCTGCGGTCCCGGAGCAAACGGGCGCTTCGAACGTTTGTTCCCGCAGCATGCGCAGTTTGCCGTCTGGCTGCAGCATCCGCTGCGAGCTGCAATCGGGCGTTGCTCGCGCGGCAGGCGATCAGGAACCGGGATCTCACGCCATGACGAAAAACCACCCCTCCCGCCGGAACCGCCCGGAAGAAGTCGCGTTGGGCAAATAGAAGAAGATGCTGCCGATCCGGCCTCGCCCACGCCGAGGCCGGTCGGGGCGCATCGAGAGGCAAACCGCAACGGTCGGGAAAGCAGGCGGATGACACGTGTTCTGATCACCGGCGGCGCCGGTTTCATCGGCTCCCATCTTGCCGACCTCTTGCTCGACCGAGGCTATCGGGTTCGTGTCCTCGACAGCCTCGTCCCGCAGGTTCACGGCGAGGGCCAGGCCCGGCCCGCCTATCTCGATCCCGAGGTCGAGCTGATCCGTGGCGACGTGCGCAACCCGGTCCCGGTGCGCCGAGCACTCGAAGGTGTCGACAGCGTCGTCCATCTCGCAGCCGCCGTCGGGGTCGGCCAGAGCATGTACCAGATCGCCGATTATGTCGGGATCAACGATCTCGGCACGGCCGTCCTCCTCGAGACGCTGGCGAGCCATCCCGTGCAGCGCCTCGTCGTCGCCTCCTCGATGAGCATCTACGGCGAGGGCCTCGCGCGCACGGCGGACGGGCGCACGGTCGAGCCCGAGGAGCGTCCGGTCGAGCGGCTGAAGCGCGGCCAATGGGAGCCGCGGGCATTGGACGATGCCACGCTGGCCCCGCTGCCCACGCCCGAGACCAAGCGCCCGGCCCTGAGCTCGGTCTACGCGCTCAACAAGTACACGCAGGAGCGCCTGTGCCTCGTGGTCGGCCGCGCTTACGGGATTCCGACCACGGCGCTCCGCTTCTTCAACGTCTACGGCGCGCGCCAGGCGCTCTCGAATCCCTATACCGGTGTGCTAGCCATCTTCGCCGCGCGCCTCCTCAACGGCCGGCCACCCTTGATCTTCGAGGACGGCCAGCAGCGGCGCGACTTCGTCCACGTGCGCGACGTGGCCCGCGCCATCCTCGCGGCGCTGACCCGCCCCGAGGCCGCCGACCAGGCGATCAATGTCGGCAGCGGTGTCAGCCGCACGGTGGAGGAGGTGGCACGGGCGCTCGCCCGCGCCGTCGGCCGGCCCGACCTCCAGCCGCAGATCACCGGCCGCTACCGGGCCGGCGACATCCGCCACTGCTTCGCCGATATCGGCCTCGCCCGAAAGGTTTTGGGCTTCACGCCCCAGGAGGATTTCGACGCCGGCCTCGAGGAGCTGGCCGAATGGCTCGCCGGCGAGGTCGCGGTCGACCGGGTCGACCAGGCGACCGAGGAGCTGGCGCGTCGGGGGCTGGTGGCATGAGGGCGCCCGTGGCGACGCATGGCGCCCGCCGGTCGAACGTGCGGCCGCTCAGGCCGGTCGTGATCACCGGCGGGGCCGGCTTCCTCGGCGCCAACCTCGCCGACCGGCTGGCCGGCGAGGGCGTGCCGGTGGTGGTGCTCGACAGCCTCGCCCGGCCGGGTGTCGAGCTCAACCTCGAATGGCTCAAGGAGCGGCACGGCAAGCTGGTCGCACCCGTGATCGCCGACATCCGCGACGCCGAGGCCGTGGCCGAGACGGTGCGCAACGCCCGCGCCGTGCTCCATCTCGCAGCCCAGGTCGCGGTGACGACGAGCCTCGAGGATCCGGTCCACGACTTCGAGGCCAACGCCCGCGGCACGCTCAACGTGCTGGAGGCGCTGCGCCGGCAGAACGATCCGCCGCCGCTCCTCTTCGCCTCGACCAACAAGGTCTACGGCAAGCTCTTCGGGGCGAGCGCCCTCGGCCGCAGCCGGAGCCGCTGGGAGCCCAGGCGCGAGGAGCACAAGCAAGGCTGCGACGAGGCGACCCTGCTCGACTTCTACAGCCCCTACGGCTGCTCCAAGGGGGTCGCCGACCAGTACGTGCTCGATTACGCGCGCGTGTTCGGCCTGCCCACGCTCGTGTTCCGCATGAGCTGCCTCTACGGGCCGCGCCAGTTCGGCAACGAGGACCAGGGCTGGATCGCGCATTTCCTGATCCGCGCCCTGCGCGGCGAGCCGATCACCATCTTCGGCGACGGCCGGCAGGTGCGCGACGCGCTCTACGTCGACGATGCGGTCTCGGCTTGGCTCGCCGGGCTCCACGGCATCGACCGGCTGCGCGGCCGCGTCTTCAACCTCGGCGGCGGGCCCGCGAACACGCTGAGCCTGCTCGAGATGCTGGAGCACGTGGAGCGGCTCACCGGCAGGGCGCCCGAGGTGCATTTCGACGAGCCGCGGCCGGGCGATCAGCTCTGGTACGTCTCCGACACGCGGGCGCTCGAGCAGGCCACCGGCTGGCGGGCGCGGATCGGGCTCGAGGCCGGGCTCGAGCGCCTCACCGTCTGGCTGCGCCGGCACGTCGTGCCGGAGCGCTCCGGCAAGGCGGCGGCCGCGGCCTTCCGGGAGGCCAGGGCATGAGGGTGGCGCTCGTCAACCCGAACTGGAGCTTCGAAGGCAGCATCTATTTCGGCTGCCGCGAGCCGCATCTGCCGCTCGAGCTCGGCTGGTGCCGGCTCCTGCTCGAGCGGGAGGGCCATGCGGTCCACCTCGTGGACGCGCATCTGTTCGGGCTCGCGACGAGCGACATCCGCGCCGAACTTTCGGGCTTCCGGCCCGACCTCACCGTCGTCACCACCGCCCCCACCTATCTCTTCTGGCGCTGCGCCCCGCCCGAATTGCGCGTGCCGATGGCGCTCGTGGCGGCGGTGCGGGACGTGGCCGGCCGGATGATCGCCGTGGGCCCGCACGGCTCGACCACGCCCAAGGCCGCTCTGCGCAAGCTCGGCACCGACGGGGTGGTGATGGGCGAGTGCGAGGAGGTGGTGGCGAGGATCGCGGGCGGTGACGACTGGGAGGCCATCCCCGGCCTCGCTTTCCGACAGGGCGAGGACATCCGTGTCAACGGCGGGCCGCAGGCCGCGCGGTTCGCCGATGCGCCGCCCCTGTTCTGGCCCGACGAATGGATCGCCCGGCACCACCACCACCATCACCGCTTCGACGCGAGGCCCCAAGGCCCCGGTGCGGAGGTCGAGGCGTCGCGCGGCTGCCCCTATAGCTGCACGTTCTGCGCCAAGGAGAACTTCCGCGACCGCTACCGCCGCCGCGACGCGGGCACGATCCTCGCCGAGATCGCACGGCTGCAGGAGCAGGGTGCCGAATATGTCTACTTCATCGACGAGATCTTCCTGCCCAACCGCCCGCTCCTCGAAGGCCTTGTCGGCCGCGGCCTCAAGTTCGGCGTGCAGACCCGGATCGATCTGTGGAAGCCCGACATGCTGGAGCTTCTGGGCCGGGCCGGCTGCGTCTCGATCGAGGCCGGGGTCGAGAGCCTGACGCGCGAGGGGCGCGACGTGCTCGCCAAGAACTGCAAGCTCGAGACCGAGGAGCTCGCCGACCGGCTGATCGAGGCCAAGCGGCACGTGCCGTTCGTCCAGGCCAACCTGCTCGCGATGCCGCAGGACGATGCCGGGCTGATCGAGAGCTGGCGCGACCGTCTGCGCGCGGCCGGGGTATGGGCCAACGATCCCGTCCCGCTCTTCCCTTATCCGGGCTCGCCGGATTACCGGCGCCTTTGGGGCCTGCCCGACGATGATGCCTGGGAGCGGGCGGTGGACCACTATCTCCACACCTTCGCCGAGTTCAGCGACATCCAGGAAGAGCACCCGCGGTCGCTCGCGGAGCTCGAGGCAGGAGCGGGCCGTTGACCCGGCCGCGACGGATCCTGATGACCGCGGATGCGGTCGGGGGTGTCTGGACCTACGCCCTCGAGCTCGCGAGAGGCTTAGGCGCCCGCGGCACCGAGATCCTTCTCGTCGTGATCGGCCCCGAGCCCACGGCCGACCAGCGCGCCGAGGCGATCGCGCTTCCGGGGCTCGCCCTCGTGGTGCCGCATCTCGAGCTCGAATGGCAGGACCGCGCCGGGCCGCTGACCGCGGCGGCCCGTCAGCGCCTCCTGGGCCTCGCCGAGGCTTTCCGGCCCGATCTCGTCCACTGCAACGGCTTTCGCGAAGCGGCGGCGGGCTTCAAGGCGCCCGTTCTCGTCGTCGCCCATTCCTGTATCCGGACCTGGTGGAAGGCCTGCCGGGGCGGCCGGGTGCCGGCCGAATGGGATGCTTATGCCCGCGGGGTGCAGGCCGGCCTCGCCGCGGCTGCCGCCGTCGCGGCCCCGACCGAGGCCTTCCTCGGCGAGTTCGCCGCGGCCTGGGGGCCCCTCACTCATCCGCGCATCGTCCCGAACGGCCTCGACCTCGAACCTGCGTCCGTGCTCCGCCGCCGTCCCGTCATCCTGGCGGCCGGCCGTCTGTGGGACGAGGCCAAGAACGTGCGGGCGCTCGCCGACATCGCGGGCAGCCTGCCCTGGCCCGTGCTGACGGCCGGCGACGGGCTCGAGGAGGAAAACGGCAGCGTCGTGCGGTGGCTGGGGCGGCTGCCGCGGCCGGAGCTCCACCGCCTGATGGCCGAGGCCGCCATCTTCGTGGCGCCGGCCCGTTACGAGCCGTTCGGACTCGCGGCGCTCGAGGCCGCCCGGTCCGGCTGTGCTCTCGTCCTCGGCAAGATCCCCTCGCTCGTCGAGATCTGGGACGATGCCGCCCGGTTCGTGCCGCCGGACGATCCCGGCACCCTGCGCCGCACGCTCCTCGATCTGATCGACGATCAGGAAGCGCTTCTTCGTCTGCAGGCGGCCGCGAGCCAGCGCGCGGCCCTCTACTCCCGCGAGCGCATGGTCGAGGGCTACGAGGCCCTTTACGCCGAGATCCTGGCCCACCACCCGACGGCGGAGGACCGCGCCGCGTGAGGATCGTTCTGTTCTGCCATTCGCTGCAGTCGTGCTGGAACCACGGCAACGCGCATTTTCTGCGCGGCATCGCCCGCGAGCTGCTCGCGCGCGGCCACGACGTGCGGGTCCACGAGCCCGTGGACGGCTGGAGCCGCCTCAATCTCGTGCGCGACCACGGCGAGGAAGCGCTCCTCGGCTGGCGCAGGGCCTATCCGGAGCTGAGCTCCGAATCCTATGCGGGCCTCCCCGATCTCGATGCGGCCCTGGACGGGGCCGATCTCGTCCTGGTCCACGAGTGGAACCCGCCCGAGCTCGTGGCCGCCATCGGCCAGAAGCGGCTCGCCGGCGGCCGGTTCGTCCTCCTGTTCCACGACACCCACCACCGGACGGTGAGCGATCCCGAGGCGATCCGGCGCTTTGTGCTCGACGGCTACGACGGCGTGCTCGCCTTCGGCGCCTGCCTCGCCGAGCGCTACCGCGCGGCCGGCTGGGCGAAGCAGGTCCGGGTCTGGCACGAGGCCGCCGACACGCGCCTGTTCCGCCCGCTGCCCGGGGTGGAAAAGACGGGCGATCTCGTCTGGATCGGCAACTGGGGTGACGACGAGCGCAGCGAGGAGCTCGAGGCCTTCCTGACCGAGCCCGTGCGGGCACTCGGGCTTGCCGCCACCGTCTACGGCGTGCGCTACCCCGAGACGGCGCTGGATGCGCTCGAGGAGGCCGGGATCGCCTATCGCGGCTGGCTGCCCAACCACGAGGCGCCGCTGGCGTTCGCCCGCCACCGGGTCACGGTCCACGTGCCGCGCCGGCCTTATGTCGAAGCGCTGCCCGGCATCCCGACCATCCGGGTGTTCGAGGCCCTGGCCTGCGGCATTCCCCTGGTCTCGGCCCCCTGGCGCGACACGGAGGGCCTGTTCCCGGAAGGCAGCTTTCTCCTCGCCCGCGACGGCGCCGAGATGGCGCGTCACCTGCGCGCCATCCTGCACGATGCGGACCTGCGGGCCGGCCTGATCGCGACGGGACTCGCCGCGATCCGGGAGCGGCACAGCTGCGCGCACCGCGTCGACGAGCTGCTCGCGATTCATGCCGGGATCGCCGGCATCGAGAAGGAACCTGGGCTGGAGCTTCGCCCATGCGCATAAGCTTTTACGCCTCGAGTCTGGTGTCCTGCTACTGGAACGGTGCCGCCACCTACTATCGCGGTCTGGTCCGGGCACTCGCCGCCCGCGGCCACGAGGTCACCTTCTTCGAGCCCGACGCCTATGGTCGTCAGCAGAACCGCGACATGGCGGACCCGGACTGGGCGCGCGTCGTGGTCTGGCCCGCGACCGAGGCGGGCATGGCGCGGGCATTGGAGCAGGGCCGGCACGCCGACCTGATCGTGAAGGCGAGCGGGGTCGGCGTGTTCGATGCCGAGCTCGAGGCCGGTGTGCTGAGCCTGCGCCGGCCCGGCAACCTCGTCGCGTTCTGGGACGTCGATGCGCCGGCGACCCTGGACCGGGTCGAGAAGAACGAGGACGACCCCTTCGCCGCCCTGATCCCGCGCTACGATCTCGTCTTCACCTATGGTGGCGGCGATCCCGTGGTCCGGGCCTACGAGCGCCTGGGTGCCCGCCGGTGCGTGCCGATCTACAACGCGCTCGATCCCGCGACCCACCATCCCGTGCCGCCGGCGCCGCGTTTTCGGGCCGAGCTCGGCTTTCTCGGCAACCGTCTCCCCGATCGCGAGGCCAGGGTGGACGCGTTCTTCTTCAAGGCCGCCGAAGCCCTGCCCGAGGCCCGCTTCCTCCTGGGCGGCGCCGGCTGGGAGAGCCGGGCGATGCCCGAAAACGTGCGCTATCTCGGCCATGTCGGCACGGCCGACCACAACGCCTTCAACGCCTCGGTCAAGGCCGTGCTCAACATCAACCGGGCCAGCATGGCGCGCTACGGCTTCTCGCCGCCGACGCGCGTGTTCGAGGCCGCGGGCGCCGGTGCCTGCCTGATCACCGATGCCTGGGAGGGGATCGAGCAGTTCCTCGAGCCCGGTCGCGAGGTGCTGGTGGCGCAGGACGGTACCGGGGTGGCGGCGCACCTGGCAGCGCTCGATCCGGAGCGCGCCCGGACGATCGGTGCCGCCGCCCGCGCCAAGGTTCTCGCCCGCCACACCTACGACCAGCGCGCCGCCGAGGTCGAGCGCGTGCTCGCCGGTCGCGACCTCGGGGAGGAGGCAGCATGAAGCTCGTCGTCCTGGGCCTCAGCATCACCTCCTCCTGGGGCAACGGCCACGCCACCACCTATCGTGGCCTCTTACGCGAGTTCACCCGCCGCGGCCACGAGGTGACGTTCCTCGAGCGCGATGCGCCGTGGTATGCGGCCAACCGCGATCTGCCCAACCCGGTGTTCTGCGCCACCCGGCTCTACCGCAGCCTGGAGCAGCTCGCGCGCAAGCACGAGCGCCTCGTCGCCGAGGCGGATGCCGTGATCCTGGGCTCCTACGTCCAGGAAGGAGTCGCCGTCGGCGAGTGGATCTGCAGCATCGCGCGCGGCGTGAAGGCCTTCTACGACATCGACACGCCCGTCACGCTCGCGAAGCTCGCCCGGCACGACCACGAATATCTGGCACCACATCTGATCCCGCGTTTCGACCTCTATCTCTCCTTCACGGGCGGCCCCACCCTCGAGCGGCTCGAGCGCGAGCTCGGAGCACCCATGGCGCGCGCCCTCTACTGCTGCGCCGACGAGCGCCTCTACCGGCCGCAGGCCGCCCCCTTGCGCTGGGACCTCGGCTATCTCGGCACCTACAGCGACGACCGGCAGCCCAAGCTCGAACGGCTCCTGCTCGAGCCCGCGCGCGACCTGCCCAGCCGCCGGTTCGTCGTCGCCGGCCCGCAATATCCGGAGGAGATCGTTTGGCCTTCGAACGTCGGGCGGATCGAGCATCTGGCCCCGCCGGCGCATCCCGGCTTCTATGCCGGCCAGCGCTTCACCTTGAACATCACCCGCGCCGACATGGTCGCGGCCGGCTGGTCACCTTCGGTACGTCTGTTCGAGGCCGCGAGCTGTGGCGTGCCGATCATCAGCGACATCTGGAATGGCCTGGCCGAGCTGTTCCGGCCGGAGGAGGAGATCTTCCTGGTCGAGAGCGGCGAGGAGGTCGCCCGGCTCCTGCGCGAGTGCAGCGAGGCGCGGCGGAGCGCGGTGGCGGCGGCCGCGCGCGCGCGGGTGCTCCAGTCCCATACCGCCAGAGCGCGGGCGCAGGAGCTCGAGACCTTCCTCCTCGAGGCGGCGCGGCGCGAGCCTGGCCTCAGGCGCGCGGGTAACGGCCTAGGCGCCGACCGACACGGCATCGATCCTCGCCCGGTCCGGCCGCCCCGCGGGAAAGCCCGGGCCCTCGGGGCGCGTCCAGCGCCGACGTAACCGATTGCCACAGTTGAGACATTTCCCCGAGCTCGCCGGCACCGCGCGCTTGCTCCACCCGCCGCCCGGCCATAACGTCGCTTCGATGGCGTGCGAGCTGCTGGCCAGGAGACTGTCGCGATGCAGCGCGTTCTGATCACCGGTGCCGCAGGCGGCATCGGACGACGCTTGCGGGAGGACATGCGCGGGCTCTACCCGAGCCTGCGCCTGTCGGATCAAGCACCTCTCGAGCCCGCTCGGGAGGGCGAGGAGGTGATGCAGGCCGATCTCACCGATCTTCGGGCCTGCGAGACGATCTGCGAGGGTGTGGACGGCATCGTCCATCTCGGTGGCCAGTCGGTCGAGGCCGATTGGGACACGATCCTCCAGGCCAACATCGTCGGCTGCTACAACCTGTTCGAGGCCGCGCGCCGGCAGGGTGTGCAGCGGATCGTCTTCGCGAGCACGAACCACGTCATCGGCTTCTATCGCCGCCCGACGCGGATCGACCATACCGTGCCGCCGCGGCCGGATTCGCGCTACGGGGTCAGCAAGGCGTTCGGCGAGGCGCTGGGCCGGTTCTACGCCGACAAATACGGACTCCGGGTGCTCGCCATCCGGATCGGGCATTTCGCCGAGCGGCCGGTCGACCGGCGGCGGCTCTCGATCTGGATCAGCCCGCGCGACTTCCTCCAGCTCGTCCGGATCGGCCTCGAGCATCCCGATCTGCACTACGAGATCGTCTACGGCGTCTCGGAGAACGATCGCACCTGGTGGGACAACGCGAACGCCTACCGTCTCGGCTACCGGCCGCAGGACGAATCCGAGCCCTTCGCCGCCGAGGTGCTGGCAGCCGAGCCCGCGGATGTGGCCGATCCCATCGCCGAGCTGTTCCAGGGCGGTCCGTTCTGCTCGCCCGAGTTCACGGGCGATCCCGACCGGATCGAATAGCCTCCTCCTCGCCGCCCCGGCCGCAGACGATCCAGCCATCGGCGACGTAGCCGTGATCGCCGTCGAGCACGAGATCGAACAGATGCGTTCCGGGATCGGCATCGACGGCCTCGATCGAGACCAGCTCGGCCGTCCCTTGGACGAACAGCAATCCCTCCGTCACGGGCACGCGCCCGTGCCAGAGCGACGGCGAGAACATGGTGCCCCGGCAGAGCCGGTCTCCCAACTGCAAGGCTTCGAGCTGCAAGCCGGGATGGCGGCTCCGCGTCGCGACAGGATCGAGCGCCTTCCAGCCCTCCGTGGTGAGGAACGGATGATCGACGGTCACGAACGGCTGCCCGTCGTTCAGACCGTAGAGGCGCCGTTGGCCCAGGCGCGCCCGCAGGCTGGCCATGACCCGGTTCGGACGGCCGCGCCGTCCGATCACGTGATCACCGGGGCGAACCGCCTCGATCGGGCGGGTCCGGCCGTCGGCCATCAGAATCGCCGTGCCGGCGACGAAGCAGGAGCGGCTGGCGGGCGCCAGCCGGACCAGGGCTGCGCCATGGGGCAGAACGACATGCCCTTGCTGGATCATCTCGGAACCATATCGCTTCAGTTTTATCCGACGAGAGGCTAGTTCACGTTATAATTATATCCCGACGGCCCGATTGGTTCCCACGTGCCAGCGAAAAATTCATCCGGCTGGGCATCCGGAGCGCGATATGCGGCTCGTGCGGGGACCGGCCACGACCGGGCCCCGCACGGAAACAAGGGTGAAGCATCGCTTCGGGGCAGACGCATGCGTCATGGCCGAAGGCCAGCCCCGTGCCTGCTGTCCGCCCCTCACCAGCTGCCGACGTTCGGCATCGACGTCCAGGGCTCCTTCGGCGGCAGCGCCTCGCCCTGCTGCAGAAGCTCGATCGAGATCCCGTCCGGCGACTTGACGAACGCCATCCGGCCGTCGCGCGGCGGCCGGTTGATCGTCACACCCTGGTCCATCAGGCGCTGGCAGGTCTCGTAGATGTCGGGCACCGAGTAGGCGAGGTGGCCGAAATTGCGCCCGCCCGTATAGACCTCGGGGTCCCAGTTGTAGGTGAGCTCGATCTGCGCGTCCGGATTCTCGTCGGCGGCGAGAAAGATCAGAGTATAACGGCCCTGCGGGTTCTCGTGCCGCCGCACTTCCTTGAGACCGAGCTTGTTGCAGTAGAAGTCGAGAGACTCCTCGATGTTGCTGATCCGAACCATCGTGTGCAGGTAGCGCACGGGCTTCGCCTCCATTGTCCTTGGCGGTGTGAGACCTTTATGTAGCCCGCGCCATCCCGGCTTGCCATGCGGGGCGGGCAGTCCGTTGGAGAATTCGTCGTTGGACGCTCCGATCCAGCTCCTGCTCGGCACCGCAGCGCCGCTCCTCTCGGACCTGCTGGCCGCCCCTCCCGCGACACCTGCGGCGCAGACCCAAGCCTCAGAAGGGCGAGTTCATGCGGACCCGGAACAGTGGGATGGTGTGATCCTGCAGGATCTGCTCGAGGACGGAGCCCTCGCCGGAGCCGTCACCACCCTCGCTCCGGCGCTGCCTCGGCAGCTCGGTCCGCTCGATCTGGTCGGTCTGCGCCACGGCGTTGGGATCGATGGGCAGGTCCTGCCCGATGTCCGCCGCGTCGGTCAGCGGCTCCGCCGTGGGCGCACGGGGCTGGAGCGCAACGTCGCCGGGCCGGATGTCGAGATCGAGCTCCTTGAGATGAGGCTTGGACCGCGCGAGCGCAGGGGAGGCGAGCGCGAGCGTCAGCACCACCGTCAGAAGAAGCAGCCCTGCGGCAGGAAGGAAGGAGCCGGTTCCGGGCGCCGAAGCCTGGGTGTGCAGCGGCATGGAAGTTCGCCTCAGTTCCACAACCGGTGGGGACTTCGATCCATACTCGATATTCACCTGGATCGGTTACCGATTCCTCAACGATGCCCGTAGCTTGAGGTCGAATGTTGCCGTTCCGCCGCAGCAAGGGCAAGGGCGATGTGCGACTCTCACGGGCCGTAGCGGCTCTTGAGCGGCACGCCCGTCGCGAGGCTCACGAGATGCGCGGCCGCCACCACGCTCAGCAGCACGCCCAAGGCCAGAAACGGCATCGTCGGCAGCCTGACCCGACCCAGCTCGCGCGGCCGGGCCTCGTACCAGCGGCACAAGGCACACAAAGCGAGCCCGAAGGTAAGCATGATCAGGGTCGGGAAAAGGGTCATGGTGCGCGTCTCTCGGGCGATACCCCCTGCTGCGGGCTTCCGGGCCGATGGAGCAGGACGCGAGGCGGCGAGCCGCGCCGACGCAGCCCGCCGTGGCACGGCGGCATCGCCGCCGTGCTATCCCCGCTCGAAGTAGCGGACGAGCTCCCAGTCGGTGACCGCCCTGTCGAACGCCGCCTGCTCCCACCGGCCGGCGTGGACATAGTGATCGATGACCTCGTCGCCCATGGCGGCGCGTAAGACTTCCGAGCGGTCGAGCCGCTCGACGGCCTCGCGCAAGGAGCGCGGCACGGACGGCACGTCGCCCGACTTGTAGGCGTCGCCCCGGAACTCCGGCCCGAGCTCCAGCTTCGCCTCGATGCCGTGCAGACCGGCGGCGAGGAACGCGGCGAAGGCGAGATAGGGATTCACGTCGGCTCCCGGCACCCGGCACTCGATCCGGGTCGAGGGCCCGTGACCCAGCACCCGAAAGCCCGCCGTACGGTTGTCGCGACTCCAGACCAGGTTGGTCGGCGCGAACGAGCCGGCCTGGAAGCGCTTGTAGGAATTGACGTAAGGAGCGAGAAAATAGGCCATGTCGCCGCCCACGGCGAGCAGCCCGGCCAGGAACTGGCGGAACAGCGCCGTCTCGCCGTGGCCGTCGCTGAAGGCCGGGCGGTCGCCGTCCTCGTGCCAGAGCGAGCCGTGGATGTGGCAGGAATTGCCGGCGAGGTCGGCGCGCCACTTCGCCATGAAGCTCACGGCCTTGCCCTGGAGATACGCGATCTCCTTGACCCCGTTCTTGTAGATCACGTGCCGGTCGGCCATCTCGAGCGCCTCGGCGTAGACGAGGTTCAGCTCCTCCTGGCCCGGCCCCCACTCGCCCTTGCTCTCCTGCACGGGGATGCCGGCGGCCTCCATGCCGTTCCTGATCGCGCGCATCAAGGGCTCGCGCTTCGTGGTCTCGAGCACGTGGTAGTCCTCGATGTACCAGCCCGCCGTCTTGAGGTCGCGATAGTGCTTCGCGCGCGCCTCGGCGTAAGAATCGTCGAAGACGTAGAACTCGAGCTCGGAGGCCATCTTGGCGGTGAAACCCTTGGCCCCGAGCCGCCCGAGCTGCCGCTTCAGCATCGTGCGCGGGCTGATCGCGAGCTCGTTGCCCTCGTGGTCGCAGATGTCGCCCAAGACCAGCGCCGTGCCCGGCAGCCAGGGGATGCGGCGCAGCGTGCCGAGGTCGGGCTTCACGACGAAGTCGCCGTAGCCTTTGTCCCAGGATGCCGCCTTGAAGCCCGGCACGGGCTCCATCTCCATGTCGACCGTGAGGAGATAATTGCAGGCGTGCCACTCCTCGTGAACGGCGTCGAGGAAGAAGCGGCCGGTGACGCGCTTGCCGATCAGGCGCCCCTGCATGTCGGTGAACGCCGCCACCACCGTGTCGATCTCGCCGCTCGCGATCAGGCTCTCGAGCCCGGCCATGTCCAATCTGCCTGACATGCTCCCCTTCCTGCAGCTTCTCTTCTTGCGCTCCGTGGCCCAAGGATGACGTTCCGCCGCGTTCCGGCCAACCGAAAAGCTGCGTAGGCGAATGCGGGCGAGGCGGCAAGGAAGGCTCACGACCATGGCGTTCGTGCTCGGCAAGCTCGTCTGGCTCGTGCTGCGGCCGAGCAGCCTGCTCCTGCTGCTCGCCCTCCTCGGCCTCTTCGGCTGCCGGCTCGGCCGTGCCTGGGGAGTGCGGCTGCTGGCGGCGAGCCTGCTCGCGCTTGCCGCCTGCGCTCTCCTGCCGGTGGGGCAATGGCTGACCGTGCCGCTCGAGAACCGCTTCCCGCGGCCCGGCGGCCTGCCCGGGCACGTGGACGGTGTCGTCTTCCTGGGCGGCGGCATCGACGGCGCCGTCACCCGCGCCCGCGGCCTGCCCAGCTTCGGCGATACCATGGAACGCTTCGCCGCCATCCCCGAGCTGGCACGCCGCCTGCCGGACGCGCGGCTGATCTTCACCGGCGGCACGGCCTGGAACGATCGCGGGGCGGACGACCCGGAAGCCGCCACGATCGCGCGGTTCCTGGCCGATCAGGGCCTGCCCGAGGGACGGGTGACCCTCGAGGATCGCGCCCGCTCGACGCGCGAGAACGCGCTCTTCACGCTGACGCTGGCACGGCCGGCACCCGGCCAGCGCTGGCTGCTCGTCACCAGCGCGCGGCACATGCCGCGCGCCATGGGCGTGTTCCGGCGGGCTGGCTGGCCCGGGCTCGAGGCTTGGCCCGTCGATTACCGTACTACAGGTTCGCTCCGGCTGCTCGCCGAGCCGCTCGCGAGCGAGCGCCTGCGCGAGCTCGACGAGGCGGTCTACGAATGGTACGGGCTGCTCTACTATCGCCTCCTCGGCTATACTGACACTCTCTTTCCCGCTCCGGAAGGCGACCCGCTTCCGCCTTCCGGGGCATAGTGGCGCCATCTGCAGGGTGTGACGTGTCGAGCCGTGCCCGGATCCTGTTCGCGAGCCTTTGCGTCCTCTGCTTCGGCCTTGGTCCGGCCGTCGCGGCGATGCCCGACAGCCCGTTCGCGAAGGAGCTGTTCGGCAGCGTGACCGTGCCGGCACCCGCCGAGCACGGAGCGCACGTCATCGGCAGCTTCGCCAAAGGCTGCCTCGCGGGTGCGGTGGCGCTGCCGGTCGACGGCCCCGGCTGGCAGGCGGTCCGGCTCTCGCGCAACCGCGTCTGGGGCCATCCCGCGCTGATCGCCTTCATCGGGCGCCTCGCCGCCGCTGCCCGCGAGGATGGCTGGCCCGGCCTTCTCGTCGGCGACATGGCGCAGCCGCGCGGCGGCCCGATGCGCACCGGCCACGCCTCGCACCAGATCGGGCTCGACGTCGACATCTGGCTGACGCCGATGCCCGATCGCCGCCTGACCCTCGAGGAGCGGGAGAGCCTCGCCCCGGTCTCGATGATCGCGGACGGGAAGCTCACCGCCGACCCGGCGAAGCTCACGCAGGCACGGATCGCTCTCCTGCGCCGCGCCGCCCTCGATCCCGCGGTGGCGCGGATCTTCGTCCACCCCGGCATCAAGCAGGCCTTGTGCCGGAAAGCCGGACCGGACCGGGCCTGGCTCGCCAAGATCCGTCCCTGGTGGGGCCACGACACGCATTTCCATGTCCGCCTCGCCTGTCCTGCGGACGAGCCCTTCTGCCGCGACCAGGACCCGCCGCCCGCCGGCGACGGCTGCGGCGCCGAACTCGCCTGGTGGTTCACCGACGAGCCCTGGCAGAAGCCGCCGGCCCCGGCGAAGCCGCTGGTGCTGGCCGATCTTCCCGCCGAATGCGCCGCCGTGCTGCAGGCACCTTGAGCGCGAGCGCCGCAGCATCGGACGGTGGCCGGCCGTCAGATGACGTGGAACAGGTAGAGCAGGATGATGATGGGGATCGGAATGCCGATCAGCCACAGCAGGATGCCGCGCATGGTCGTTCTTCCTTCGGCGCGATCGCCCCACCCGGCGACCATGCCATCAACGGAACGGCGGCAGGAATGTTCCTGCCGCCGTTCCGCGCTGGCAGCCCGACACCGCCTGTCCTACCATGAACGCAGCGCGCCGTGGCAGCGCCGCGATTCCACAACCGAGGGCAGACCCAGACCCGATGACGCCTGCGATGCGTGTCCCGCCGCTTCGTCCGTCCCGTCACGCACTCATCGTCTGACGCCGTGCCGGCCCCGCGGCCATTCACGGGCCTGCGTCGGGAGTTCCGCCGCTCCCGACGCTCATGGTTTTCTGCGCTCGTCTGGAAGCAGCGCATCGTGTTCTGGGTGGGGGCGCCGTCGTCGGCTCGGCTGCCGTCGCCTTCGCCGCGGGCGCCGCGTGCTGTTCGCCGGCTGCTGCGGGCTGCTCGTGGCCCTGATCGGCCTCGCCACCGGCAACACGACCTACGGCACCGGCTATGGCGAGGCGCGCGGCCTGCTCGAGGGCACCCTCGAGCTTCCGGGCTGGTACGGCCTCGCCAAGCTGGCCGCCACGGCGCTCTCGACCATGAGCGGCATCCCGGGCGACATCTTCCCGCCGTCGCTCGCCATGGGGGGCTGGCCTGGGTGCGGGGCTCACGCCCTTCCTTCCGGCTCTGCCGACCGGAGCAGCGGCGATCCTGGGCATGGCCAGCTACTTCGCGGGCGTGGTCCAGGCGCCGGTCACGACCATCGTCGTCGTCCTCGAGACGACCGATGGTGCCGCCATGACCCTGCCCCTCATGGCGACGGCGCTGCTCGCCTACGGCATCTCCAGGCTGGTCAGCCCGGAGCCGATCTACCATGCTCTGAGCAAGCAGTTCCTGCCCAAGCACACGGAGCCAGCTCTACAGGGAGAGCCGCGATGACCATCACCCCCGCCCGCGATCTCGTCACCCGCGCCAATCAGGAGGTCGAGACGATCGACGTCGCCGCCGCCAAGGCACTGCTCGGCCGCGACGACGTGCAGTTCGTGGACGTGCGCGAGCGGCACGAGTGGGAAGGCGGCCACATTCCGGGTGCGGTGCACGTCCCGCGCGGCCTGCTCGAGTTCCTGGCCGACCCCTCGAACCCGAACCACGTGGCCGAGCTGCACACGGGCAAGAAGCTCGTCCTCTACTGCGGCAGCGGCGGCCGCTCGGCACTCGCCGCCAAGACGCTCAAGGACATGGGCTTCACGAACGTGTGCCACATGGCGGGCGGCTTCGGCGGCTGGCAGGAGGCGGGCTACGTCGTCAAGCGCTGAGCGCGCCTCCTTCTTCCCTCCCTCAGCCGGGCACGAGCAGGATGGAGCCGGTGGTGCGGCCTGTCTCGGGCGCCGCATGGGCGACCGTGGCCTCGGCGAGCCTCAGCTTCAGCCCGATCGTGACGGCGAGCCCGTCCGTCACCTCGGCGAGCACCGCCCGTGCCGCCCGGCGATACCGGGATGTATCCGCGAGGTAGCGGAACACGCTGGGCCGGCCGAGCAGGAGCGAGCGCGCCGGCCCGAGCTCGCCGAGGGCGAGAGGCCGCGTCTCGCCCGCGACCTGGCCCACGCTCAGGACCGTGCCGAACGGACGCACCGCATCCAGCGTCCGCAGCAGCACCTCGCCGCCGGTCCCGTCGATCGCGAGGTCCACACCCTGCCCGCCCGTGAGCCGCCGCGCTTGCGTGACGAAGTCCTCGGAGCGGTAGAGGATCGCGTGATCGAGCCCGTGCGCGCGGGCGAGCTCAGCCTTCTCCGCGCTCCCTACCGTCCCGATCACCCGCGCTCCGCGCCGCCTCGCCCACTGCGTCCTCGACTCCGAGCACCGTCGGCAGGGCCGACAGGGGATAGAGGCCGGTCCGATGATAGACGTCGACATAGTTCACCCCGATCGCGGTCTGGCGGACGAGGACCTCGACCGGTCCGGGCCGCGGGGTCGGGATCCGCTCGACGCGCAGTGCCTCCGGCCCGCCGACCGCGTGTATCCGCACGGTCTCGATCATGCTGCTCTCCTGCTTGCGTGGCGTGGACGACCACAGCATGCTCGGCGCGCGTGCGGGTGGTGATGGATGCCCTGGTCGCCGCGATCGAGCGCGACCGCGCGCTCCTGGAAGGCTGCAGGCCGACGGCGGGCTGAAGCCGGCTACGATCCCGTCCCGGTCACACCTCCGCCGCCGCCGGCGGCGCCAGCACCTGAAGCGCGCGCGGGAGGATCCGGTAGCGGAGCGGCGTGCGCATCCGGCTGATCTCGCCGTCCGTGGCGACCCGGAGCCGGCTCACCGGGGCCCGTACCTCGGCAGCGCTCACCCGCATCACCTCGAAGTCGTCCTCCCCGGTCAGCCCGCGAAAGGCCACGCGGAACGCGAACCAGGCGAAGCGCAAGGGATGGCCGTGCCTGGCGACGATCAGCCAGAGCTCGCCCTTGTCCATGCCGACGCGCCTTTGCACCTTGAACAGCTCGAAATCGTACTCGTTGACGCCGACGAACAGACAGGGCGTGCGGTAAGGCCGGGTCCAGCCCTCGGCGCAGATCGAGAGCCGCCGGCGGGGGAAGCGCCACAGCATGCGGACGAAGGCCAGCGACATGGCGGCCCACTTGCCGAGCCCGTGCGCCTTCCGCCGCCGCTCCCGGTCCGCCACCATGTAAGGATAGATCCCAAGGAGCGAGTTGTTGACGAACACCCGGCCGTTGACCTCCGCCGCGTCGACCGCGCGCGGCGGGGAGCGCACGATCGCCTCGACCGCCGCATCCAGGTCCTGCGGCATGCCGAGATCCTTGGCGAAGTGGTTGAGGGTGCCGAGCGGCAGCACGCCGAGCGGCACGCCGGTACCGGCGAGGACACCGGCGACGCAGTTGACGCTGCCGTCGCCGCCGCCCACGACCACGGCATCGAGCCGGCCGGCCCTGGCGTCGCCCAGCGCCCGCTCGGCCTCGCGGCGCAGGCTCTCGCCCTCGGTGAAGACGAGATCGACCTCGACACCACGGCGGGCGAAGGCTCCGGCGAGCTGTGCTCGCGCCCGATCGACGCCCAGGCGCAGCATCGTGCCGCTGCCACTGTTGATCAAGGCGCGCACCCGAAGCCCTGCCGGCCGCCGTTCCGCGTGCCGGGCGGGTTCGCTCACATCCGTCGTGCTCGCTTGCAGGGTCGTTTCCTCGCAAGAAGACGCCCGCGGGCGGACGATGCGGCCCGCGGGCTCCAGGCTGTCAGGGGAAGTGAGCAAGGAACAGGATGGCCGGCACCGGGGTTCCTCAGCCGCCGACCGGGCGGGTGAGGAGATCCGTGTACATCGCCCAGAAGCGGTCGAGGTCGAGCCCGAACACCACCTTGGCCCTCTGCACGCCCACGGGCGGGTTTCTGCCGTAGCCGAGCGAGCGGCCATAGTCCGGCCCGAACACGATGTCGACATCGACGCCCTGCAGCTCGCGCAGATCGGTGGCGAGGCTGGAATCGAGCACGTAGGCGGCGGCCAGCGTGTCCCACACTTCGGCCCGCGCCGCCGGATCGCTCGCGAACTTCTTCGCGTAAACGGCCTGGAACAGCGTCGCGACCGGCGTGCCGGCGGCGCTGATCCGCTCGTAGATTTTCCTGTCGAACCGTGCGGTGTTGGTCACGTCGAGCGGGACGATCACGTGCTCGACCGGCTGGCGCAGCACGATCCGCGCGGCTTCCGGGTCGAACCACCAGTTGAACTCGGCCGCCGGCGTCACGTTGCCGGGCACCTCGATCGCCCCGCCCATGTAGACGATCCGCTTCACGAGCGGGACGATGTCGGGGTCCTTGCGGAAGGCCAGCGCCAGGTTGGTGAGCGGGCCCACCGCGAGGATCGTCACTTCGTTCGGGTTGCGCCGGATCGCGTCGATCAGGAAGTCGACCGCGTGGGTCGTCTCGGGCCTGGCATTCTGCGCGAACCCGTCGGGCGGCGGGATCAGCCCGTCCGGCTTCGGACGCGGGCTGCGCCAGGCGCCGGCATAGCCCTTGCCGAACAGCTTCTGCTCGAGCTCGAGCGTGGCCTGGTCGTGGACGAGAGGATAAAGGGCGCCCGGATAGACCTTGACCTTCCCGGCCACCCCCATCCGCTCGACCGCCTTGAGCGCGTCGGCGACCTCCTGGTCGAGCCACTGGTTGCCGCTCACGACGGTCATGCCCAGGATTTCGACCTTCGCCTCGCGCATCGCCTGGACGAGCATGACGAAGGCCTGGCCGTCGTCGCCCATGGTGTTGAAGTCGGTGTCGAAGACGACCTTCTCGGCCGCGCGGGCCGGAGCAGCGCAGGCGAGCAGCATCGCCGCCGCAACCAGGACCCGCTTGAGCGCCTGTCGCATCCTTTGCCTCCCTTACAGGCCAGCCTGCCCAGCCTAGGCAGGGCAGCCGGGAGGCGCAATTCCGTCGGGCGAGGAGCGGACATGCGTTCCGGGCCGGTCGCCCGGCCCGGAAGGTCGAGCGGCGCCCGGCCGGGTCAGTGCCCGTGCTGCTCGCTCCGGCTCCTGGGATGGCCGGTGTTGCGGGCGATCAGCCAGAAGACGAAGCCGAGGCCGAACAGAAAGAGCAAAAGGCCGAACGCATAGAAAATCTGATCGTGCGAACGGCTGGCGATGAACAGCCCGAACAGGCTGAGCACGCCCATGATGGCACCGAAGATCCACTGACCCATCGAATCGATCTCGTCGTCGTTGTGGCGGAGGCTCGCGAGCCTATCCCTGCTCGGGATAGCTGACGAGGTCGCGATATGCATGCCAGCTCGCGTGCCCGATCAAGGGGAGCGTGACGATGAGTCCGAGATAGAGCGTGGCGAGGCCCGCCGCGATGAACATAACGATCAGCGCCGCCCAGAACAGCATGGGCGCCAGGTTGGTCTGAACGGTGCGGAAGCTCGTCGCCATGGCGTCGATCACGTTGGCCTGCGGCCGGTCGAGCAGGAGCGGGATCGACACGACGCTGATCGAGAAGGCGACGAACGCCAGAACGCCGCCCGTGAGCGTGCCGAAGGCCAGGAAGGGCAGCGCGTCCGGCTCGAGGAAGGTCGTGACGATCAGGTTCTCGAAGGACGGCGGCTGCATGCCGAAATAGAGGAAGAAGATGAGGGCGGCGATCCGCGCCCAAGCGAACATCAGGAGCATGAGCGCCACGCCCATGAGCGCGATCTGGCTGCTGTTGCGCCGAAAGGCACCGAACGCTTCGTCGAGCCCCGTCGACAGGCCCAGCTCCGCCCGCCGGCTCACCTCGTAGAGGCCGACCGCGAGGATCGGGCCGACGATGAGAAAGCCTGCGGTCAGCGGCAGGACCAGGTAGAGCATGTCGACGAGGTAGAGTCCGTAGCTGAGCACATACCCCGTGAGCGCCGCGAGCAGGCCGTACGTGTAGCTCACGTGCGGCGCGACGCGCATGTCCTGCCAGCCTTTGGCCAGCCATTGCCAGGGCCGGTCGAGCTCGATTCTGCGGATCGCCACCTGTGGGCCGGCGAACGCCGGTACGGCTTGGGCCGCCATTTCCTGTCTCCCCATGCGCCGCCTCGCTCCGAATGTCGGGGCCGAGGCCAACCTTCCGCTTCGCCTCTCCAGCATGCGGTTTCGCACCATCCGGTCGCAGCCGCATTTGATACAGATCAATGCCGCGAATTCCCCCCGGCTGGCAAGGTCACGGCGTCGCACGAGACGGGTTCGGGTTCTTCCGGGATCGGAGAACGACCGGCCCGTCACGTGCGCATCGGATGGCTGGTGACGGATCGGAGGGCCGGCCTGCGCTGGCTGCGCACGCCGGATCGCGATGCCGTACGGCCACGCGCAATCGAGGCAGGAGAATTCCCATGGCTGCGGCAGGCACCGCCTTATTGGCAGCGGACCGGCCCGCCTACAACGAAGACGTCGTGCGTCTCTTCACGATCGCGACGGTCTTCTGGGGCGTGGTCGGCTTTCTCGCCGGAACGTTCATCGCGTTCCAGCTCGCGTACCCGGCACTCAATCTCGGCCTGGAGTGGACGACCTTCGGTCGGCTGCGCCCGCTCCACACCTCGGCCGTGATCTTCGCCTTCGGCGGCAACGCGCTGCTCGCCACCTCGCTCTACGTGGTGCAGCGCACCTGCCGGGCACCGCTGTTCGGCGGCCCGCTGCTCGCCAACTTCCTGTTCTGGGGCTACCAGCTCTTCATCGTGCTGGCCGCCTCGGGCTACGTCATGGGCATCACCGAGGGCCGCGAGTACGCCGAGCCCGAGTGGTACACCGATCTCTGGCTCACCCTCGTCTGGGTCGTCTACCTCGTCGTGTTCTTCGGCACGATCGTGACCAGGAAAGAGCCGCACATCTACGTGGCGAACTGGTTCTACCTCGCCTTCATCGTCACGATCGCGATGCTGCACATCGTCAACAACCTGTCGGTGCCGGTGTCGTTCTTCGGGACGAAGAGCTACTCGCTGTTCGCGGGCGTGCAGGACGCGCTCACCCAGTGGTGGTACGGCCACAACGCGGTGGGCTTCTTCCTGACCGCCGGCTTTCTCGGCATGATGTACTACTTCGTACCCAAGCAGGCCGAGCGACCGGTCTATTCCTACCGGCTGTCGATCATCCATTTCTGGGCGCTGATCTTCCTCTACATCTGGGCCGGCCCGCATCACCTGCACTTCACGGCGCTGCCGGACTGGGCGCAGGTGCTCGGCATGACCTTCTCGGTGATGCTGTGGATGCCGTCCTGGGGCGGCATGATCAACGGCCTCATGACCCTCAGGGGCGCCTGGGACAAGCTGCGCTACGACCCCGTGCTGCGCTTCCTCGTGGTCTCGGTGGCCTTCTACGGCATGAGCACGTTCGAGGGCCCGCTCATGTCGATCCGCCAGGTCAACGCGCTCAGCCACTACACCGACTGGACCGTGGGCCACGTCCATTCCGGTGCGCTGGGCTGGGTCGCCTTCGTCAGCTTCGGCGCCGTCTACTACCTCGTGCCGCGCCTGTGGAAGGCCAGCCGCCTCTATTCCTTGAAGCTGGTCGAGTGGCACTTCTGGATCGCGACCATGGGCATCGTCCTCTACATCACGGCGATGTGGGTCTCGGGCATCATGCAGGGCCTGATGTGGCGCTCCTACGACGCGCTCGGCTTCCTCCAGTTCTCGTTCATCGAGACCGTCGAGGCCATGCATCCCTTCTACGTCATCCGGGCCTTGGGCGGTGTCCTGTTCACCACCGGCTCCCTGATCATGGTCTACAACCTGTGGCGCACCGCGCGCGGCGACGTCAGGGCCGAGGAGGAGATGGTCCTGAAGCCGGCGATCGTTGCCGCCACCCCCGCCGAGTGAAGGACGCTGCGCCATGTCCATCCTGAGCAGCCACGAGAAGGTCGAGACGCGGGGCTTCCTGCTCCTCGTCCTGATCCTGATCACCGTCTCGATCGGCGGCATCGTCGAGATCGCCCCTCTCTTCACGATCGAGAGCACGATCGAGAAGGTCCAGGGCGTGCGTCCCTACTCGCCGCTCGAGCTCATGGGTCGCAACATCTACATCCGCGAGGGCTGCTACAACTGCCACTCGCAGATGATCCGCCCGTTTCGCGACGAGGCCGAGCGCTACGGCCATTACAGCCTCGCCGCGGAGAGCATGTACGACCACCCGTTCCAGTGGGGCAGCAAGCGCACCGGCCCCGACCTCGCCCGGGTCGGCGGCAAGTACTCGAACCAGTGGCAGGTGGCGCACCTGATCGATCCCCGGAGCGTGGTGCCCGAGAGCATCATGCCGCCTTACGCCTTCCTCAAGGACCGCGACCTGCAGGCGAGCGACGTCGTCGATCACCTGAAGACGCTCAGAACCGTCGGCGTACCCTACACGGACGAGCAGATCCAGAACGCGAAGGCCGATCTCGAGGCGCAGGCCGCCAACGACGGCGACCACGAGGCGCTCCTCGCCCGCTACCCGAAGGCGGCCACCGGCGACTTCGACGGCCAGCCGGACCGGCTGACCGAGATGGACGCGCTCGTGGCCTATCTCCAGGTCCTCGGCCGCATGGTCGACTTCACCGACGTCCGCACCGAAGATCTTCTGCAGTAGAGGGAGGAAAAACTGTTGGAATCGATCCTTCCGATACTGAAGCAGTTCTGGCTCGTCTGGACGTTTCTCCTGTTCGCCGGCATCGTCGCCTGGGCCTACTGGCCGGGTCGCAAGCAGGAGATGGAAGACCACGCGCGCATCCCGTTTCGGGATGAGGAGATGAAGAATGGCCACCAAGGCTGAAAAGGACGCGGTCACGGGTGTCGAGACCACCGGCCACGAGTGGGACGGGATCAAGGAGCTCAACAACCCGCTGCCGAAATGGTGGGTCTACACCTTCTACGCCACCATCGCCTTCTCGGTGCTGTGGTGGGTGCTCTACCCGTCCTGGCCCTGGAAGTCGGGCCATACGGGCGGCGTGCTCGGCTCGAACCAGCGCGTCGAGCTCGAGCAGCGCCTGGCCGATGCCCGCGCCTTGCAGGCGAAGTGGCTCGACGAGATCAAGGCGACCGACACCGCCGCGATCGAAAAGAACCCCGAGCTGCTCCAGTTCGCCGTGGCCGGCGGCGAGAAGCAGTTCAAGAACAACTGCGCCCCCTGCCACGGCCTCGGCGGCGCGGGTCAAGGCGTCTACCCCACGCTCGCCGACGACGACTGGCTCTGGGGCGGCCAGATCGACCAGATCGAGTACACGATCCGGCACGGCATCCGGAACGGCCAGGACCCGGAGGCGCGCGACAACGTGATGCCGAGCTTCGGCGCCGACGGCATCCTGAAACCCGAGCAGATCGACCAGGTCGTGCAGTACGTGCTCTCGCTCACCGACCGCGCCACCGACAAGACGGCGGCCGAACAGGGGGCCACCGTCTTCGCCGAGAACTGCGCGTCCTGCCACGGCGAGAAGGGCGAAGGCATCAAGGAGATGGGCGCTCCCGCCCTCAACGACGCGATCTGGCTCTACGGCGGCGAGCCCGCGCAGATCGCGGCCCAGATCAACCGGCCGAAGCTCGGCGTGATGCCGAACTGGCAGGGCCGGCTCGACGAGACGGCGATCAAGATGCTCGCGGTCTACGTCCACAACCTGGGCGGCGGCCAGTAGCAGCCCCTCCGCCCGGCAGGGACCGCGTGGTCGGGCATTTCTCCTAAGGCGGCGGGCCCCACCCGCCGCTTTTCCTTTCGGGACCTCGTGCGATGCCCGTTCACCGTGACCCGCGAAAGGTTCGAGGGCCCGGCGTGCCGGCCGGCGGAATCACGGTCCCGCCAGCCTCGTCCCGTGCTCCGGCTCCGCCCTTGGACAGCCTGCCGCGATCGGCGCATAGTAGGATCTTGCGGGTGTGGGTGCGTGGACCTGCCCGCTCGTGGACCGGACAGGAGGGCAAGGCCGATGAAAGTGCGCGATATCCTGGAGGCGAAGGGCCGGCGGGTCATCACCATCCGCCCGGATGCCACCGTCTCCACCGCCGTCCACCGGCTGGCGCTCGAGCGCGTGGGCGCGCTCGTCGTGAGCGAGGACGGCAGCACGGTCCAAGGGATCATCTCCGAGCGCGACATCGTGAAGGCGCTGGCCCAGGAGGGCGCCGCGATCATGGGCACCGACCGCCATGTCGCCGAGCTCATGACCACCGGCGTCACCACCTGCAGCCCCGAGGACAGCGTCAAGGCCATCATGGCCGAGATGACTCGACGCCGCTTTCGCCATCTGCCCGTCATCGAGAACGGCCGGCTCGCCGGCATCGTCAGCATTGGCGACGTGGTGAAGAGCCGGCTCGAGGAGATGGAGCTCGAGACCTCGGTCCTGCGCGAAGCCTACATCGCCGCGCACTGACCAGGCCGGATAGCGTGCCGGGTCAGCAGCGGTCCCGGCATGTCCTTTCCCGGCGGCGTGGCATTGGCGCTCGCGGCGTTCTCGCCTAACGTCGCGCACGTGTCCACGCAACGGGGAACGCCATGGCTCTGCAACGCACCATCTCGCCGGTCGACGGCCGGGTCTATGTCGAGCGCGAGCTCGCGGGCGAGCGCGAGATCGCCACCGCCCTCGAGCGGGCGAAAGCCGCCTTCGCCGGCTGGCGGGCGACACCGGTTCGCGAGCGTATTGCCCTCCTGAGCCGGGCCGTCGATGCGTTCGTCGCAGACCGGGACGCGATCGCGGCCGAGATCACCTGGCAGATGGGCCGGCCGATCTCCCAGAGCCCCGGCGAGATCCGCGGGTTCGAGGAGCGGGCGCGCCACATGCTCGAGGTGGCGCCCGAAGCCCTCACCGACGTGGCCGTCGGCGAGAAGGCGGGCTTCACCCGCTTCATCCGCCACGAGCCCTTGGGCCTCGTCTTCGTCATCGCCCCCTGGAACTATCCTTATCTCACCGCCGTCAACGCGGTGATCCCGGCCCTTGCTGCCGGCAACGTCGTGCTCCTGAAGCACTCCGCCCAGACCCCGCTGTGCGCCGAGCGCTTCCAAGCGGCGTTCGACGCGGCGGGCCTGCCGGCGGGCGTGTTCCAGCACCTCCATCTCGCCCACGACGACGCGCTCCGCATCGTGGGCAGCGGCGAGGCGCAGCTCGTCGCCTTCACGGGTTCGGTGCCGGGCGGGCACGCGGTCCAGGCTGCGGCCGGCAAGGCGTTCATCGCCACCAACCTCGAGCTCGGCGGCAAGGACCCGGCCTATGTCCGCGCCGACGCCGATCTCGCGCACGCGGTCGAGAATCTCGTGGACGGCGCCTGCTTCAACTCGGGGCAGAGCTGCTGCGGGATCGAGCGGATCTACGTCCACGAGAAGCTCTACGACGACTTCGTCGCGGGCTATGTCGAGCTCGCGAGCCGCTACGTCCTGGACGATCCCACCCTGCCTTCGACCAATCTGGGTCCCATGGTGCGCGCGAGCGCCGCCGACTTCGCCCGCGATCAGGTCGAGGAGGCGGTCCGGCAGGGGGCGAAGGCGCTGATCGATCCGCGGCGTTTCCCGCGCGAGGCGCGCGGCTCCGCCTACATGGCGCCGCAGTGCCTCGTCGGCGTCACGCACGAGATGCGGGTGATGACCGAGGAGAGCTTCGCGCCCATCGTCGGGATCATGAAGGTCAGGGACGACGAGGAGGCGATAGCGCTCATGAACGACAGCGCCTTCGGCCTCACCGCCGCCATCTGGACGAGCGACGAGGCGGCGGCGCTGCGGATCGGCGACCGGCTCGAGACCGGCACGGTGTTCATGAATCGCTGCGACTATCTCGATCCGGCGCTGGCCTGGGTCGGCGTCAAGGACTCCGGCCGCGGCGTGGCGCTCTCGCGCCTGGCTTACGAACACCTGACCCGGCCGAAGAGCTTCCATCTGCGCACGAGGCTCTGACGAGGCCCGCCGGGTCGGGCGATGCGTCCGGAGCGCGCCGGAGGACGGCGCTAGCGGTCCCCTTCCCCGGCCCGGCCGTCGCTCCAGCGGCGGCGCAGCCTCGTCCACCACCGCTCGCCCGAGACGATCATCCGCGCGGTCGGCCGCCGCAGGAGCGCTATGTCGAACGCCAGCAGCGCCAGGCCCAGCGGCACCATCCAAAAGCCCAGGATCGGCAGGAAGCCGAGAAAGCCGCAGGCGATCAGCAGCACGCCGATCGGTATCCTTATCCAACTCGCCGAGGGTCGCCGCAGATGCCGCACCCACGCGCCGAGAAAGCCCGGCAGCTTCCGTTCGGCCCAATCCAGCCGCCGGTGCAGGATGCGCTCCGCCTTGGCATCGGGATCGGCGGTCTCGAGAATGTCGTTCTGCCCCATGCGTGCGCTGCTCGTCGGAGGTGATGACATCTTATATTGATCGGCCCGGTGGCCGGGAAAGCCAACGCCGCCCGAAACCCGATGTTCCACGGCGGGCCGAAGTCGCTCGCGCCAGCGTCATGATCGCCCTCCTCGGAAAGGAGCCCGGAATGACCAGCAGCATCTCGCCAGCCGTTCTCGAGCTCGCCACGACCGTGCTGGGCTCGGGTCCGCCCGTCGTCGTGCTGCACGGGCTTCTGGGCCGTGCTCGCAACTGGCTCACGATCGCCCGCGGCCTCGAGCGTCATTGGACGGTTCATCTCGCGGATCTGCGCAATCATGGTGCCTCGCCCTGGTCGGACGAGGCCGGCTACGCCGCCATGGCGGCCGACGTCGCGGCCCTGATCGAGCAGCGCGTCGGCGGGCGGACGCGGCTGCTCGGCCACAGCATGGGCGGCAAAGTGGCGATGACGCTGGCCCTCGCCCGGCCCGAGCTGGTCGAGCGGCTGATCGTCGTCGACATCGCACCGGTGACCTACCGGCAGGGCTACGAGGACCATATCCGCGCGATGCAGGCGGTGGATCTCGCTGCAGCGCGAAAGCGCGCCGACGTCGATGCCGCTCTCGCGGCCGCCGTGCCCGAGCCCGGCATGCGCGGCTTCCTGCTCCAGAACCTCGCGAGTGCCGACGACCGGTTCCGCTGGCAGCCCAACCTCGCAGCGCTGCTTCGGGCCATGAGCGAGATCGGCTCGTTCCCGAACGAGCTTGCGGGCCGCATCTATACCGGCCCGAGCTTCGCGCTGCGTGGCGAGCGGTCGGATTACGTCGACGCCGCGGGTGAGGCGGCGCTGCGGCGGCTCTTCCCGGCCATCGAGATCCTGACCGTGCCCGGTGCCGGGCACTGGCCGCACGCCGAGCAGCCGGCCGCGTTCCTGCACCTGCTCGAGCCCTGCCTCGGTGGCTGACGCCCGGGGAGCGGGACGAGCCATCTTGCACGCAGACAGTTTCTAGGATAATTTTCCAGATCGGCCCGAAACGGCCGCAAGGTGGGAGTCTCGCGCAGGAAAATTGCACGAACGATTTCGAAAACCTTGATTGGCCACGACCGGGCCAGGAAGCATCGGCGAAGCGGCCGACCCGTCCTCGAGCCGGCCACCGCCTTTCTTCCGAGCTATCGGGCGAGGAACATGGCGTCGGATGCGGCTCGTTCACATGATCGTCCTCGTACCCGAGCGCCGCCTATTGACGGCCGGGCGGTGGGGTCTAGAGATGATCTGCTTGCCTTTCGATGCTCGCCTCGCCCCTCACGAGCGGAAGCAGCGCCATGAGCGAACCGGAAACGGCCCCGATCGGCCTCGAGCGCGATCTCTTCCTGCGTCGGCTGCTGCGCGAGCTCGCGGGCACGCTCGAGGATGTCGTCGGCCTCGACGAGGCTTCCGGCTATATCAGCGTCGTCGGTGCCGCGATCGGCGAGCAGATCGATGCGGAGTACAAGCGAGCGCTCCGGGTGGAGCGGCTCGACCGCGCGCAGGTGGCCCGCGTGCTCGTCGACCTCAAGCGACGCATCCAGGGCGACTTCTTCGTGATCGAGGAGGACGCCACGAAGATCGTGCTCGGCAACCGGGCCTGCCCCTTCGGTGAGCTCGTGGCGGGCCGGCCGTCCTTGTGCATGATGACGTCCAATGTTTTCGGCCGTATCGTCGCCGAGAATCTGGGCTATGCCCGGGTGGAGCTGCCGGAGACCATCGCCCGAGGCCATTCCGGCTGCCGAGTCGTCGTTCACCTCGTCCCGAGCGAGGATGCCGATCCGCAGGGCAGAGAATATTTCAGGGCTATGGATCAGGATGGCGGTGGACCCGTTGCAGCGTTTTCTCGCGGTACTGGATGAGCCGGCTCTGCTCGTCACCGCTTCGGGGGTCGTCCGTCGGACGAACGCGCCGGCGCTGCGGCTCTTCGGCCGGCTCGCGGGCGAGATCGAGGGGCGCGCCCTGGCCGGGCTCACGGCCGATCCTCCGGAAAAGGTGAGCGCGCTCTTGCGTCTCTTCTCCGGCTCGCGGACCGCCGTGATCGGCAGCCTGAGCCTCCACACGGACGATGGCGTCGTCCATCGCTGCCGGTGCCGTGGCGGGCGTCTCGGCGGGGCCGACGATCCCGACGAGCCGCTGCTCCTGCTGCGCTTCGAGGAGGCCGCGCACGACCGCTCCAAGGTGCTGACCGAGAAGGTCGTGGCGCTCAACGCGGAGATCCGCCGCAGCAAGCTCGCCCAGCACCAGCTCGAGGCGGCGCTGCGGCAGAAGAACATGCTGCTCCGGGAGCTGCATCACCGGGTCAAGAACAACCTGCAGGTTCTGCTCGGTATCCTGCTGCTCGGCGAGCAGCAGGCGAAGGCACCCGAGGCGCTGGCGGCGATCCACGACGCGCGGCTCCGGGTCGAGGCCATGGCGCTGCTCCAGCGCCTGTTCTACCAGAAGGAGGATCTCTCGAGGGTCGACGTCATCCCCTTCCTGCAAGAGATCTGCGCCGGCGTGGCGCGCACCTTCCACCGGCCGGGGATAGCGGTGCGGGTCGTGCCGGTGGAGATATCCCTGCCCCTCGATCTCGCCTCGGCCCTGGGCCTCATCGTCAACGAGCTCTTGACCAACGCCTTCAAGCACGCCTTTCCGGACGAGCAGGAGGGCGAGGTCACGGTTCGCCTCGAGCGGGAGCGCAGCGATGGCGACCTTCTGACCCTCGTCGTCGAGGACAACGGCCGTGGTCCGGATGGCGTGCAGCGCTCCGGGACGGGATTGTTGCTGGTTCGCGGGCTGGCCCAACAGCATGGCGGTGCCTGCGTGGTCGAGGCGGGAAGCGGCACGCGGTGCGTGGTCACGCTACGCGACCGGCAACGGGCCTCGTCATCGCGGCCGCTGCACTGAACGGGATCGGGCCGATGCGGACGGGATGCGCGGGGTTCAGCGGAGCAGGAGGCCGGATACCGCCGATGTGGCCGTGGCGCGCGGGCGAGGCCATGCTCTGGGCGGCGGGCGAGAGCAGCGCCGCCGTGCCGGCGCGACCACGGCTCCTGATCGTCGACGACGACTGGCTCATCCGCCTGCAGATCGAGCATTTCCTGACGGCGGCCGGGTTCGAGATCGTCGGCGCGGCGGCGGATGCGGCGACGGCGGTGGCGCTCGCCGGACGCGAGCGGCCGGATCTCGTGCTCATGGACATCCGGCTCAGCGGCCCCGTCGACGGCATCGCCGCGGCGCAGGAGATCGCCGACCGGTTCGGCATCCGCAGCCTGTTCGTCTCGGCGCATACCGACCCCGGCACGCTCGCACGCACCCGACGGGCGCAGCCGCTCGGCTGGGTACCGAAGCCCTTCACCGAGGCGGAGCTGCTGCAGGGCGTGAAGGCGGCGCTCGCCGCCCGCTGACCGTCGCAAGCCGAGCGGCCGCGTGGAGACGGCCCGGCCGCCGGCGGCGGTCAGGCGTCGTCCCTGTCGGCGGCGTCGAGCTCGGCCACGATCGCCTCGAGCTCGGGCTCGAGAATGCTCATGGCCCGAAGATGCATGACGGTGTTGCGGACGTAATCGGCGCAGGCACCGGCGAGGCCGTGACCCTCGCGCACGCAGCGCAGAACATCCTCGCCGCCGAGATGGCCGGCATACTGCGCGTGATCGGGTTTGGCGACGTAGCACCAGGCCTCGGCCTCGGCGCGCCGGTCGAGCAGGGTCACCGGCAGCCGGACGCGGTCGTAGACGTAGGTGTCGAGGAGCTCGCGGGCGTCGAGATAGGCCAGCACCTCGGGCTCGCGCTCGCGCGTCACGCCGATGGCGCGCCCGACACAGCTCCCGCCGGGCTTGAGCCCGAGCACGAGACCGGGGCGTGCCGCCGTGCCGCGATAGTGGGTCGAGTAGATGCACAAGGCCCGGCACCAGCCGTCGAGCCGTGCCGGCGCAAAGTCGTCGTGCACGAAGCCCGGATTCCACATCAGGGAACCGTAGCCGAAGAACCAGACGAGGTCGCCCGCGTCCTTGTCCGCCATCGGCTCAGCCGTTCTCTCCGTTGGCCTGCGGCTGACGAACATAAGCCTGGCCGGCCTGGATGACACCGCGGCGGATGGCCCGGGTGCGGGTGAACAGGTCGAACAGGGTCTGGCCGTCGCCCCAGCGGATGGCGCGCTGCAGCGCCACCAGGTCCTCGGTGAACCGGCCCAGCATCTCGAGCACGGCCTCGCGGTTGCCGAGCAGCACGTCGCGCCACATGGTGGGATCGGAGGCGGCGATGCGGGTGAAGTCGGTGAAGCCGCCGGCCGCGTACTTGAACACCTCGGTCCGCGCCTGCTCCTCGAGGTCGGCGACGGTGCCGACGATGGTATAGGCGATCAGATGCGGCAGATGCGAGGTGATCGCGAGCACGCGGTCGTGATGCTCGGGCGTCATGATGTCGACCAGCGAGCCGGCACGCTCCCAGAGCGCCTTGACCCGCTCGACGGCGGCGGGATCGGTGTCCTCGATCGGCGTCAGGATGCAGCGGCGGCGCACGAACAGCGTGTCGAAGGCGGCATCGGGGCCGGAATGCTCGGTGCCGGCCACCGGATGGCCGGGCACGAACAGGCCGGGTGTCGGCAGGTGCGGGACGACGTCCCGGACCACCTGCGCCTTGATCGACGAGACGTCGGTGACGATGGCATCGGGAGCGAGGCCCGGCCGCATCGCCGCGGCGACCGGGCCGACGGCGGCGGGTGGCACGCCCAGAACGACGAGATCGGCACCCCGCACCGCCTCGGCCGGATCGGCCTCGGCGCGGTCGCACAAGTGCAGCTCGAGCGCGCGGGCGCGCGTCTCCTCGCGGCGTGCGGCGGCCACGATCTCGCCTGCCAGCCCCTCGCGTCGCATCACCTTCGCGAGCGAGCCGTTGATGAGGCCGATGCCGAGCATGGCTACGCGGCGGAACGGCGTCATGCCTGCCTCCGCCCCGCCACGAAGGCGGCCAGAGCCTCGACCACGCGCCGGTTCTCCTCCTCGCGCCCGATGCTGAGACGCAGGCAGCCCGGCAGCCCGTAGGCGCCCATCTCGCGCGGGATGATGCCCTCGGCCTCGAGAAAGGCGTTGGCGGCGGCGGCATCATGGCCGGGCTCGGACGGGAATTCGATCAGGATGAAGTTGCCGAGGCTCGGGTGGACGGTGAGGCCAAGAGCCTGGATCTCGCGCGTGAGCCAGGGCAGCCAGGTCGCGTTGTGGGCGCGGGCCTGCTCCTGATGCTCGAGGTCCTCGAGCGCCGCCACTCCCGCGGCGAGCGCCGGCGCGGAGACGTTGAAGGGGCCGCGCACGCGATTGATGACGTCGACGATCGCGGGTGCCGCGGTCATCCAGCCGAGGCGCAGCGCCGCGAGCCCGAACAGCTTCGAGAAGGTGCGCAAACAGACCGTGTTGGGGGTGCCGCGGGCGAGCTCGAGGCCGCTCGCGTAATCGGGTGCGGTGGCGTACTCGGCATAGGCCGCATCGATCACCAGGATCACGTCCTCGGGCAGACCCGCCCGCAGCCGCTCGAGCTCGGTCGCCGGCAGATAGCTGCCGGTCGGGTTGTTCGGGTTGGCGAGGAACAGCAGGCGCGTGCGCGAGGTGACGTGGGCGAGGAGCGCGTCCACGTCGGCCGTGAGGTTCCGCTCGGGTGCGGCCACGGGATGGGCGCCGGCAGCGAGCGCTGCGATCGGGTACATGAGAAAGCCGTGGCGGCTGTAGAGCACCTCGTCGCCGGGACCCGCGTAGGCGCGGATCAGGAGCGAGATCAGCTCGTCGGAGCCGGCGCCGCAGACGACGAGATCGGGATCGACGTTGAAGCGGCGGCCGATCGCCTGGCGCAAGGCCGTCGCGTTGCCGTCGGGGTAGCGGTGCAGCTCCCCGGCCAGCTCGCGATAGGCGGCGATGGCCTTGGGGCTTGGACCGAGCGGGCTCTCGTTGGAGGAGAGCTTGGCGACGGGCTTCGAGCTCGCACTCTTCGCCTTGCCGCCGACGTAAGGGGTGATCTCCAGGATGCCGGGGCGCGGCCTGGGCAGGGCCATGGGGCTACCTCGATGCTGGCGCGAACGGAAAACGGGCGGGGAGCGTCCGGATCAGACGCCCTCTCCTACCGGCAGGGGACGGGCATAGCCTCCGAGCCACACGCAGCGCAAGACGTGCTCGCGCGCATGGGCGAGCACGTGATCGAGGCGAGGGTCGTGAGGCATCGGGAAGCCGTCGAGCTCGAGGAGATGCAGGGCATGGCCCGCCTCGCTCCGGCGCCGGCCCGCGAGCCAGCGCGGTGCTTGACCGGCGGCGCCGAGCAGCTCGAGCAGCCGGGCGCGGCTGACGTCCTCGACGGTCTCGACGGCGATCAGGCTGACATCGTCCCCCGAGGGCTCGGGCTCGATGGCGCCGACCACGAACCCGTCCACACCCTCGGGGTAGGTGCCGGGGTTCGAGAACGGCAGGCGCGCCACGATCCTGAGCGGCAGAACGGACGTGTCGAGCAGGCTGATCCACCAGCCGTGCTCCTCGCCCGGCAGCGGCAGGACGGCGAGGCGGCTCACATCCTCGGCCAGAAGGCGCAGCGCCTGCGATCCGCTCTCGGTGCGCAACATGGGTGTCAGCGAGCCGAAATGGTCGCGCGCCACGTCCCAGAGCGCCGGCTGATCCGGCGGCACCTGCACCGCCACCGTGAACGGGGCCTGGGCCCGGGTGGTGGCGGCCAGAAGCTCGCGCCACATGCGCAGCAGGGCCGCGGTCGGGAAGCGTCCGGCGGCACGTTCGGCGAGGCGGCGCAGGATGACGGCCTCCCGGCCGGGCCGGATGGCCGGCCGGCCGTTGGTGGCGGCCTGCTTGATCCGGGCGATCGCCTGCACGACGCGCATGCGCTCGGCGAGGAGGTCGACCATGGCCGCATCGAGGCGGTCCACCTCCCGGCGCAGATTCTCGAGCTCTTCGTGGTCGGGCGGCGGGGCCATAGGCGATCCGGATCTCGGCTGCGGCGTTGCAAGGGCGCCGGCGAGGGAACGTCGCCGGCCGGCGCTTGTCAATGCTCGCCGCGAACGTTTCCAGGGCAATGGAGCGAATGCGGGTAGCGGGTCGGTGCGGGGCCGGAGTTCCCGGCGGCACGGACGTGCCGGCAGGAGACGCCCACGCCCCCGGCGGACCGGCACCCGATCCTCACCGTCATGGGGGCCGCCATCGGCCCGGCAGCGCACCTTCCCAGCAGAGGCTCGGCTGGTGCAGAACGAAGAGGTTGATTTCGTAGGGTGTCCCTGAAACCCAGAAAATGGCGCGAGCGGCTGGTGACGGCGGCGGTGAGGCAGCATGATGCGCCCGGCTCAGAGCAGCTTCACCAGCGCGGCCATCGCGCCGACCGCGACCACGAGCATCCCGCCGAGGCGCACGGTGATCTGCAAGGTCATCCGGTCCATGCGGGCTTCCACGGCGTCGATGCGGCGGGTGAGCCGGTGCTCGACATCGGCGATCTCGGCGCGGAGTCCGCCGATCTCGGTCCGCATCTCGGCTCGGGCCTCGCTGATCTCCTGCCGCAGTCGACCCTCCATCTCGGCGAGATCGAGCTTGGTCGCGGCGTCGCTCTCGGCGAACTCGGCCAGCGCCTCCACCTGCTCCTGGGTGAAGCCGGCCCGCTGCAGCTTCAGAATGGCGGTCGCGGTCATGGCTCGATGTGACCACGGCAGCGCCGGCCGCTCAACAGGATTCCCGTTCTCGACCGCAGCGATGAGCCGGAGTTGCGGGGACAGCATACGAAATCGCTCCTCCCCGTGGCACTCGGGCCGCGCTTGCCGGGGCGTAGTCGGAAGTCGAGCAGGCACGCCGAGCATCGCCTTCGGCAAGAAAGCTCGGCTGGGGCAGAACGAGTAGGTTGATTTCGTATAGCACCCTCGAAACCCTTGGGCACATAAGAGATGGCTGGCCGTCGACAGCCTTGCCGCTCGCTGGAGGGAGTTCGCCGCGCGCTCCAACGATGCTCGAGGAGGCTGAAGCAAGTCTCTTTACATGATACTCTCATCTCATCAATATATCCGCGTTTCAGGAATGTCCCCTCGCCCCGGAGGACCGGCTATGGCGCTGACGCCTGCGGAGATGGACCGAAAGATCGACGAGCATTTCGGTTTCGAGGCCCGCGACGACGTGGAGGGCGTCCTGGCGACGCTCTCGCCCGACGTCGAGCACGACATCGTCGGCTGGCCGTCCGGGCCGACGCGCGGCCGCGCCGGCGCGCGCCCCTTCTACGAAACCCTGTTCGCCGATCTGTCCGAGAGCAAGGTCGAGTGCTTGAGGCGGCTTTATGGCGACAACTTCCTGATCGACGAGTCGCTTTGGCAGGGCAAGGCGGTGGGCAGGCCCTTCGGTCTGGAAGGCAAGGGCCGCCCGCTCGAGTTCCGCATGCTGCATGTCGTCGAATTCGCCGACAGCGGCGAGATCAAGCGCGAGAACGTGTGGGTGGATCTCGCGGCCATCATCCGACAGCTACCGCAGAGCTGAGATGGCGGACGGGAAGGCGGCGGACCGGAGCAACCAGCGCTACAGGACCCGCAAGGATCTGATCGCGGCGGCGGCGCGCCTCATGAAGGAAGGGCGCAAGCCGAGCCTCGAGGAGGTCGCCGAGGCGGCGCTCGTCTCGCGGGCGACCGCGTACCGCTACTTCCGGAACGCCGAAGCGCTCCTGGTCGAGGCGTCCTTCGACCTGGCGGTACCCGACGGCGAGACCCTGTTCGCCGGCGACCCATCGGTCGATCCGGAGGAGCGGGTCGACAAGGCCGAGGCGGCGATGCACCGCATGGTGATCGAGAACGAGGCGGCGCTCCGGCTCATGCTGGCTTCCGCCATCGCCCGGGTGGCCGAGGGCTCCGCTGACGAAGCCGTGCCGCTACGGCAGAACCGCCGCACGCCCTTGATCGAGGCGGCCCTGGCCCCTGCCCGCGACCGGCTCACGAGGAGCAGCTACGCCAGGCTCTGCGCTGCGCTCGCCATGATCTTCGGCCCCGAGTCGATGATCGTCTTCCGCGACGTCCTGCGGCTCGATGACGAGACCGCCCGCGAGGTGAAGAGCTGGGCGGTGCGCGCCTTGGTCCGCGCCGCCCTCGACGAGCCGCGATCGGAATCCGGCGGCGGCCCGCGAAAGGCACGCGGGCCGGGCGGACGAAGGCGGACGGAAGATGCCGCCGAGCCGGGACCGTCGGCCGCGGTCGAACGCCGCAGCGGACCAGGATCCGCTGCTCCGCCCGGAAGATCCTCTCCGGACTGAAGGTCCCAACGGGTCTTCGTTGCGGTGGTCCGGCCTCCTGCGTCCGTCTGCCGGACCGTGCTTCGTCGTGGCGCGGACTCGCCGCCCGCGCCACGGGCAGGCGCTACGGCATGGTCAGCCGCTCCAGATCCTTCTCGGATTTCGGGGACACCCTACGAAATTAACCTTCCTTCGGATTTCGGGGACACCCTACGAAATTAACCTTCCTGCCCTATGCCAGCCGAGCCTCCCCACGTGGGATTTCGCGGATTTCGGGGACACCCTACGAAATTAACCTTCGGATTTCGGGGACACCCTACGAAATTAACCTTCCTGCCCTATGCCAGCCGAGCCTCCCCACGTGGGGCGAGGCGCGGCCTGCCCGCTTGACCTCCGGCCGCATCCCGAGCACGCGCGGCCCACGTAGGACCCGTGCGCCACGAGAAGGGTTGATCTCGTATGCTGCCCTCGAAATTCCGGTGCTAGGGCAGCGGTCTTGTGCGTATCCCCTGCCCGTCGATGACGACGAACATGCCAGGGAAGGCCGCTTGCTCGATCGCCGCCGCGACCACGCCGATTCGCGCGACCAGCTCGGTCGCCCGCAGCCGGATCAAAACGACCGCAGGCGGCGGTGTCCGGGCACGAGCGAACACCAGCGTCCCGAAATCCGTGTCGAGCGTGACGAGCCCGCGGTCATCGCGAACCACCTCGTCGAGAATGCCGGCGTCATCGGTAGCGCCTAGATGAGGCGGCAGCAGCAAGGCGTCGTAGCCACGCGCGGCGAGCGCGCGCGCCAGCTCATGGGGAACGTTCTCGTCGAGCAGCAACCGCACGCGGCGCCGTCAGGCAGCGGGCAGCGGGAACCGACGCTCCTCGCGCAAGATCGCCGCCGCGTAGCGCAGGCAGGCGCGAATATCCTCCTCGCTGAGGGTGGGATAGCTCTCACGGCTGCGCTCAGCCGACCAGCCGTCGGTCACGAGCTCGGCCACGAGCTCGACGGGGATGCGCGAGCCGCGGACCACGGGCTTGCCGCCGAGCCGCCCAGGGTCGATCTCGATATGGTCCCGCCACGCCATGCGGTGCCGCTCCTGCCGGGCCTGCATTCTATCGACCTCGATGCCAGTTGTCGTGCGTCGATCGTGGGCACGGGGCGGTGCTGGAGTCGGGTGTCGCGATCCGCCCGGCCGGTCGCCTCTCTTGACTATATTCCTAGATCCGGTTAGGCTCGGGCCAGCTGCCCCTCAGCCCGGACCTGCCCCCGTGCCCGACCTCGCCCCCAATACCGCCACAGCCGACCCGTCCCCCGCCCCGCAGCAGCGCGGCCCCAAGACC
>NZ_JBBLZC010000068.1:0-1203 GCF_037908215.1 Benzoatithermus flavus | reverse complement strand
GGAGGAGCGGGCCGAGGACAGCTCGCGCTTCATGCGCCAGGAGATCCAGCGCTACCTCGACAAGTACTGGGGCAAGGCACCCCGGCGCTAGGCCCGACGGTCGGGCGCGCTCGGCCCGGATCGAGGCCGCGCGACGGAAGACCCTTGCCTCCGCGCGGTTATCGGCGGATGTAGGCTGAGCGCATTCAGCAGGTGCGTGCGGACCTGCGACCCGTCGGATCGCGTGCGCCTGCCGTCTCGAGGAAAGGAGACCAGCATGACCGATGTCGTCATCGTAGCCGCGGCCCGGACCGCCATCGGCGCCTTCAACGGTGGCCTGAGCAGCCTGCCGGCGCACGAGCTGGGCGCCGTCGTCATCAAGGAGGTGCTGGACCGCGCCAAGGTCGATCCGGCCGAGGTCTCGGACGTCGTCATGGGCCAGGTACTGACCGCGGGCCAGGGCCAGAACCCGGCCCGGCAGGCTTCGGTCAAGGCAGGCCTGCCGATCGAGACCCCGGCGATCACCATCAACCAGGTCTGCGGCTCGGGCCTGCGTGCCGTCGCCATGGGCTTCCAGGCGATCCGCTCGGGCGATGCCCGCATCGTGGTCGCGGGCGGCCAGGAGAGCATGAGCCTCTCCACCCACTGCGCCTATCTCAGGAGCGGGGTGAAGATGGGGGCTCTCGAGATGATCGATACCATGATCAAGGACGGGCTGTGGGATGCCTTCAACGGCTACCACATGGGCACCACCGCCGAGAACGTCGCCCGCCAGTGGCAGATCACCCGCGAGCAGCAGGACCAGTTCGCGGCCGAATCGCAGCGCAAGGCGGCGGAGGCGCAGGCTTCGGGCCGGTTCAAGGAGGAGATCGTCCCGGTCACGGTGAAGACCCGCAAGGGCGAGGTGGTGGTCGACACGGACGAGCATCTGAAGCCCGGCACCACGCTCGAGACCCTCGCCAAGCTCCGCCCCGCCTTCTCGAAGGACGGTACGGTCACCGCCGGCAATGCTTCGGGCATCAACGACGGTGCTTCGGTCACGATTCTGATGAGCGCCGAGGAGGCGCAGCGGCGTGGGCTCGAGCCCCTCGCGCGCGTGGTCGCCTGGGCCACGGCCGGGGTCGATCCGGCGGTGATGGGCACAGGTCCCATCCCGGCCTCGCGCAAGGCGCTCGAGAAGGCCGGCTGGAAGGTGGACGATCTCGACCTGATCGAGGCCAACGA
>NZ_JBBLZC010000067.1:0-1219 GCF_037908215.1 Benzoatithermus flavus | reverse complement strand
TACGGTACTGTTGAAGGGAAGCTTTTTGAAGTTGATCCCTCTACTATGAAAGTAACTATTTTGCTTGATCATAATGCTTGGGATTTAGCAATAGATAAAAATGGTACTCTTTATGTAAGAAACTTGGAGAGATTATATTCTTTTCAGAGAAAATAGCAGTATACCCGTGGTGCTAGATAAACTCAAACAAGCATAAAAATAGCCCTTGCATGAGGATCCCCTTAAAATGAAAGTGCAACCAACCATTAAAAAAGGAGGATCCCTATGCAAGAGCACTTTCATTTTACTACAGATCGAGCCAAGATTCAAAAGCAATATGCCGCCATTTTCGTTTTTGTTTCTGCTCAACTTTCATGCATTCAGGTGCATCTTCATCGTCGAAATCGCCATTTGTTCAAGCAAGAGGACGCTGTCATCATCGCCATTCATCTTTTAGGAAAGCTGCTCGGTTTTACATCCGAACGGGCATGGCATCGTTTTGTCACGGGAAATTTGTTCACAAACGGCTCGTTTCTTGAACGCTCCCGGTATAACCGCCGCTGCCGGGCGCTTGGCTTCGCCATCAAATGGATCCGTCATGAGCTGGCAAAACGCGGCCAACATCATGCTATGCCGTCGTCGACAGCTTGCCGCTCCCGTTGTGCCATACCGCAAGAATGCATCGCGTCAAACGGTTTCAAGAGATCGTCGACATCGGGTATTGCGCTTCCAAAAAGCAATGGTACTACGGGTTGAAGCTGCACCTTCAAGTGACCGATCAAGGGCTGCCAATGGGGTATGTGGTGACGGAAGCATCTTGCCACGATCGAATCGCAGCCGAAAGCGTGATGACCCAAATTCCCCACCCGTATAACTTCGGGGACAAAGGATTCATTAGCCGTGACTTGCAAAAAAGGCTGTACGAAGAATACCAAATGGCGCTTTGGACTCCGTCTCGAAAAAACCAGAAACATCGTGCGTCTGAGACATGGGAGCAGTGGATCCAACAAAAACGCAAAGTGATCGAGACGGTGTTCTCGGTTCTGGTTGACCACTATCGCATCACGGGGATCCGAGCCAATTCGATTATCGGATTTGAAGTGGCACTAGACGGTATATTGTTAGCTTATTCCCTGGTTACACTTGGGCTAGTTGAGCGCTAAAGCTCAACTAGCACCACGGGTTAAATAAACGTGTATATCGGACACATCACGTCCACTTTTTTGGCATATGCCTCAAT